>JAZKFE010000481.1:0-15751 GCA_040386595.1 Planctomycetota bacterium | reverse complement strand
GGGAGAAGCTGGAACCATCGTCGCGGCTGGCGGTCCAATTCCCGACCAACTTGGCGAGATCCAACGGCTTCGCAGGCGGCGCTGGGTCTGCGGGCTTCAGGTCAGTGTCGGCATCAGTAGCCGGCATCGGCGGAGTCTCATTACTAGTACCAGCAGCCGGTGCTGTTAAGGACTTCAAAATCTGCGCCGACAAGGCGTCGCGCGGATTCAGTTCCACAACCTTCTTCAACTCCTTCGCCGCCGCATCCGAATGCCCCTGTGTCAGATAGTGATAGGCCAGCACGAACCGCGCGTCGGCGGCATCGGGATTCGTCTTGCGATATTGCTCCAGGGCTCGCAACTGTTCGGTATAGACATCAATGCTGGCATACAAACCGATCATCGTCGTCCAATCCCAGCCGGGACCGGCAGACAACACCGCATACAGTGGAGCCGCGGCTCCCTTGTAATCGCCTTGAGCAAACAGCACCAACGCTCGAAATTCCTGCAGCACCGAGTCCTTCGGCAACTTGGACAGTGCCCGTTCGATCTGCCCCAAAGCCACCGCATAATTGCCTTCGCGGAACGAGCCGCGTGCGGTATCGAACAGCTGCATCGCCTCGTCTTTGGGAGACGATTGATCGACGGCAACACCGGGAACATTGGCCTGCCCTGCGACCACCGATTGCGGTTGCGAGTTGTCCCCATTATCTGCGTCTGCCGAACTGTCCGCCGAAACTACTGGCTGCGAATAATCGAGGTAAGCCGGTGCAGAAGAGTCTGAGTAGTAATAAGGGTTGCTGTATCCCCAATAGCCCCAGTTCCAGGGGGCTCCGATTAACGCTCCCGTCACAAACGCGCCGCCGTAACCCCAGCCCCAACCCACGGGACGACCGTACCAGGGACGATTCCAGTTGTTGTGCCAGCTGCCATGGTACCAGCCACCATAGTTATTCGGTCGGTAGTAGGAATGCATCCCGAGCATCCCGCCCCCCGGTTGCAGCTTGTCGTAGCCCCCACGAGCATAGATCCCTGAACCGGCCCCGAAGCCAGGACGAATCCCGACTCCCATGCCTACACCCACGCGGTTGAACGAATTATTCACCACCTTAGGGTTGATGTGGATGTTCGTGTCATTGCCGCCAAAAGGACGGTTGCCCGCTCCAAAGCCGCCCGAAATGTGTCCGAATCCGCCTGTATTACCGAAAGCAGAGTAGGGGTGAAAGGCCGTGTTATTGGGGTGAAACTCAGACATCGATCCAGGACGAGTCACTCCGCCACCGAAGCCACCAGCCCCAAAATGAGCTCCGCCACCGCCGAATCCACCACCTCCAAAATGGGTGCCACCGCCACCAAATCCTCCGCTAAAGCCGCCACCACCCATGTGGAAGCCGCCTCCTCCGCCACCACCGCCAAAGCCTCCCCCACCGAAATGCGCTCCGCCGCCACCGAAACCACCACCAAATCCGCCTCCGCGGCCAGCCAAGCTGACATTGGCCGAAACCAAAACCGCCACCGTTCCAACGACCGCCCAACCTATTAGCTTTTTCATGAACTGAGTTCTCCCTCAGGAAAATGATCACACACAGTGAGTTCGCAAAGTGTCACAACATCGGGCCACAATGCCGAATCACGGTGCGGCGGGAGGCGGGGGTTGACGCACAATCGGAATTTCCACAATGTCCGGGGCAGCAACTCCGCCGGAAATGCGATCTCGGGACTGAAATGTCGCGAGGTCTTTGCTGACCTGAGTCAAGATATTCGTGGCCGAGCCGACCCGGCCATCATGAGTCACCCCGGTGGTTTTCGAAATCCAGCGGTTACCGTCACGGGTCCAAACGGCTTCACCAAAGCCACCATCGGAATCGAACGTCCACGACCGCAGCTCGTTGGTTCGCGGGTCCCAACCGATCCGTTGCGTTCCCTTAACCGCGGGATTCCGGCCGACCTGAATGGTGAAATCGCTTAGGAGAAAATGTTTGTCGTCCGACCAGCGAAACGTCGTTCTCACCAGCGAATCGCCGTTCTCATCGACCCAGGTCCCAACAAGCCATTCCAGCTCCTGCAGATGTTCGGCAGCAGTCCGCGGGAGATCGGGGATATCGCGGGCACTCGCCATTTTCCAGGTCTCGCCCTGTTTGACGTAAGTCACAACATAGCGACTCACCTCGGCCGGAGAACCTGGCTTGGCATCCCCAACAGTCGTTGTCAGCCCCTCTTCGGTGGCCAGGACTTTCCCCAAAAAACGCAACGAATCGACCTTCACGTGAATCCGCGCTTCGGGCTGCCGGCTAAACAATCCTGCGAACACCTTCTCAATCGCCGGCCGCCCCTGCAAGCCGCGGCCCGCCTCATCAATGATCTCGGCATCGAGCGTAAAGAGCTCGGCAACCGCGGCCGGTTGATGCGCGTTAAAGGACTGGACGAACGATTTGACCAATCCCTGAATGGCCGCCAGATCTTCGGCAGATCGCTCACCCACAATGGCTTCGCTCACCGGCAATACGATAACCTCCGCAGCCGGTTTCGATTCCGCCGGAGCCGGCTTGGTTTTCGGCGTGACCGGTTTCGCCGGAGTCTCTGATGACGAGCTTGCCGCGGGCTTTCCTGGTCCCTGAGCTGCCGTTAAAGCAGTGAAGCCCCACGCCAAAATGGTGAGACTGACACAGAACAAAATGGGCTTCATTGTGGCACTTGGACCTTCCAAACAGATGGTTTTTCGAAGGAAACTCGACCTCGACTCGACGCGGCGCAGAATACAACGTGCTCGACGATGACGCTTGTAATCCAGAAATCCCGTTCTCGGCCCGATCCAGGTGCTAGAACAAAGTCCACCTACTGACCAGACATCAACGATTGAGCCCTGCATAAGATTGTCACATGCCGGGAGTGGAAAAAACAAGCTTGCCCTTGTCGCCTGGAAGAGTTGATGACTATTCTCAACACGGCCAAGACAACAATGGGAGCCTCTGCCGATTACTCCGAGCATCGAGACGTCCCATCCATGGCCGCATCCGGTCTGTTTACGCCCTGTTCTGATAAAATCCCATTCTCGATTCTGCGTCCTCAGTTGAGATCTACATCATGGTCATGCAATCTGAATTCAAAGCCGTCCTCGATCAAGATTCGTTAGCACAAGTCGAACGGGATCTGAAGTTTCATCCCAGTCAGACAGCCAATCCCCAAGTCCTCACCCAAGACCAGATCGCGCAATTCAATCGCGACGGGTTTGTGAAGGAGATCCAGATCTTTTCGCCCGCCGAAGCGCAAGCGAATCGCGAGTACTTCGACGAGCTACTGGCCAAGGTGCTCGCCGCGGGAGGCGACAGCTACTCGATCAGCACGGCCCATCTGAAGTACGGCAAAGTTTACGATTTGTTGACTCACCCGCGGTTGATTTCCGTCGTGCAAGATCTGCTGGGGCCGGATCTGATCGCTTGGGGCTCGCACTATTTCTGCAAGATGCCCCGCGACGGTAAGCCGGTGGCCTGGCATCAGGACGCTAGCTATTGGCCGTTGTCGCCGTCGAAGGCGGTCACCGTCTGGTTGGCGATTGACGATGCCGACCGCGAGAACGCCTGCATGAAGTTCATTGCCGGCTCGCAGAACGTGGGACACCTGACCTTCCGCCCCAGCGATCCTTCGGAACACAACGTCTTGAACCAAACGATCGACAACGCCGAGCAATACGGCGAAGTCGTCTGGGACGAATTAAAAGCGGGTGAAGTCTCGCTGCATTCCGACCTGTTACTCCACGGCTCAGAAGCCAATCTCTCTGACCGCCGCCGGTGCGGAATCACGCTGCGATACTGTGCAGCCGATGTTCGAGCCGGGCTGGGTTGGAACCAGAAGGGCGTCATCGTGTCGGGCTCAGACCCATCAGGCCACTGGGCCAACCCACCGCGCCCCACCAGCGACTGATTGATATCGCAAGAGGGGCAGGGCGCATTTGACAGCCAGCCCCACCGCAAAACAAAACACGGAAGGGAGAAAACATTTTCTCCCTTCCGTGTTTTTCTATAGTCGTCGGTCACTGAAAAAACTCTTCCAGTCATCGATCCTATTTCGACACAATTTTTAGCACGCTGTTGGCGTACATGCCCATCGATTCAGGGTTACCGGGGTCGGCTCGCCACGTTTTTCCGTCGATGACAAATTTGTATTCGTGGACGCCAGCCTTCAGTTCTATCTTCGTCTTATAATTTCCCTGACTATCAGGTCCGTCCATTTTGTGGCCGGCCGGTTTCCATTCGTTAAAAGTGCCGGCAAGGTAAACCGCTTCGGCCTTAATGGTGGGGTGATAGACGAATTCCGCTTCGTATTCGCCGTCCGAGAGTGGTTGCACCTGGGGCATACCGAGACGCAAATCTTGCTCATCCAGGACGGTCTCAATCTGCGTCACGAGCATCTCTTCCCACGTCTGATCCCCCCAGCCCACAGTCTGCGTGGGGTCGGGATTCGCCGGGTTCTTATCCGAGTTGTCGTACCACGCCGTGCAGACCAACCTCGATCCTTCTCGCATCAGGATGGGCTGCGCGAACACATAGCTATTCTGCCAGTTGAAGTCATAACGCGGCACATCTAACAGCAGTGTGCGCTCGCCCGTCAGATTCTCGGACTCGATACGAAATGCTTTACCCCGCAGATGCATATGCGGCATCAGCGAAACCAGCCGCACATCGCGGCCAAATCGGAAATCGGCATTGAACTTGGCATTGTCGGTCTGTGGTGGGATCTGCAAACGAAAATTGACCGCCGCATCGATCTTCAATTGCTTCTGAACCTGTTTGGCATCGACGAATACCAGCCCGATTCGACTCAGATCTGTCGTCGCGACTCCATTGGGCGTGTAGTGCGCCTGGAGATACAGCTTGGCACCGGCAGGAATTCGTTTCGCGACGCCAGGTGGGGCTTGCCAGGCCGGCATCCCCGGAGCAAACGTCGCCAGGGAATTTTTTAACGACGCTTCTTGAATTCGTCCCTTAAAACCAGCGGGGGCATAAAACAGAATGAGATGATGTACGACCGCGCGATTTCCGGGACGAGCCTCCGCGGCGGAAATCCATCTGTCTTCATCAAACTTCTGCTTAATCGAAAAGTACTGATACTCGACCGTTCCCGTAGCAGGAACTTCATAGGGCTGAGACATCTCCAACACGAGATCCGGCTTAGGAATCTCCCAACCGTCCGTAAACTGTCGCTCCGGAGGGCTCTCTGCGGGATTGCCCAATGGCATCCCATTGTCGATCCAATCGAACAACCGCTTTTCGTCCGACGGATCGAGACGCCGGTCATTCAAGAATTGCCCCGCATCAGACTTAGCGTGCCACGGGGGCATACGCCGTTCCGAGACGACCTCGCGAATCGTGGCACTCCAGTTGACGACATCTTCGTACGACGTCAGCGCAAATGGTCCGATCTCCCCAGATCGATGACAACCGACACAATGCTTTTGAATCAGCGGAGCGATATGCCGGGCATAGGTAATATCACCTTTGGGACTTTCTCGATGAACACGGCCGATATGACAACCGGTCGCCGGCGTGACGGGAACGGCAATAGCCTGACCCGCCAACAGTTCATCGAGCGCCACCGCGAGATCTTTGCGTTGCGGGGCGTTACGTTGAATCCCGATCCCAAATTGATCATCAATCCGGCCCCAGTACCGCACGACACGATTTTTATCGAGGACAAAAACTTCTGGGGTCCGAACGGCCCCCAACAGGTCCGCAACGGTATTCGAAGGATCCTTCAGAAAAGGAAACTCCATTTTCGAGACGCGAGCATACTGCGCCATTTCGGCGAGCGTATCCTGTTCATTCGCGTCAACCGCGACGAACTCAACGTTCCGCGGCCCATATTGCGCCGCCAACTCGGCCAACCGAGGCCCATAGAGTTTGGCCAACGGGCATTCCGTTCCCAGGAAGGCCACAACAATGATGTCGCGATCTTTCGAGCCGGCCAGGTCATAGGCGGCACCGCGAAAGTCCAGCAATTTGAAACCATCAATCTTCCGACCGAGTGGTCCAGGGTCAGCGGCGATCGACGTTCGACAAATGGAACAGATCATCGCCGCAATGAACAGCAAAACGAAACGCTGCATAAGACCACTCCGACCCCAGAGAACGAAATTCTGGCTTCATCGCCTGGCCAAGAAACCAAGCACCGCCAGCAAAATCCGAGAGGTCCATCAGTATAGCTCTGTCGCCGCATGCAAGCCAAGTCGACTGTGTAAAACACACAAAGGTACTCAGGCGCTTGAACAGGACTAGTGCATTGTCACATCTTAGATTTCGGATCGACTCCCCACAGCATTGTCGTGCCACTGTTTCACAACTGTACTCAGTTGTGAAACAGTGGCACGCAATCCGAATTCTTCGCTGTGACACAGCACTAGGTGCGGGGATGTAGGCAGGAGCTCAATGCAGCGATTAACTTCGCGTTCGCTCCGTTACACAGACGCGGCGGGATTCGCGGAACTGTCAGTGGCCCCGCGATTGATGAACTGGAAGATCGGCGTGGTCATCATGGTGGTGACGACGGCCATAATGACCATCATGGCAAACACCGTCGGAGAGATGATCTGCAGATCCAGACCGATATTGAGGACGATCAATTCCATCAAGCCGCGCGTGTTCATCAAGATTCCCAGGCTGGCCGACTCGCGGCGGTCGAGACCAGTCAGACGCGAGGCGATATACGTCCCGCCAAACTTTCCGGCAGTGGCCACGGCGATGATCAGTCCGCACCACATCCAATGCTCCATCCCAGAAACCAATCCAATCTGCGTCCGCATTCCGGTGAAGGCGAAAAATGCGGGCAGCAACAGAACGGTCACCGTGTCTTCCAGCTTGCGAACCAAATCCTTGGCCAGCGGACTATCGTGCGGGAAAATTGCCCCGAGGGCAAAGGCTCCAAAAATCGCATGAATGCCGATCGCTTCGGTCAACAAGGCCGATGTCAGCAAGGCCACGAAGACCACCGCCATCGTCCCCGGAGTTGTCGGCCGATCGCCTAAGGAATGGACCCAGCGGCGGAGCAGGGGACGGCACACCAGGAACATCACCGCGATGTACAGAGCCGTCCAGACCAGGACCAGAATCGACGCCTGGACCTTCGCCTGAGCCACCCCCACCACGAACGCCAACAAGCACCAGGCGGTGGCATCATCCGTCGCAGCACACGTCAACGCGACGACTCCCAACCGAGTCCGGCTGATCCCACGATCTGTCAAAATACGGGCCAGAACCGGGAACGCCGTCACCGACATCGCCACTCCGGTGAACAACGCGAACACGGTAAAGGGGATATGTGGTTCGGCCAATCGCGGATAGAGAAACAGAGCCAGGATCGATCCCAGCAAGAACGGAGCCACGATACTCGCATGAGAAATCGCGACCGTCGAATGGCCACGCTCACGGAGGGACTCAGGATCTAGTTCGATCCCGACCACGAACATATAGAGAATCACTCCGAGCTGCGAGATAATTCCCAGCGTCGGAGCCACAGACTGCGGCAGCAGAAACGTGGCGAATTCCGGTGCAATCAGCCCTAGTAGCGACGGGCCTAACAAGATGCCGGCAATCACTTCACCAATGACCGGCGGTTGCCCGATATAGCGAAACAACGTCCCCAATAAACGTCCGACAACAATCACGGCGACCAAGGCCAACAGCACATGCAGCAAGGCTTCGTTGCGGTGGGCGATGCCCACTTTCGACGCTTCGGCCGCAGGCACGATCACACTCGATTGCAGTGTCTCACCGTATTGCCGGACCAGTAAGAAACCGCCCACCGTTCCAGCCAGCATCAGGAGATAGACGATGACGGAACGCCAAGGGTGGGTGTTTTCGGTCATGACAGAGGTCGACATGGCAGGCTCACTTTGTCGATCAAAAATGGTATCGCTCAAGCACACCGCCCCAAAGGACAGCATGCACGATGCCACTGGACGTGACGCGAGAAGAACGACCTCGCGAAGGGGCACCAAGGGAATCCCTTGATGCCTCTCTGCGAGTTATTCGGTGATGAAAAACTTGTTGAAAGCCTCTGTGTTTCGAGGCGAATCACTATTCCACGGCGGCGATGGCCGGCGGTTGCTGCTCCGCCTTCATGGCATCGATCAGCACAAAGACTTCGTCCAGGCTGTCTTTGAACAAATCGCCGATCAACAGGTCGGTCAGGCTGCCCTTATGCTCGGGATGCTTCTTCACGAAACGCCCGAAGCTGAACCCTTCGTAGTATTCCACCACCAGGCGGCGCATGCGTTCCATGCCCTTCACATAGTTCGGCTCCCATTGGCCGAGCTGTGCTCCCGAGGTATCTCCCTTCGCAAGACCTTCAACGACGGCATCAGCGGCCAGTTGTCCCGACGTCAACGCCAGCAAGACACCCGACGAATAGAGCGGGTCCAGGAATCCGAAGGCATCGCCCACCAGAACCCAGCCATCTCCGGCAGCCTTCTTGGATCGGTACGTGTACTCCTTCGCAGCACGGAACTCATCCGCCCGTGTGGCGTTCGCCAGACGCGGAATCAATCCGGGGCAACGAGCCACTTCTTCATTGTAGATCGTTTCGTGATCTTTCGTGCCACGATCCTTGAACAGGTACTCATGGCTGGCCACGATTCCCACGCTCACGATGTTGTCGTGCAGGGGAATGTACCAGAACCACCCCTGCTTGCCTTCGGTCTGAATGACCATCGTCGAGCCCACATCGTGACCCTCATCACGATAGGCGCCCCTCCAATAGGTCCACAAGGCGGACTTTTTCAGGACCGGATCCCATTCTCGCAGCCCCATCCGGCTCATGATCATCGAGCTTTGTCCGCTGCCGTCGACGATGACGTCCGCTCGTATTTCGCGCTGGGTTCCGTCTTCCTCCTGAATGCGAATGCCGACGGCCCGGTCCCCTTCGAACAACACTTCCAGCACACGCACACCTTCGTGTACGTCAACGCCATGCTCGCGGGCATTGTTGAGCAGCATCTCATCGAATTCGCTGCGGCGCACCTGCCACGTCTGCGACGATTCGTGCGGTTTGTGCTCGACGAAATAAAACGGCTCGGAGACCCGGCCTTTGGAATTCATAAACTGGACAGCGGTCTTCTTCACGAAGTGGCTGTTCTTCAGTTTTTCGAGCATATTGAGTCGCTTCAGGACCCAATAGGTTTCAGGAATCAACGACTCGCCAATATGAAAGCGGGGGAACTTTTCCCGCTCGAAGAGCTGCACCCGGTAACCTTTTTGTGCGATCAGCGTCGCGGCAGTCGAACCAGCCGGGCCGCCACCAATCACGATGACATGCGGATTATCACGGGAAGTTGCAGTGGGATTCATCAGTTTTTAACTCCGAAGACAACGAAGCGACGAGTCGGCTCCATAAGCCCGACTCAGATAGCCTAGTGCTTACTCCATCCTAGTACGACAGGAAATGATCGTCAAGACAATAGTTGTCGGAACAAGTATTAAATTACAGGTCTCTGATTTTAAGAAAATAGGCGAAGGCAGAGAGGGCAGGGCACCGGAAAATGGCGTGAACGCCCAGATTCTAGAACGAGCGTTCTCCGCCGCGGACGACCGGACTTACTTCCAGTCGACGGCAATTTTCATGACGGCCTTCACGAGATCCCCCTGGCCTCCCAGCGGAGCATGCACATCTTCGGGAAAGAAGATAGCGAACGAACCGGGGGGAACGACCAGCCAAGTTTCGGCGGTGTCTTGGAAGAAGCCCACGTCCCGTGCTTCTTCGAATTCCGCGGTCGGCTGCGAACAATCCGCTAACGCCCGCCAGGCAATGTTGTCCGTCCCACTGACTCCGAATTGGATATCAATGTACCGCCGATGGCATTCAAACTGGGCCTCGGCCCGGCCGCGCCCCGGCACACGATTGATAACCACGTACATCCGATCGCCGTCAATTTCGTGTCGCCCGGCAGTCAATTCGGCGAGATTGGCGGTTCGCAGGTACTCGAAGGCGGCGGCAAAGCCTGGGTGGGTCGCGACATACCGGCCGGCCTGCGAAAGTTGGTCGAGAATCATGGTTGGGCTTTGAATCAAGTTCTGAAAAGGGGACGACACGAGCTCAACACGATAGCAATTCACTGCGTGTGAGTCATCTGTACCCGAAATCAGCCCTGCGAAACTCCTCTGGAGACCAATTGCGCCACGAGCAGCTCACCGGCAATTTTGTGAGACGCGTTGAAAAACAACGGTCTTGAGTTATCGCCGGCGTTTGCGTTGTCGCACTTCTCGAGGCTCCTCAAATTGTGCGGAATCGGGTCGCGATTCGGCAGCGATCTGCGGTTTGGGGGGCAAGACGTGCGGGGCGTGACGAATCATCCCTTCGGGATCCGGATCCTCGGTCACCGCCTTCAGACGATTTCGCTGCTTCTGAGCCGAACGTAAAATCAACCAGCCCATCGGGCCGGCCAGCATCGCCGGCGTCAGCACAATGCCGACCAGCATCGCCGTCGTGACCAACGCTCCCATTAATAAACCGAATCGGCTGATCAACACCAGCGATGCGGGGGTCAGTACCAGCATTGCGACCGCAATGGCCGCATTGGTCTGCCACAACGCGGGACCACATTGCTCCAGCGATTTCACAATCGCTCGGCGATGCGACAATCCGGCCACGATTCCTTTGCGATACCACGTCATCAAGTGCAAGGTGCCGACCACGCCAATTCCCAGCGCCACCGAGGCTGTAATCAAGGTGCCGAGATCGACCGGAATATCGCACCAGGCCATCACACCGAACACGATGCCCAGCGGCAACAGATTCGGCAGCATCGACATCAACCCCGCCAGCACATCGCGGACAGCGACCATCATCACGACGGCAATCAGCCCCAGTGCCAGCAGGAAGCTATACAGTAAACCTTCAATCGCTGCCTGTTGTGTTGCCAAAAACAGGGGAACTCGACCGGTCACGAGATGGCGTGTGTCCGCGTGATACTTCGTTTCCGACCGACAAATTTCATCGAGTCGCTGTGAGACGTCCGCATAATCCAGTCGCGACATCAGAGCGACCTGGCTGGTGATCCGCCACAGTTCATCTCCGGCAGCGTTGAATTCACTGGCGGCTTTAGACACCTGATACAAGCTACGCGTCTGCGGATCTTGACGGACCTGGTCTTCAACGGACTTCGCCCGGCTGTTGAACGCTAGCTTCTCTTTCATCGAAGTGGTGGTGGGTTGTGTCTCAGCGACCGGCAAGAAGTCGGCCAATGACATCGTGCCACTGATCTCGGGCAAGGCCCGCATTTTTTGCTCGATGGCTCGAACGACCTCCATCCGCTGCCCGAAGTTCAGCTCTTCCCGAGCCGACCGGCCAAACGAGACGACAGTCTCGACCGGAACGATCCCCGATAGTTGCTCTTCGAGATAGTTGTTGTCTTGCACCAACTGTGAGTTGTTGGGGAAGTAGTGAATGACTTTGGTTTCGGTCCTGAAGTTCGACAAACCATACACGGCAATCGCGGAGAGGGTTAACCAGACAACAGTGGTCGCGGTGGAATGTCGCACGATCAACCGCGCGAGACCTGTCCAGGGACGACGCATCGCGGCCGTCACGGGAACTGGTACCGCAGGCCAGGCTTGCAGCAGTGCCGGGATGGCATACAACACCACAGCCGCCGAAATCAACGTGCCGATCGCCGAATAGAATCCCAAATCACGCACCAACTGCAACTGGCTGGTCAGCAGCGGCATCAACCCCATGGCAGTGGCGATCGATGCCATCAAACAGGGAATACGAGCCGCAAGGATCGCTTGGACGATCGCCGTCTGCGGATCGCGACTGGTTTCATTCTTCCAATAATTGACGAAGTACACCGCCCCCGACATTGTGACCACCAGCAACAACGTGGGCATGGCCAGCAACGCCAGATTCATGGTGCCGCCGCCGGCCGGTACCAAGGCCACGGTAACCAATGTCGTAAAGTACGACGCAGCCAGCACAATGACGGCCAGCCGGACACTTCGTAATAGCCAGAATGTCAAACACAACCCGACCGCCCACGAGAACATGACGACCGACCGCTGATGGGGTCGGTACCACGGGGCCGCGGGATTCCAGACGGCCTTCATGATCTCATCATTGAGAGCAGCTGCGGCAACCGGTGAGCCCCCCAGGTGCAGTGCCGACGCCGGGACTCCGACCGCTTCCGCCTCGCTGCGAATTTGCTTCAAGGTACTGGTGCGGTCAGCTTGTCCCGCGGGAGACAGCGCAATGGACAATGCCGCCGGTTGCCCGGCATGCACGAAACATTCCGTCAGCAACGGTTCGCCGTCACGCTGGCCTGCCACAGGAATTTTTAACGTTTTTGCCCAAGCGATGAATTCATCCACCTGCTTCGGAGAGGCATGCATCTTGGCCCAGGCGACCTGAAAATCATGTGCCGGGGCTTCTTCCACAGCAATCTCAGCGGCTGGATTTTCTGCGGCTTCAGCGGTCGCCGCATCTGCGGCAATCTCGGCTTCGGCTTCTTCACCGCTACTCAATTCCCGGAATGAATCGATGATCTTTAAATCCAAACCGAACCGGGTGAAGGCTTCTTCCTTCAAAAATCGCAGACTGCGAGCACGCGGCCCCAAGGCGGCAGTGCTGAATTGACACCAGACTCGGCCTGGACCTGCCAACACCCCGGTCACACGGCGTACGGCTTCTTCGCGGTCGATCTTCGCATCGACCATTTTGCGGATCAATTGTCCCGGCGTTTGCACCGATTGGACCAGCTTCAAGCCACCCCGGCGGACTCCTGCGGCATCTGTCGTGCCCAGCAGCCGTAACGCCAGCTTTTCAAGGCGCGGATCCTCTAATGCGCTGTCATCCCAAGTCAGCAGCAGGGAATCTTCCGTGGCGAAATGCTCGCTGTACCAGTCGAACTGGCGAGTTTGGATATTGTCGTCCGAGAGCCACTGCTCGACGCCATTCTCCATCCTCAGGTGCGACACACCCCAGACTGCCAGCGGCAGAGTGAACGCCATGAAGACGAGCACCCACAACCCTAGACCATGCCCCCAAGGATCACGTTTCTCAAAAAAATGCGGCATGACAGCCATCTTGCTCGCGGAGCATATGTTCGCCGGATCAAATTTTGCCCCGGCGAAGGTGTCTAAATCGTGTAGTAGCGAAGCAGGAGTCAGGACCTGAATACCGTACGTGCGATTTCCGGTACGCCCAATACCCAAGGCGCTAAGCAATCCCGAAGACGGCAAATCCGATCCTGCTGGTAATCATCGTCCGTGACTCCCGCCCTACTTGTGCCTAGTTGCGCGGCGGCAATCAATCTGACGAATCCATCACCAAAACAGGTAAAACACGCAGAACACATCAGATGCATTCGATAGGAAATCTAAGAGTTTTGAAAGAAACGGAGCACGGTCAACAAATTAGGGAAGAGTTTTTTAGCCACGGATTCACACAGATTGGGTCAACGTTGGTTGGCATTCTCAAACAATGCGGAGCCGGTCCTCAATTTGTTTGCTGGCGATAACACATCCCGATGGCTCATTGCCGGGGTACGGCCGTGGAATGGTGGTCTTGATGCAGCGATCGATGAGACGGTCTCGAGAAGGAATGTCTTCCCTCGCCCCGGTAATCCGGGGAGAGGGGAGATAAATCAGCCGTTTTCAGCTTGGCCACCATATTGATGGCGACCACCTTTCTGCCGTCTTACTCCGTGTTCTCCGTGTCTCCGTGTCTCCGTGGTGCAACCTCTTCTGAATTCCACCATCACAGAGTTCACTGGGAAGGACAACCTCAACTGCCCCGTGCCATTCGAAGGTACTGCGAAGGTCTTTAAAAAACGCCGGACGGAGAAAGTTGAAAACCTCAGATTCCGGTTCTCGTGGCCCTCAAGGCACCGACGTCGGTGCATCTTTGCCAGGCGCGGATTAGAATGAGGTCGCTGTACACACGCGTTACGTCAATCGCACCGCGGCCCTTATCGGGTCTGTGGAGCGACTGCAAGTAACCACTACAGCTCACATCGCGAACATCACCGCTGATTGTCATTCGGAAATTCGACATAATATGAGCGCGTTACAAAAGCAGCGAATCATTATTCTGGGGGGAGGTTTCGGAGGTGTTTACGCCGCGATCCACCTCGAGAAAAAATTGAAGTACCGCACCGACATCGAGGTGATCCTGGTCAGCAAGGAAAACTACTTTGTCTTTCAACCGATGCTGGCGGAAGTCGTTTCCGGAAGCATCGGGATCCTGGATACGGTCAGCCCCCTACGAAGATTACTACCGCGGACGACACTGTTTATTCGCGATGTCGAGGAGATCAATCTCGAGCACAAAACGGTCTCACTCTCCCCCGGCTTCCGGCCGCGGCAAATGATTCTGCCTTATGACCATTTGGTTCTGGCACTGGGATCGGTGACCGATTTCCGAGGACTCCCCGGTCTCTACGAACATGCCTTTCCCTTCAAAAACTTGGCCGACGCCGTCGCGTTGCGAAACCATCTGATTCACGTCCTCGAAGAAGCCAGCATTGAACCCGATCCGGAAACTCGCAAAGAACTGCTAACCTTCGTGATCGGAGGGGGTGGGTTCTCTGGTGTGGAAGTGGCCGCGGAAATGAACGACTTCCTGCGGGAAGTGGCTCCGCAGTATCGAGGGTTAAAACCCGAAGAAATCCACGTCATCCTGATCCATTCGGGGGAACGCATTCTCGATCGAGAACTCACCCCGGACCTGGGGGAATATGCCCAGAATATCCTGCGTAAACGCGGTGTCGACATTCGCCTGAAGACGCGTCTGCGCACTGCCAGCCAGAATGCGGCCATCTTGCAGAATGGAGACAAGATCCCCTCCAAAACGGTCGTCTCGACTGTCCCTTCGTCACCGCACCCATTGGTCGATCTGCTAGCGCTCCCCAAAGCGCGAGGCAAATTGCAGGTCGACGGCACATTGCAGGTGACGGGCAGCACTTCTGTCTGGGCACTGGGGGATTGTGCCTTGGTTCCCTGTCCGGGCCCCGACGGATTCTGTCCGCCGACCGCTCAGCACGCGGTGCGACAAGCGGAACTGCTGGCCAAGAATCTGTTGGCATCAATCGACAACAAGCCACAGCAAACTTTCCAATTCACCGGGCTCGGCAAAATGGGTTCGCTGGGACACCGCTCGGCCGTCGCCCAGATCATTTGGGGCATCAAACTTTCTGGCATTCTGGCTTGGTTCTTTTGGCGCACCGTTTATTGGTGGAAACTGCCGGGCCTGGATCGCAAGCTGCGAGTCGGCATTTCGTGGTTTATTGATCTCTTGCTGCCCCCCGATTTCGTGCAGTTGAAATTGACCGAAAAGAATGCCATCGCCCAAGCCCACTTTGAACCAGGCGAGATGGTCTTTGAGCAGGGTGATGTCGGCGACTGTCTCTATATTCTGGTGGAGGGCGAAGTCGAGATCCTGGTGACGCAGGACGGTGAGCAAAAGAGCGTCGCCCGCTTGAGTCAGGGGGAGTATTTCGGCGAGATGGCGTTGTTGAAACATCAAGCACGCAGCGCCAGTGTGCGTTGCGTCACTTCGGTAGAACTGTTGATACTCCGCCGCGGCGACTTCCAATCGCTCGTCAGCAATCTGGCCGACTTGCGTTGCAGCATGGAAAACGTCATGGAGAAACGGTTGTTAAAAGTCCCTCAAGATCCCTGCTGAGTCAGAGGTTCAAAGAGCATAAATAGATCACTGGGAGGGTGAGGCTCCTGCCGAACCGCTTGGTCTTTCGAGTCTCCATAGACTTAGCGGTTCGGCAGGAGCCTCA
>JAZKFE010000480.1:0-8898 GCA_040386595.1 Planctomycetota bacterium | reverse complement strand
TTGGTCGGTGCTGAGGTTCCAGTTCATGCCGCCGGCGTTGTCCAGGATTTGGTCGGGGCGTTTGGCTCCGCATAAGGCTGACGTGATGCCTGGCTGCTGGATTGTCCAATTGATGACCAGCTGAGCGACCGTTTTTCCGGCCTCGGCGGCGATGGGGCGTAGAACGTCCAAGAAATCCTGCGTCTTCTGCCATTCTTCGCCATGGAACATGGGGTACTTCTGCCGTCCGTCACGGGCTTCAAAAACGTGGTCTCGTGACAGCTTTCCGGCGAGGAGCCCTTTCATTAACGGCCAATAGCAGATGACCGACACTTGATTGGCCAGGCACCAGGGAAGCTGCTCGAGCTCGATTTCACGCTGCAGCATGTTGTAGTGGGGTTGATAGGCCGACAGCGGACAGACTTGGGCGAACTCCTGCAGCTGGGCTAGCGTGAAATTGGAAACGCCAATGCTGCGAGCCTTTCCCGATTCCAGCAGCTGCCGCAAGGCCCCCGCCGATTCGGCGACCGGAACTTGCGGGTCGGGGGCATGCAGATAGAGCAAATCGATGTAGTCCGTCTGCAGGCGGAGGAGGCTCTCGTCACATTCCCTCAGCAGAGTCTCGGGTTTGGCGTCCCGGACTTGCTTCCCCTGCTCCCAGTGAATGCCTCCCTTGGTGGCAATAATCAATTGCTGACGTTGCGGCCGCAGCACGCGGGCGATCATTTGCTCGCTCTCGCCGGCATAGCCATAGCAGTAAGCGGTATCAAAGAAATTGATGCCCGCATCGAAGGCCGTTTGCAAGGTTGCCAGACTGTCGGCTTCCTGCACGCCGAGACTCGTGATCCCGGTGATCGGCCAGCAGCCCATCGCCACAGGGGTGACCAGGATGTCGGTTTTACCAATCGGACGTCGGACGGAAGTGCTGGTATTCATGATCAGTCTGGTATCTCAGTTTCGTCGCGACTTGTCTACCTCGGGCTTAACGGGGGCTGTGAGGGATTTTCGAAAGTCACATCTCTCAAGGATGTTGATTTTCGTGGTGTTTCGAATCATTGGGAGGGTGAGGCTCCTGCGGAACCGCTAAGTCTGCTGGGAATCGAATGACCAAGCGGTTCGGCAGGAGCCTCACCCTCCCAGGGGACCAACATCTTTCAACACGTAGTCTTAACAAGTGAAGCAATCGACTCAGGTTGCAGCGGTCGCCTCCCGGTGGCGGTCGGGACGCTCAGACCGTGACATGTGGGTAGACTGGTGAAGTTAGAGGAGCCCTTCGGGTTGTTCCTATTTCTCCGGCGCTCTACCTAGTTTCTCTGGCACTTTCGCTACTGTCGGCACAACCCATCCGACCGTTACGACGATAGGAATAGGCAGTGATTCTCGACGTCGACGCGTTGCCGCCTACGCGGTCATTCGTCAGCGCGTTAAGGGATCACGGCCCAAAATACTCACGGTTCCGGATGATTCAAGGACGAATCAACGGAATCGTGGTTTGCATGTCAAAACTGCGCGGCGTCAGCAATACGCACCTGCAGCGGGGAGGGGAAATGTCGAACATGAAGTTCGCGATCCGTAAATTAGCAATCACCTGCGTTCTGCCAACCGCGCTGTGGCACGGTCCGATGTTGTCGGATGCTTGGGCTCAGAATTTTCCTACGGCGACCACCAAAATCAGCGCGGGAATGCCCCAGCGCCGAGCGGTCCCTTCCCAGAAGGCACCGCCTGCCGCGAAGCAGCAGGCTCCGGCGGCGAACAATCTGCCGCAATATCCGGCGGCAGCTCGTGGCACCGTGGTGGGAACCTCTGCCCCGATTTATCAGGTTGCCAACCCCAGTGCGCAACAACCCCAAGGCGGCAACGACGGGGGCGGCGGGGAGACCGACGTGCAGCGGCAATTGCGGATGCTCTATGAGAAGAGTGGCCAAGAGATGCCGGCGATGGACATGAGCGAGCTCAGCGTTCCCGAACCGCAACCGGGTGTCGCACCGGGCAGCGGGGACGAGGAATTTGAAGGGGGACAACAACAGTCTCCTCAGCAGCAACAACAGTATGCACAGCCTGCGGTGCCGCCGCAGAAGGCTCCGAACTTCTTTGAGCGTGTGTTTCTCGGGAAAAAGGCACCGCCACCCCGGCCGCCAATGCCTCCGCAACGCCCGTTAATGCCGCAAACTCAGGCTCGGCCAGGGCAGCCTAATGGGGCTCAACCTGGGGGAGCGCCCGCCAACAACTATCGGCCTTATCAGCCGGGGCAACCGGGACAGCAGGTCCAACCGGGCCAGCAAGCCCAGCCTGTGCAACAAGGGCAGCCCGCTCCGCAGCTCCAGCTGCCGCAGGGATATAACGGCCAACGTCCGAATGTGACGAACCAGCCGGGGGCTGTTGCGCAACCCAATGCCGGGCAGCAACAGCCGGGACCGCAACTGCAGCTTCAACGTCCCGGGGGCCAGCAAGTCATTCCGCCGCAGCTTCCCGGACAGGGACAGCAGCAACAACAACGTCCGGCAGGACAACAACAGCAACAACAAATTCAGAATCCGCCGCAATACAATCCACAATCTTCGGGAGGGCAACAGCCCGTGGTTCAGCCACAGGCTCCCGGTCGGCGTGATGATGTGCCGTTTTTGGACGATGAACCAGAAGAATCCATGGAGTTCGATCTCAACTCGACATCGAAGCCGCAAGGGGGAAGCGTCCCGACGGATCGACCGTCTGGGGTGATCCCAGCTCCGGCCCCGGCGTCGAATAGCGTGGCGAATCCCGGTGTCGCGAAACCTGCGGTTGAACCCCCGGCGGCTCCTCCTGAGGAAAATCCTTTCAGTGGGCTACGTTTGAGTCTCCCTGAAACAGCGGTTCCAGCACAGGCGGCACCCAGTGCGCCGGCTGCCGGTCCGACGCTGACTCCAGGAAAATCGCCCGCCGCCAATGCCGTTCTCGCCCCGAATGCGACGACGACACCCGCAGTGAATGCAGCCAAACCTGAGGAGAAAGATCCGTTTGCCTTTGAGGATGAACCCAAGGAAGAAGTGGCCAAGCCGGTGGCTCAGCCGACGGTGAAAATCATCTCGCCCCCCGCCTTCAAGCCGGCCGAGACGCCGACCAACTCAGCTGCTGGTAAGGTGGCCGCACCAGCGGTGAAACCAGCAGCTACAACCACAGTGAAGACGACTACGGTGAAGGCTACGGAGACCTCTGCGGTGGTGAAAACGGCGTCCAAGATGTCGGTGGACGAACGCTTGAAGAAACTGGCCGACGCGACCGAGAAGAGTGGATTGAAGGGTTTCTGCCCGGTCGCCTTGCGACAGAGGGGGCAGCTGATTGAAACGAAGTTGCAGTTCAATGCTGCATATCAAGGGAAAAAGTATCATTTCTCGAGCAGTGCCGCGAAGGCAGCGTTCGAGAAGGAACCCCACTTGTTTGCTCCGGTGCACGACGGTTTGGACGGCGTCGCCTTGCTTGAGGATGAAAAATCGTTGCCCGGTTCGCTGGATCAGGCCCTGTGGTATCAGGGACGTCTCTATCTGTTTGCGAACGCCGAAAACCGAGACACGTTCAAGAACGACCCGGAAGGCTATGTCGATGACAAGGAGTTAGAAGAGACCCTGACGAAGGCTGTTTCAAATCCTGCGAAATCAGCTCAACCTGTTCCGCAGCAGAAAGCGGCAGCGGCTGCTCCGGCCGACATTGAGATCAAGCCGGCGGCAAAAGCGGCAGTGAAGCGAGCACCTTTGCCGGACGATTTGCCGGTCCTGTCGGACAACCTGGATGATCTACCTTCGCTGACGCCGGTGACGTCGAACACGCCTGAACCGAGTGCGAATGGAGCGACAGCGCGAACACCGGGCCTCGCCCCTGCGGAGAGTGCCAAGCCCGGATTGTCACCGCGAGATGCCGCACCAAACGAGACGAGCCCGGTGATTCAACAGCAGGCCTCACCACCGGTGGTGAATCCGGGATCGCGACAAGATCTGCCGTTGATGAAGAATGCGACGAAGAATACCCCCGCATCCTTCACCGTTCCGCAACGACAGCGAACACCGCCACGACTGATCAGCCCCGATTTGCGATTGGCTCCGGCTTTGAATCGCTAATCGAGTCGAACGTCAAACGGTGCAGTTGCAGCGTCAATCAAATCACAACACCCCGTCGAGAATAAGTTCTCGACGGGGTGTTGTTGTATTCGTCCTTGGTGCGTGAAGTCAGGAGAAGTTGCATCACGGAGACACTGACCCGTGGCCAAAAACACTCGGAATCATTGTTGGCAGATCGTTCTGATTACTTCTTCTCGGCGCGCTGAATTTTGCCGTAGAATCCGCCTTTGTTGAGAGCGGCGATGGTGTCGGCTTCGTCGAGGTCTTTGCCCTTCACCGTGATGATTTCCGTTTTGCGATCGATGTTGATTTCCGTGCCGGCAGCCAGCTTGGCCAAAGCCTCTTTGGCTCCCTTTACGCACGAGCCACAGCACAGATGCACGTCTTCAATGACGATGGTGGAAACCTTCTCGCCTTTCTTGGCTCCCGAGTCGGGCCATTTCAGCTCTTCTTTGCCGAAGGTGGCGGTGCCGTAAAAGCCTTCTTTGGCCAAGGAGTTCAAGGCTTCAGTCGCATCAGCCTTGGTCGCCGCTTGGAAGGTGATTTCCTTGGTCTTGCGATCGGTGCCCGCTTTGCTGATTCCCTTCAAGCCTTCCAGTGCGGCTTCAGCCCCTTCTGAACATGAGGTGCAGCACAGGTGCACGCCTTTGATTGAGACCGGAGTTGCATTGTCCGCAGCGACCAGCAGGGTCGCTGCCACGAACGTCACGATCAGATTCTGCCAGACTAACATGAGGTATTCTCCTCCATTGTAAGTTTCGGGACTTTTGGCCTTCAGTTTGGCCCAGATATCGACATCATCCTATCCATTGAGGACTCAACTGGGAATTCGGTTACCGCTGCAGAGGCGTACCTCGACCAATCTTCCCGAACTGCGTATACTCGATCTTCGAAACGTTCAATGGCTTTTTTGGTAGCTGTCGATTCATGGAAATTGTTCTATACCCGCACCCCGCTTTGCGTTGGAAATCCCAGCCGATTCGCGAGATCAACGACCAAGTGCGGAATGTCGTGCGCGAGATGTTCACTTTGATGTACGAGGCCAAAGGCATCGGCCTGGCCGCCAATCAGGTGGGGTTGCCTTGGCAGCTCTTCGTCTTGAATCTGACAGGCGATCCCACGGAGAAGGATGAAGAACATGTCTTCATCAATCCCGAAATCATCCGCCGCAAGGGATCGGAAGAAGCGGAAGAAGGGTGTCTCAGCCTTCCCAAACTTTATGGCGATGTCCGTCGTGCCGCCGAGATTGTGGTCGAAGGTTTTGACCTGGACGGCCAAGGTTTCGAAATGACGTTGGACGACTTGGCCGCGCGTTGCGTGCAGCACGAGTTCGACCACTTACAGGGCGTCATGTTCTTCGAGCGGATGACTGATACCGCGCGGAAAGAAGTCGAACCGGTGATTGCCGATTTCGTCGCGCATTTCCGTCGCCAGCAGGAACAGGGCAAGATTCCCTCCGACAGCGATCTCGAGGTTGAACTCCGCCAGCTGCAGCCCAAATAGGGAACGCCCTCCCAACGCAAGGCGTGCTTTCGCCATACTCTGGCGTTGGTTGCGTTGTAAGGCTTTGCTCCACAAGGAATTGTGCGTCGCTCAAGCCGCGTTTTCCGCTCTTGCGACAAACGGGGAAAGTTGGGAAGATTCGTGCATTGAACGAATTCAGCCCTGCGTGAATCGTCATTGGGTAGGGAGCGTTGTCTCTATCGCTGCCGATTGAACGTGGGAAGTACTTCAAGGATGAAGTCTGTTCGGTCCCCTGCAGACCTGCTTCTGGGGGCACAGCAGTCGTCGTACTTGAGGTCGCCGCAGTCACCAACTGCCGAGACCCGTATTCCGATGCCCGCTCCTAGCGTCGACCTGCTGCCCGCCCGCGTGACGACGGAATCCCGTACGTCGCAGCGTCGCGTTGCGCCCGATCGTCTGCCCGCCGAATTGGCGGTGATGCGCAACGGACCGACTCATGGGCTGGGGTTGGCCTGCTTGGGAAGCGAATGCCTGCAACGCCTGGTTTCCGCCCCCGAGTTACTGCTGGCGGGGGCCCGCGCGTGGCTGAAAGATCAACCCGGGCATCGCGTCGCTTTGGTGGATTCGGAATCCGAGACAGTCGCCGGCCTGTGGTGTTGCAAGGAAACGGTCACTCGCAGCTGGTGGGTACGGTTTGTGACATCGTGGGGTTCCTTCCGGGCTCACAACGCCTTTCGCCAAGGCCAAGCGTTGTTGCAGCTCCAAGTCAGCACCCCGCAACCGCTGGCGGTGATGGCCTGTACCCGCAACGGTGCCTACCACGAATACTTGTTGACGGAAGCGGTGCCAGCGGCGACTTCTCTGCAATGCTGGTTGTTGTCGGCTGCCACGAGCTCGCCCACTGCAGGTGACTTTCAGCCACGACGCGAAGTCTGTCGGCAATTGGGGCTGCAGCTACAGCGTTTGCATCGTCACGGTTTCGATCATCGTGATTTGAAGGCGACGAACGTGCTGATCTCGGAACAGGCTGGCAAACGGAGCCTGTGGCTGATTGATCTGGACGGCGTCTGGCGTTGGCCCTTGTTGCCGCGGCCGCGGCGTGTGCAGAACTTGGCCCGGTTGTGGGCGGGGGTGGCTGGCCTGCCTCTGGTGACTCGGACGGATGCCTTGCGGTTTTTACTAGCCTATTTGACGCCTCAGCAAAGAACGACCTGGAAGAGTCTGTGGCGTCAGGTGGCTCGTCGGTCTGCCGCCAAGATTGCGAAACAGCGGTGGTTGCAGACATCTTTGCAGAATGATGGCCCTGCTCTGACGACGCCAGGGAGTGCTCATACAAGCTGATGAGTTGGGACCAGCGATCTTTGAGTCAGAACAACGCCTCACACCGAGTTGCGTCGCTGAGTTCGCGCGTACCGTTGTGGCGTATGGTCCTGATCGCTGTCGTCTGCGGAGTCGGCATCACGCTTTCGGGTTGCCATCTGTCCGGGAAAAAAGAAGCTGGTCTGCCGGGGCGACATTCCTTACGGGCTGATCAGCTGGTGGTGTTGAGCGATTTCAAGCTGCCCGCCAAGCACCCCCTGATTGAAGATCTCGTCAAGTTGCGGACCCAAGTTTCTACTACCTTGAAGTTGCCGCTGAAGACCGAAGACGTTGTCGTTTATCTCTTCAGTGATGAGCTAGCCTATCACCAGTACATTCAGACGGCTCATCCGGGCCTGCCGTCACGTCGGGCTTACTTTATTGCGACGCCGAAGGAACTGGCCGTCTATACCTACTGGGGAGATCGGATCCAGGAAGATTTGCGTCATGAATACACTCACGGATTGTTGCATGCCTGCCTGCAATCTGTGCCGTTGTGGTTTGACGAAGGCCTGGCGGAATACTTTGAAGTGGCTGGCGATAAGCCGGGCGGAATTCAGCCTGACTATGCTCATCGGCTGACGCTGGGCATTCAAAACGGCTGGCGGCCCGATCTGGAACGGCTCGAAAAGCTCGAAAAAACCGAGCAGATGCAACGAGCCGACTACCGTGAAGCGTGGGCCTGGGTGCACTTTTTGAATCATAGCTCACCCGAGACGCGGCAGATTCTGTTGGACTATCTGCATGATCTGCAGTCAATCGCCAAACCCGAGCCGCTGAGCAAACGTCTGAGCCGCGATATCCCGTCGTTCGAAGAACGCTTCCTGAGCTATCTGGCAGGATTGAACACATTCCGCCATGGCGTTGGTTCGTAAGTCATCGGGGCTGGGAATCGATCGGCGCGCCCAGGCTCCCAAAGCGATTGGGTAGCCCAGATTCTCGAATCTGGGTGAGCGCAGCGAACAAGAGGTTTAGGCTTCTCCGATACGTGAACGTCGTTCGTCGAATCGGTCTGAAAGACCGGAAATATTTTGCACCAGATACCAGGATGAAAGCAACCGATTTTGGTCTCATCCATGAGCTTGCTATGGTGACCGATCGTCAAAAACTCCAACCTCTTGTTCGCTGCGCTCACCCAGATTCAAGAATCTGGGCTACCCATCGACTGTGTCGATGCTGAAAAGAAGTTCAAAGAACCCGCAATATCGGGTTGGCGAGTTTCACTTTTGAGCTGGTTACGAGTAGGTGGACTCGACAGTCGACCCTGACAAACGCTACACCAATAGGGCGACGGTTTCTGGACCGTCCTCTTTCTTACTGATCATCGATAACGACTGAAGGAACTGCCGACATGGGCAAGAAACGCGTGGGTCCCAAGCGAATTGTAATGCGTACTGGTGAAGCTTTGGTGGAAGCCGAACCCGCATGGTCGGCGGCTGAGCCCGAAGTGGTTATTGGTGAGCTGGATGGTCCGGTCGGCTATGCCATCGCGAACCTCATCGGTGATCAAGCCAAGGGACATAGTCGCGTTTTCGCCATTTTGAATTGCGATGTGCAAGTGCGCCCGGCGACCGTGATGGTCAGCAAGGTTACCGTCACGAGCACGAAGTACACCAACATTTTGATGGGCACAGTGCAAGCCGCGATTGCGAACGGCGTGCTGGATGCTGTCCGTGCCGGTGACATCCCGAAACGCAAAGCAGATGACTTGGGAATCATCGTTTCCGTATGGCTGGATCCGAGCGTGATTGATCAAGAAATCGACCACAAGATCCTGTTCGAAACGCACCGTGCCGCTACCGCCAAGGCCATTCACAAGGCCATGAACAATGAGCCCTCGATCGACTGGTTGCTCAAGAATCAGGAATCGACGACGCACATCTTCCACCAGATGGCGCTGGAAGGAAAACTGTAGATTGGTTGAAGATCTCTGAGTGGGGGAGAGAATTTCAATGGGAGGGTGAGGCTCCTGCCGAACCGCTCAGTCTACCGAGAGTCGAAAGACATA
>JAZKFE010000479.1:0-53351 GCA_040386595.1 Planctomycetota bacterium | reverse complement strand
CAAGTCGACAACTCCGCAGTTCACTTAACACTACGAGTTTTGAAACCAGCTCTAAATAAAAAATGGCGAAGGGGCCCTGTTAGAGAATCATTAACAACCAAGAGTTGTCGGTGATTTCTGACACGGTCGCCTTCGCCACAAGAGGCACCCGCCCAGCCGCGATAACCGTCGGGCTTCGCCAGCAATTGCTTAGTTCTGCGGGGGGGCTTCCTGGAAGGCGGCTTTCATTCCGGCTTCCATCTCTTCGGCGGTCAGGTCTTTGAGGTGTGTCGCCAAGGACCATTTGTGGCCGAAGGGGTCGGCGACGATTCCATACCGGTCACCCCAGAACATGTCACCGGCGGGCATGACGATCGTTGCCCCGGCATCTGTGGCTTGCTTGATGGCTGCATCGCAGTCGAGGACATAGCGGTGCAGGGTCACCGGTGTGCCTTTGAGGGCCTTGGGGGATAGGCTGTTGCCGTTACAGTATTCCGGGAAGTCGTCGGCGAGGAATACCAGGCTTTGGCCGATTTGGATTTCGGCGTGCAGAATGCGGCCGTCGGGGGCAGGCATGCGGCAGTGTTCTTCGGCTCCGAATGCTTTCTTGTAGAACTCGATCGCGTCGGAGCAGGATTCGCAAACCAGATGTGCGATCAGGTGTTCGCGTCCGGCGGGAATGGCGTCGTTGGGTGTGCTCATCATCGTTTCCTTGAAAAAAGAGTTGTGAATTGTCGCGTCGGCGTGGGTAACGTCGTTATCGAATGGAACTCGCGAATTGGAGTCCCAGACAGTTCCAGTCTTGCGGCAAGAGCTACTGACTCAGCCGGCAAAGAGATTGTTTTGAGCTGCAAAACAAGGCCCCGGCGAATGTGCCAATGTGCGTGACCGCATCATTTCGTTACGGCTGATTGTAAGCGTCCTGGAGCGCGCGGATGTCGAGCTTTTTCATGGTCATCATGGCCTGCAACGCCCGTCCTGATTTTTCCGGATCAGGGCCGCCAACGAGTTCGGACAACACGGTGGGGCTGATTTGCCACGACAAGCCGTATTTGTCCTTCAGCCAGCCGCATTGGACCTCGGCCCCGCCCGCGGTGAGCTTCTCCCAGTAGGTGTCGATTTCCTGTTGCGTTTGGCAATTGACGACAAACGACACCGCTTCGGTAAACTGAAATTGCGGGCCGCCATTCAGGGCGAGGAACGATTGTCCGTGGAGTTCGAAGGCGACTGTCATGGCGGAACCTGCCGGGCCCGGGCCAGATTCTCCGTACCGAACTACCTTAACTATTTTGGAGTTCGGGAAAATCGAGACGTAAAAATTCGCCGCTTCTTCCGCCTGATGATTGAACCACAAAAATGGCGTAATCAACTGGATCGACATGTTTTGCTCCTTCCTTCGTGGGTGTGTCAGGGGTGCAATTTTCCACTGTTACCGATTAGACGAATGAGGAAAACAAAAATCGACAACGATCTGGGCGAAAAAAAAGAATTTTGGGCCGGCTCAAATTTTGGGTGGAGGCGAGCCACAAAGCGACCCTGATGACAAGCTGAAAGCTCCAGCAAGTGAATCTTGTTGTGAATCAACAAAAATTCAGTCGCTGGAGCTTTGAGTTGGCGTTCGCCCGGCGGTCGTGCCTCCACGGCCGTGGAGGTAATCAACCCGGGGTGTGGCTAGCGTTTGGTTTTGAGGGGCAGCTCCACGTTGGTTTTGGCTGCATCCACTCTCAACGAGTACAGCGGGCTGTCTTGATTCAGGGTCGACAGGTGATGAGGGAGGGATTCGACGGCGCCGACATCCGCCGCTGTTTTTCCTTCCGGAATGGGGGCTCCACCCGGTGCCGTCAATTTGGAAAACACAATGTTGTAGGTTCCGGGCTCAAGCCCCTCCTGATTGTTGACGTTAGAGAGATGTTTGACTTTGAACAGACCGTCTTTGTCGGTCACCGCGTAACCACCCATCGCGTTCGTTCCTCGCTCGGGAGTGAACGTCATCGTTACAAACGCGGCTGGATTTCCGTCAATGGTCACTTTTCCGGAGACCGGAAGCAGACCTGCAGGAGCCTTTCGTTGGCCTCCTGAACATCCCAAGCCAAACAATGTCGTGATGACCAACAGGGTATACAGGGCGTTGCGCTGATGCAGACTTCTGACTATCATTCCGAAACCCGATCATGGTCAATTGTAATGTGATTCAGTGTGAATATGGCAGCATTTTTTACTGCACCTATTGCTGTGTCGCACCAACGAGTTTGGATGCCACTGGCTCTGCCTGTGTTTTTCGGGACACTCGATAGGCTACCGGCACTAGCAGAGCCCGTGGCACTCAATCCCAAGACTAGGTCGTGACAGGGCACTGGGAACGGATTGGAAATAGAACTCCGCCAGTTCCCGCTGGCGGAGATTTTCACCTGTTGATCGAGGCGATTTTAGTACTCGCCAAGAACATTGCCGTCTGCAATTTGCGACAGATAGGCGCGAATATTGGTGTTAATGTTTTCTGAAATGAATCTCACAGCACCATCTCCCAAGAGGATATGCAGTCCACCCGTATGCATACTTCCCGGGCTGCCCCATTCGCCGTTGCGTCCCATCTGATAGTGTTGGTTGATAGGCGTCTGCCAGTTACAACACCAGAAGTTGTTGATGCCATACGATGTTGTCAGGCTAATCCCTTGCCCCACGTGGGATGAACAGGCCCACGATTGCGTTCTGCCGTCATAGACATCCAGAGTGGTCTCGATGACTGCGGCGGTGTTGGAGCTGCCATCAGTGAGGTCCCGTATTTTGCAGTTCGAATTGGGCCCAAACATGGCTCTGGTGGTGGTCGCATAATTGCCCCACAGCGTGCCGCCATTTCCTGTGACAACACTCAATCCATAAGAATTATAGGCCGAATCCGTCACACCGCAGCCGTAATAGGTGTCGGCGGTTGGGTAAGTTTTTCGCCCGCTGTCCGAGGGACACTGCAGTGCATTGAGAATGGTTTTGCTCAGATTCAGATTCGTATTGATCGCAGGATCGGTGCTGCCCACCAACGTCCCGCCGTTGACGTTCCGAGTACCGGTGGCCCAGCTAAAATTGAATTTGTTGTACAGAGGCGATTGATCGAGGTACGGCAAGAGCATCGGCCAGCCAGAATGATTCAAGACGATGGCTGGTGATGGCGGAGTATCTCCGGCATTGGATGACGAATTTGCGGTGCCGTACGGAAACACCCCGAACGTCTCCAGATAGTTGTGGAGTGCCAGGCCAACCTGTTTCAGATTGTTTTTGCACTGCGAACGTCGAGCGGCCTCACGGGCCTGTTGCACTGCGGGCAACAACAAGGCAATCAACACCGCGATGATGGCGATGACCACCAGTAACTCGATGAGTGTGAATCCCTGGGTACGTCTTGTCCGACCGAAGCTTGTTGGTGATTTCATGGCCTGCCCTCTGAAGTGATGTGAACTAGGATAATTGCGTCAAGAAACAACCTCTATTATGCAACAAGAATTGACATCAGAGTCACCGCTTGGGCTCGATATCATGAATTTTACATCGGATCATACAAGTGTGTTATCGGCGTGTCACGTGTAACTAATAGAGAATCTCAACGGCCGAGTGGCTCCAGATTCTGGAATCTCAGGGGCGGGTGGCCGAGCTTTCTGGCCGCGTGGCACATAGGAGTTATAGACACTAAGGAGAAAGAGCGTGTTCAAAAAAGATTCGAGTATTCGGCGTCTCTGTTGTCTAATTATCACAAATCTTCTTGGTGAAAGATCTCTGCCGCGTGAATAAAAAATGAAACATAGGGAGAGAATCTTTCGGACAATCGCCGCTGATTTTGTTTTGTCTTTTCTATGGCCAAAGCGAGGGGTGTTGGCCGGGGAAGGAAATGACGAACGTCGAAGTCCGAATGAATGACCAAACCCTAATGACGAAGGGGGCAGTCGCTGCACCTAAAGGTGCCTGACGCAATGGAATGCGCAGTACGCGGAATCAGGAAGTGGACAAAAATGGCAACGAGCGTAGTGAAATGGTGCGCGAGGTCTGGGACGCAGCCGAGCGGTTGGCTTCGTACCTAACTGCCACAGAGGGCAGAAGATAGGATAGGACTGTCAAAGAATGTAGTGGGAACAGAAGGTTGAAGGGAGCCAAGCAGCGCGAGCTGATTCGTGCGGCGCTGCTCGGTTCTGCAGTCGACCGCTATTGGGGCCAATGGTTGAGTCTAGGACTGCATCCTATTTCACGGAATCGAGGTCGAATTTGTTCCGGAGATCGGACTCGAACGGAGCTTTTCGGAGCGTGTCGTCGGAGTTGATCGGCTGGTTGCCGAGTCGCCATTTGACGAGTGCTACGTCCATCAGCCAGAGCGTTTGCGTGGGGACATTGCGGACACCTGTGCCGAAAGTCGTGAGCAGGTCACCGTTGGGGAGCAGCACGCTCGAGGTGGATTGAGGTGAGCCCCAGTTCTCGCGGTGGTCCTTCATGATCGATCTGTTGGCAGCCAGGACGTATTTGTGATCCAGGTCCCATGTCTGGCCGTGGTCTTTACTGACGATAGCCTCGATGCCGAATCTGCATAGGCCGTTTTTGTCGGGTGTGTATCCATTGCGGACCACGTACGTCATGACGATTTGGCCGTCTGGTAATGTCAGCAGATGCGGCTGGTGACGTCCCCAGAAGTAGAGATGGTGCAGCTCGGACCAGGTCGCGCCGTTGTCCTTGGAAATGGAGGTAGCCAGGCCGCTGTATTGGTCGTTGTCTCGTCCCAGGAACTGTTTGGGATTATCGGTGCGGCAGGCGGCGACTAAGTCTCCGTTGGCGGCTCGGCATAAGACGATTTCATTGGCCCCCTTCCATTGAGGCACGTTGATCTCGGGGCTCCAGGTGCGGCCTTCATCGCTGCTGAAACGAATGCAACCTTGCGAGAAATAGTCAGGGGTGTCGAATGTGCCGTTCCCTTTGTAGCGGGTTTCGATCAGGCGCAGGATCTTTCCCGTTTGGGGATCTTTATCGACCAGCAGCGGATCCCATTGATGCAGACTTTTACCATCAGTCCCGGTGGGGACGGGAGCATAGTCACTCCACGTCTCGCCAAAGTCGGAACTCGTCCAGTAACGACTTTCCGTGCCGAACAAGAGCTTGCCGTCGCTCAGGTAGGTCAGTTGTGTGGCGATACCCACGTCCGGGGCGCCTGCGGCATTGGTGTGCAGCCAGCGGGGCTTCGTCCATGTCTGGCCGAAATCATCGCTGACGACCACGATCGCTTTGACCGTGGGTTTATCCACTGAAGCGGCGAGTAACAGCCGGTGGCGTTCGGGCATATAGACCAAGTACGGGATCTGAGAATTGTTGTAAGGCCACTCGCCACCAATAAAATTCAGCTTGGCAGGCAACGTTTGTCGGACGTCTACACCGTTGAGTCGGACGACGCCAAAGTCTTGCCAACCGCTATGCGTCCACGGAGCCCCGCGGGGATCAATCTTGGATTCCAGTTCGCAAGCCAATGGCGGATGTGCCGGCTCCTCCGCCGCAACGGGAATTGCCCCTGTGGCGATGGGCAGGACGCAAAAGCAGATCACGAAGAATGTGCGAATCATGGTGTAGCCTCGGGCGATTCTCTCGAGCTCTTCCAAGCGGGTTCATACTCTGTTGGAAAACATCGCATGATAGTCAATGGCAGCACAATTCGCGACTTTGCTGTGATTGACGCGCGGCAGCAGGGGTTTTCAAGCCATTTAGCGAATGGGAGTCACTGCCCGAAACGTTCCACCAAATCGGATTTCATCGAAATCTGTGGAGTGATTTGCATGGACGGAGATTTCACCGAACCGGAAGTCGGGAACCGGGAGATGCAGGGCGGCGTCTGTGGTTAAAGGCTCCGCGTCGAGCTTCGGGTTGATCCAGACGACAGCATCTTCAGGGCCAGGGCGAAAGATGATTCGTGCGACCAGAAGGACGACTTCGCCAGAGGGGAAAGTACTGGTTCGCAAGTTGACTTCGGCGCCCGTAAGAAGCCCCACTGCTGTCCAGTTGCCGGACGGCGCGGCGCCTAATTTCCCGACACGTAAGCCGGCAATCGATTTCGACCCAATTACTAAATAGGAATAGCGGTTGTTGTCGGCCGTACTTAAGGAGGATTGTGCTAAAAAGCTGAACCAGATGACCGAGCCATCACGTCCCAGGCCCATCTCATCTTTCATCGAGTCCGGAAAGGCTTTCGCGTCGAATCGACGGGTGGAAATGGAGCGGGGGCTGGTCGCGGTTCTTAATTGATTCCCGGACGATTGCAGAACGTTTCCGTGGGTGTCAGTGTATCCCAGCGGGCCAAACTTCCGCATGTCATTGGCATTCCAGTGCATTTCCTTTTGTGAATAGTCAACGATTATCGCAACTTTTGAGTTTGTTTCCTGCCAGGGTTCCGACCAGCCCACACCCCCGGCGAGACCTTGCAATCCCCCGGAAGTGGGCCACTTGGGTTCTTTGGCATCAGACGCGGGCAGGATTGTTGCGGGGTAATCGAAGCCTTCATAAGCGTAGATTTTATTTACTGAACTATTGTATTCATTGTTGAAAATGAACCATCCCGCCCAGCCCGCAACGCCGATCATGAGGCTGCAGACAATGAATAGAATGAGACCATTGCTGCGCCAAAAAGAGCTCTTTCCAATCGGAGTCAGCTGCCGGTCGACAATGAGTGCTGCCTCCGTCCCGATCGGATCATCAAGGTTGAAATCCTTGAGAGTGGCAAGGTCGGACGTGCCCGGCAGAATTCCGGATTGCAGCCGCATCCGGAGATAGGAGTGCAGAAAAATTCGATAGAAAGCCTGATCCGCACGCTGGGGATCCGCAGTGATCCACGCGGTTAACGCATCCGATTGCTCATCGGTGAGAGTTTCGCGGTCCAGATGCGCGTCAATCAGCTCAAAGGCTTCAGCATCATCCACGGGAACCCTCAGTATTATCCATGGGAACTAGGAGCGCTGGCGAGAGTGGATCGCACGCAGGAAATGAGCGCCGACCGCGTTCTTAATAGCGCAATTCGCACCGCCCCCGCCGTCATCCCGAGTTTAGTACTGATTTCTTGCGGCGTCAAATCCTCGAAATATCGCAGCAACAGCAACTGACGGGAACGCCCGGTCAAATTTGTTAGACACTTTTCCAGGGCCCATTTTTCTTCCGAGAGTGTGGCCTGGACGCGGTCGCAGGCAGCTCCTAAAGCATCGATGGAATCCCCGATGAATTTGACCGGGCTGCGTTCTCTGGCCCGATAAAAATTCGCAATTTTGATTTTGGCGACCCACAGAGCCCACGGGAGAAAAGGTCGCGACAGATCGTAATCATCAAACCGTCGAGCGACTTCCGCGGCAACTTCCTGCAACAGATCTTCCGCGTCGGAAAATTGGGGAGTCGAGGCGATTAAAAACGCTGTCAGCGAAGGCTGCGCCTTCACCCAACTTACGGCAAGAAGTTCCCGAGAATCCTCTCGCGATAATTCCCGAACCGAGCGAGGCTTCGTTTCCGGGACCGAATCAGGAGAATTTTCCATATTCAAAGGTCCTAGTCTTAATTGCAGAGCACTCGTGTTATCGGCATTCCGCCGAGTCCTTACGGATGGTCTGGTCGCTGATGTAGTCTCGATTCTAAAGGGCTTTGCATCTATAGGTTACGACAATGGCCGCACCCTTGGTGGGGTAGCCAATACGAGTATTAGTCCAATTGAACGGCGTCATTCTCGCTGCACATTACCAGAGAAGTGTTAAGTTTCGATGAACTTTGGGGTTGTCGCGTAACGCCGGGTGTATCCCGGCGACATACAGCTCGCCGGAACGTAGTCCCTGGGCCGTTCGAAACAATTTGCTTTAAGGCATCGGAGATTACCGTTTCTTGCCGTGAATGAGTCCTTTGGGGCGAGATACGTGGTCGATTTCGCTCAAGATATGACAATGCATTGATGGAGTTGATTTCTATGTCCAGGCGTTTCAAAGCGGGGTTCACCCTGATCGAACTGCTGGTGGTGATTGCGATTATCGCGGTTCTCATCGCGCTGTTGCTGCCGGCTGTTCAACAGGCGCGAGAGGCCGCTCGACGTTCGCAGTGCAAGAATAATTTAAAGCAATTTGGGTTGGCTCTGCACAACTATCACGAGACCTATAATGTGTTTCCTCCATTCAGTGGTGGGGTTGGCAATACCACCACTGGCCAGCGCTCTCGGGCGAGTGGTGTCGTGATGTTGTTACCCTATTTCGAGCAAGGCGCAATTGCTCAGGAAATTGCGGGCCTGACGGGGAATAGTCCCGCTTGGACAAACAGCGCCCCGTGGACTCGAAGAATTGCCCTGATGCAATGTCCCGCCGATCCGGGAAACGTTGATCCCCTCAATGCGGCCAACACGCGTGGCAAGCGGAACTACGTGTTCTGTGGCGGCGACAGCCATGCCGGAAACGGCTGCGGAGGGGGCGGTTCGACAGTACCGGTTGTCGTCGAAAGCCGGGGCTTGTTCGGTGCTCTAAAATGTTATAGCTTCCGTGATGTCACAGACGGCACCAGCAACACCATTGCGATGTCGGAAATTGTGGCTCCCATGTCTCCCAATAGCCCCGGGATGATGGCTCAAACTTTGCTGCCCAGTGCTTCCATTAGTCCGGCAGCCTGCACGGCTTTGTGGAACGGGGGGACGAGGAGTTATCTGGACGGCGCCTACAGACCTGCGACAGGTGACGCGATGCGAGGTTACCGCTGGGGTGACGGGGCGGCTTTCTTCTCGGCCTTCTCCACTTCCACGCCGCCAAACTCGGCGAGCTGTTTTGCCCAAGGCTCCCGGAGCCAAGCTTGCTCCGGTATTTTCAATGCTGGCAGTTTGCACTCAGGGGGTGTGCAGGTTTTGATGGCCGACGGCGCCGTGCGGATGATTAGTGATAATATCAATACCGGAAATCAGGGCGCGGTGTTGCCCGATATCGCCACACAAGGGACGAGCCCTTACGGTATTTGGGGTGCTCTGGGCACTCGGGCCGGGGCTGAGGTGTTAGGTGAATTTTAGGCTCAAGCAATTGAGGTCACCGCGTACTAGGTTTTCTCTTGTGTTGAGTCGCGTCAAATTGATTCCGGGCTCCAGGCTTTATCATCAAGGTTGTTTTGTGACAGATGTCGGTAAGATTGGCGATGTGCGGCACGCTCAAAAGTCTTGGCTGATTATCGCGATGGCTGTATTACTTGCTGGGTGTGGAGCAGATGGTTCGAATGCCGATCGACCGGCAACTGTTCCGGCCAGCGGGATTGTGACCTATCAGGGCCAGCCCGTCGACAATGCCATTGTTGTGTTTCAGCCCCGTGCTTCGGGGAGCGGTGTTGCGGCGTCTGCCCTGACGAATAGTGCGGGAGAGTTTGACCTGAAGGCCTTTCCTACCGAGGAAGGTGCGGTACCTGGACCTTACACCGTGGCGATCATGAAGATCTCCCAGGAAGAATCCAGTCCGGAAGAGAGCAGCGGTTCTCTCGTTGGTAAACAGAAATCGCTGATCCCTGCGAAGTACGGTATTGCTGCCCAGTCGGGTCTCGTTGCAGAGATCCCGGAAGACGGAACCGAGGGGCTTTACTTTGAGCTCAACGACTAATGTGGATGTGGTTTTGACGGCGATTTTGAAACGTCGGGACGGAGCCTTGGTGTCATTATTGGCCTGTGACAAGGCAATGTGACAAGATGTCAATTGAACTTTGGGTGGTGGGTGTGCACACTTGAGTAGCGCGTTCGCGCTGATCAGGTCTGGAATTCATAAACCTTACGAGAAAGGAAAGTGAAATACCGTGCACATAACTCTGGGGCGGTCTGGGCATCGCGGGGTACCGCATTCTTGTCTCCTGAGGTCTCTGCTCTGGCTTCTCTGTCTGGCCAGCTGCGGCCTCTCGGCGGCCGCAGTATGTGCGGACGAGCCGGATGCGATCTACTATGGTGGCGACATTGTCACGATTGATGACCGGAATCCTGCGGCTGAAGCGGTTGCCGTGCATGCAGGAAAGATTGTCGCGGTTGGGCCCAAAGCAGATGTCTGGAAATTAAAAGGGAACACGACGCAGCTGATCGACCTGGGAGGCAAGGCCATGCTCCCTGGCTTTGTTGATGCACACGGGCATTGTTTCAATGTTGGTTTTCAAGCGGCATCCGCGAACCTGTTGCCGCCTCCCGATTACGTCATCAACGATATCGCATCGCTGCAGGCTGAACTTAAGAAATGGGCCGCGACTGACATCGCGAAGAAATACCAGTTCATCGTCGGCTTCGGGTACGACGATGCCCAGCTAAAAGAGACGCGGCATCCGAACCGGCAGGAACTGGACAGTGTTTCTCAGGACTGGCCGGTTCTCATTATTCACCAGTCAGGGCATCTTTGCACGCTGAATTCTAAGGCCCTGGAACTGGCAGGGATTGCCGCAGAAACTAAAGATCCACCGGGCGGAGTGATTCGACGGGAATCAGACGGCAAGACGCCCAACGGTGTGTTGGAGGAATCGGCCTGGATGGCGGCGGGAGTTAAGATTCTCCCCAAGTTCGGTGAAGCGGAATTCGACGCCCTCGCCCAGGCGGGCATGAAGTTGTATGCCGCCAACGGGTTCACCATGGCCCAGGAAGGCCGGTCGCTGGTGACCATCGACAAAACGTGGATGCGTCTAGCGGAATCTCAAAAACTGCTGATCGATGTGGTGTCCTATCCGGATCTCACCGCCAGTGACGCACCGTTCGGAGTTGATGGCCCCTGGCATTCTAAAACACGGAAGAATGGTTATCGGATCGGTGGTGTGAAGCTGAGTTTAGATGGTTCGCCGCAGGGGAAGACGGCCTTTCTGTCGCAGCCGTATTATGTGGCGCCTCATGGTTTGGCTGCCAGCTATCGCGGATATGCGTCTCTGCCGGACGAGCAGATTAATAAGAAAGTGGATCTCTGTTATCGAAAGGGTTGGCAGTTCCTCGCTCATTGCAACGGCGATGCCGCGGGGGATTTAATGATTGGTGCTGTCCGCGATGCACAACAGAAGCACGGTTTGGACAGTCAGCGGCGGGACGTGATGGTCCACTGTCAGACTGTTCGGGAAGACCAGCTCGACGCGATGAAAGCGTTGGGCATCATTCCGTCGATGTTTGGCATGCACTGTTTCTATTGGGGTGACTGGCACCGCGACTCGGTTCTCGGTCCCGCGCGGGCCGAGCGAATCAGCCCTGCCCGATCCGCTCTGATGCGAAGCATGATTTTCACGCAGCACCATGATGCACCGGTGGGTCTCCCGAATGCGATCCGGATTCTGTCGTCTGTCGTAACGCGCCGCACTCGAAGCGGTGATATCCTCGGAGCCGGTCAATGTATCCCCGTCGATGCGGCTTTGAAATCAGTGACGTTGTGGGCCGCTTATCAGCACTTCGACGAAGCGCACCGCGGATCCATCGAAGTCGGCAAGCTAGCCGATTTTGTCATTCTGGATAGGAATCCGTTGAAAGTGAGGATTAACGAACTGGCAGATCTTCGGGTCGTGGAAACCATTAAGGATGGGAAGACGATCTTCACTGCCAACTAATGTCGGTGAGGCTGTGCCAGCCATCTTCGGTGTAAGGACCTACTCGCTTAGAACGCATCTATTCGGACGTCGTGGATGGCATTGCTTCGACAATTGTGCCTATTAATTAACGACGTCAGGCACAGCCTGACCTACCGAACTGTCACTGTGGATGAGTTAGGTGGAGATAATCCAGTCGAACCTGCTTCTATGGATGGCTTTGTGGGCCCAATAGTGAGATATACTCTCGATATCCAGATCTCTACGACAATAAATAAGGACTACTTCTGTGAGTCAATTATCACGTATCCGCTTGCTGGTGGCCGCGACGGTGTCTGTTGTCGTGTTCGCATCTACCCTGGTTCCTTCAGTGGTTGCCTGTAGTCGCGCCGTCTATTTTGGCCGAGAGGGGCAAACGACGACGGGTCGCACCATGGATTGGCAAGAGGACATGCAGACCAATCTGTGGGTCTTTCCGCGTGGCATGGCTCGTGACGGCGGTTTAGGGACGGCCTCTCTGAAATGGACTAGCAAGCACGGCAGTGTGGTGGCCTCGGTGTATGAGGGAGGGACCGCTGACGGCATGAACGAAAAAGGATTGGTTGCCAACCTCTTATATCTTGTGGAGTCGGAGTACTCGGATCTGGCGGATACTCGGCCGGCTGTGGTGGTGACGGCTTGGGCTCAGTATGTTCTGGACAACTTTACGACCGTTGAAGAAGCGGTCGCGGAGTTGGAGAAAGAGAAGTTCCGGATGGTCACTGTGAAAGCCCCCAATGGTGCGGTGGGAACGGTTCATCTGGCGATTTCGGACCAAACGGGAGACTCGGCGATTTTTGAATACTTGAAAGGGAAATTGGTGGTCCATCATGACCGCAAATATCAGGTCATGACGAACTCACCCCCGTTCGATCAGCAGATCGCGTTGAACGAATACTGGCGTCAGATTGGCGGAACGGTGATGCTGCCGGGGACCAACCGAGCGGCCGACCGCTTCGCGCGAGCCTCATTCTATGTCAACGCGTGTCAGCAGTCGGGCAATGCACGAGAAGCTGTCGCTGCTGTTTTCAGCGTGATGCGGAATGTCAGCGTTCCTCGCGGTATCAGCACTCCCTCGCAGCCTAACATTTCCTCGACGATCTGGCGTTCTGTCAGCGATCAGAAGAATCTCGTCTATTATTTCGAAAACACCGCCAGCCCGAGTTTAGTGTGGGTGAAACTACCAGCAATAGATTTTAAGGAAGGCACGGGAACACGGAAGTTAGATTTAGTCGGCAATCTCGATCTAAGCGGCGATCAGACAGCAAACTTTAAGAAAGCGGCTCCGTTTAAGTTTCTGGCACCATAGAAGCTAAACGGCTCCGTCGTCTCTCTCTTGGATGGAATGTTTGCGATGGGATTCGAGAGATTTCGGTCGTGTTAAATTTGCCCTCCGATCCAGGATCACGAGGAATGAATGCGGTGCCATCGAAAACCGACTAATAAGGTGGAGCGGCGCCTCAATGAGAGCCGGCGAATAACATGGCGACGGCCATGGCGATCATCGTTGCGTCTTCGATCAGTGTGACGGTCGACATGGGCAAATTGAACACGGTTCCCAAGCAGGCACAGCGGATCTTCCGTTTCTCCAGCAGGCTTTGGATTACTCCAATGCTACTGACGGACATCACGACCACCGTAACGAGATTCGTCGCGAACGGTTGGAAGCCAATGAGGTATGCGGCCCCGAGTAGTAGTTCGACGTACGGGTACACGTATCCGTAAGCCGGTACTTTTTTCGCGACGACATCGTACATGCGGTACGAGTCGGCAAATCCCTGGAGGTCGAGAAGTTTGAAGAAGGAGAACGTGACGAAGAACCCACCCATGAAGTTCTGCATCACCCGTTCCCAAACGAACGTCCCGGCTCGCAGTTCCACCAGACTCACGATTCCTACGAGAAACGCGACCAACAGGATCAGCGGGTAGTAAGTGGTGCGAGGTTCATCCGCTTGTGGCTCGGCATGAGTATGAGTCATGGGGGCGGCCACGGGCTGGATCTTTCCGATCACCTGAAATCCGGCGCGTCCCACCGCGGCGGCAACCGCATCTTCGGCGAGGTCCTTGCCTTCCACCGTTAAGATTTTGTCCGGAACGGTGGTGTCCACCTCCCAGTGGGTGATGGTGGATTCGGCATCCAGGTGTGGTTTGACTGCTGCCACGCAGGCTTTGCAATTCAGATTGGTTTTGAGACGTAATGTGGTGGTCATGGCATCTGCTCCTGTGTCGGTGTGGCTTGCCCACCGACCTGTTCGGTGATTTCAAGCGTTGTGTCGACTTACCACTGCAGACGGTTCACCACGCCCCGCGTTACACCATTCTTTTCATTCGCATCGCACAAACATCGATTGGGCGGCCCGTTCGCAGAGCACGACGGTTTGGAGCGTGATTTTTGCTCTGTCTAAGCGGGGGGCCGCTTGGGGCTGTCACCCGTCTTGCCACACGTGCAGTCGAGACATCCATGCGTGGCACAGGTGCGACAGGTTCTTTCAACTTCTTGTCTCAAGGCCTTTCGCGCGCGATGCAACCGCACCCGTGCGTTGCCGGGCTCAATTCCCAATGAGCTGGCAACCGAACTCACATCAGTCCCCTGCAAATCGACATTCGTAATCAATTCCGCATACTCGGGCTTGAGGACCGAGATGAGATCATTGACGCAAGCACAAATGACGTTCTCCATTTCGGGATCCGGAGTCGTCTCAGGTACAGACAATTCTCGAGCGAAATTTTCCAGCAACCGCCGGCCCGCGGCATTGTGTCGATAGTGATCGACAACCGCGTTCCGCAGTAGACGGTAAAACCAAGCGATCGCATTCTCTGAGTCACGAATCTCGTCGGCCTTCGACAGCGATCGGACAAACGCCGCTTGCAGGATCTCCTCCGCATCCTGCCGATTGCCCACGCGCTTCTCCAGGAACGCCAGGAAACTCCGATGATTCGCCAGTAAGGTCGAGATCACTGGTCCCTGGTTTTGTTCGTTGTGATTCATATTCAGTGCTGCTTCCCGTGTTCGCCATGTGTCTTCATCCATTCTACCCGTAGTCCAGACGGCCGTGGGTATCGGGACCGCAATTACCCAAGTGACCGTGCCAGATGCCGGGTTGAATCGCTTGTTAGACGACAGGGGGAAAGATGGCGCTGTCGAGTGGAGGCAAACGGCTTGGTGCAGGAGGGGCCAAGCGTCGAGTAGAACTAATGGCAAGAAGTAATACTGAAGTCCAGCCGACCCAGCCGTCGTGTTGAAAGGGGTATCCGCTGATCGCCAGTGCCGCGATCATGCCCATACTCAGCCACCGCAGTCGCAGCATCAGCGGGCGTGGATCAAGTTCCAGTCGCTGACCGAAAAACGAAAAACCAGCCCCCACGCCGAGCCAGTTGAATACAACAAGAATGAGAGCCACTGCGTAGATCATCGAATGTGTCTCACCTCCAGGTGAATTCGTTTATAGGGTTGATTTTGTCCTACGGTCACCCGCGTTACACATCGGGTTGGACCGCTTGTCAGGTGTTGTCTTGCCGCTTGAATGCTTCAACACAGCGTTGATAGTCGGATCGATTGAAACAAAAGGGACCAACCCCTTCCAGCCAATCAACGGTTGTGCCTACTGAAATTGGCATATCGTCAGAGTCCGAACGGTCGATTCCGATCCGGTACCACCAGACCAGCGAGCTTTCGGTGATAATTTCCGCGATCACAATTGTGCATATCAGATCACAATCGTCAGGGCACATTAAAATAGGGGCACTTGTTGAATTGCCATTGGCGGGCAGGAAGCGGTTCCACACTAGGGCTCGCTCAACTGGATTGGTTAGCCAATCCAAGAGCGTCGGAACAAGACCGAGTGGGATACGGTCAGGATGGGCGCGATTGAGCAATACATCCAGGGGAACATCATCAATAGTAATCACTGTATGAGGAGCGTTTGCGTACTTGCTGATGGCTTCAATTGCCGCAATTTGGTTCATTCTTCACCACCTAACGCTCGTGTTGACCAGCGTGTTAGGCCGGAGTACCGCGGGCGAGACACGAGAATCCTCTGTTCAAATTTAACAAAAGAACACAGACTCTTCATTTCGGATCCATGCCGCAATCTTCTCCAACCATGGATGAGATTTGATTTGCTCTGCGCTCAGCGAGTTTAACGTGTTCCGCAAACGTTTCTGTCTTTCCATCACTTCAATAATAGGAATGTCGATCGCGTAATCATGGCCAACATAATCCGGCCAAACGTCCTGTGGAACACCGAAGGTTTCACAGATTTTCTTTATGTCCTTCCAGGTACTGTAACTGATTCCCTCCCAGTTGCCCTCGACCGCCTCGATCTCGTGATGATTCAAGCCATCGTTACCAATGTGCGTGATACAGCGAAAACTCTTAGCGTGATAAAGAAAGCCGCTCATCGTGTTTTAGGAATTCTTGGGAATTGCTCAACGCGTAGGCCAATACGCTTGTAGCGTTGATTTTGTCTCACGGCTGCCCGCGTTACACGTTAGGGTGAGCCGGTTGCCGGGGCTACGATCCGCAACCGCTGGCTGTAGGAGCAGCCTGGATTTCAAAACAAGTATCCCGATCAATACTCGACAATGGATCGGCCAATAGTTCTCGCTTTGAAACGACTTTCAAAGCAAATGACCAAGGCTGCCCTATTATTTGCTGACAACCAAATTACAGTCCACACAATTCCAAACCATAATCAATCGCATCCATAAAACTGAAATCATCCGTATCGAAACATAGTCGTCGGTCAACCCGTTTTGCCTTGATGAGATCGAGCCACCACCACTCAGGGCCATCGGCCGGGCCGTGTGAAATGTCGAGTGTAATCGTTTGATCACTTGTTTGCCAGAAGAGACGAAGACACGGCTTTTCGCTTATTAGAAGGACATACTCACGGTCTCCTACTTCCAGCAGTGTCGATTCCTGTAGTTCGCCACCTCGCGCAGCGGCTATCGATCTGAATAGTTCGAACGCTTCGTCTACGTCCATGCGAGTCGCCTAATGCCTAAGTCAATCCGCGTTTACCGCTAGGGGTGATCGCGATTCTATCCCCATCCAACTGCGGCATACGTCGAATTGAGCCGTTGGTTCGCCGTATTGATTTAACACGATACTTTCACTCGGCTCGCCAATTGCGTTTTTCCACCGTCCGGAAATTTGTCCGGTTGGCCAATCCAACCAGGTACGTACCAAGTCGGCGCAGTTCTTGATCTGTTGAGTCACCTTCGAAAGGCTTGACGTAGATCGCGTTCCCGTAGTTGCGTTCGACTTTCTCCGATGAATCGTCGACGACCAGTACACGGCGGAGATCATATCCCAATCGCTGGACCTTCTTCAGGTCTTTGACCCAATAACTTTCTTGCAGTTCAGGTTGGTATCGCTGAGTGCAGCGTGATCGAGACCATTGAAACGCGAGTCTGATGTCGGTGGGAACTATGGAGTCGACAATTGTCGCGACGTAATCAGCACTGGCTGACGACCAAATTGCGAGATCAAAGACGGGCTGCACCGTGCTGAGAAAGTGGTCAACAAATGGCCGTTTGTAGACATGATATGGCCCGACGGTAAAGTCGCATTGACTCGGCAACGGTTTACTCGTGGCGAAGATCAGCGTCTCGTCCAGATCGAGGATTAGTAGTGGTTTGCCAGGATCAATGCTCATCCATCCAGGACAAGTAACGAAGCGAAGAAGTTCGCCGCGGATTGTTTTCGTCTAACGCCGTGGGAGTGATGTCGATTCTACTCGCATTCCGGTTGCGTTACACGCCGTGCTGAACCGCTGGTGGGTGGTCGGCTGACTTTGCACCTCGAAACCCTCTGACGCGTTTGGCCAGACCGCTACGTTCACCAACAGGTACCTTCCAAGGTAGAATACTCGCTTACGCCTTTCGGATTGAAGCTCAAACCAATTCTCTTCGCCAAGGTCCGCCAACGGACGTTTTCGCACTCACTGGCGGGAATTGAACTTACGACGCACGAATCTGAATATCTCACATGGTTTGTTCATTGAGCGTGCATATTGGGGGATTCGCGGTTCCTTATTGATGTCTGCAAGGAGTTGTTGACTGCACGCAAGTGGTCGACAGAGCGAGCAATGAGGAGCGAGTATCAATATGCACAATGTACCCGAAGTCGCGAACCATCCCCTGACCAGTGACGTCAGCGATCATCTGTTGCTGAACCGCTATTCTTGCAGCCGGACTCCCGAGTCGTTTCTCGAACTCGTACGGCGGCATACAAGCTTGGTTTACGGGACCTGTCTGCGAATCACGGCCAATAGCCATGATGCCGACGAACTGACCCAGGAATGCTTTTTTGACCTGGCGCGCCAGGCGAGCGAGATTCGGACATCTCTGGTTGGTTGGCTTCATCGGGCGGCGACGCATCGAGCACTGAATCGCCTTCGCGGTGAACGACGACGACGTACGCGTGAGCATGAAGCTGGTCTGGAACGAACCATCACGGCGTCCGAGCAAACCGAACCATCGGCTGAGCCGTCCTGGAACGAGATCGCCCCCCTGGTTGATCAAGCGTTATCCGAGCTGCCGGATGAACTTCGGGTTCCGATTCTGATGTGCTATCTGGAAGGAGCGACGCAAGGCGACATTGCGAATTCCCTGGGGGTGCATCAGTCGACGGTCTCGCGGCGTCTGGTCGAAGGAATTGACTGCTTACGCGACACGCTCCGACGAGCCGGTCTCGTTGTTCCGATGACCGCTCTCGTCACTTGTCTCACAACGCAATCCGCAATCGCCGCTCCACCGGCATTGACTTCGTCACTGGGCAAAATCGGCTTGGCCGGGATTGGTACCTCAGTGGCAACAAAAGTGGCCGGCGGTAACCTGATCGGCTGGCTGGCCGGAGTGATCAAAGGGGCCGCCGCGTTGCTTTTCGTACCCATTGTGGCGGGAATCTTATGGGGCGAAGTTGTATTTTTGCTGGTCCTGGTTGCCTGGTACAGTTATCTCGGCTGGTGTCGTCCGGAATGGTTTCGGGTTCTGAATTTCACTCGGCAGTTCCCCAGTATCTACGAGTGGCCCTTCTTTCCCTTCAAACGCTGGGCCTGGCAGTCCCCGCCGCGAGAATGGCAGCTTTGGATGGCGGCCTATCTGGTGACAGGAATTGAGTTGCTGGGGCTGGTCGCACTAACATATGACGGATTGCGATTTACTAGAGTTTTCCTATTAGTCGCAGGTCTGTGTCAGGTTGGCATGGGGGTGCGGATTTGGCGACGGGTTCGCCGCTGTCAGAACGAATTTCCAGGCCAGCAGCCGCTGTCCGAATTCCCCGTCGACGGAGCGCTTCTGCTGGCCTATACCCTCGCGGGGTTCGTGCTCATTGCCAAACTCTGTGCGTCCCCCTGGTTCCTTTTCTCGCCGGGAGACGGAACCCGAGTGTTTTGGCTGATCGTCGGCTGTGTGGTGTCCTGGGTAACTTCCTTGGCCTGGGGATCTGTTCTGGTTGTGACACGATATCGCCGGTGGCGGGCTCAAGGGGCCGTTGATCCTGTTCAGGCCCAACAGATCAATGACCTGGCGCCTCCACGTTGGCTCCTCGGTATGTTGATGATCGTGCCGATCGCTATCGCGATGTTAATCACGTTTAGGGCGCTGATTCAGGATCTTTATCCCGTGTACGTTCCCTTCGGCGAGGACGCTCTCGTCGTTGCTCGACGAGGAGTATTCATGATGACCTTGTTCTCGCTGGATTGCATGGTGTTGGCGATCTTGCCGTTGGCCTATCTCCATCGTCGAATTCCGCGAATTGCCTGGGGATTGAGCTTTAGTCTGATCGGTTTGATGAGTACCTTTCACCTTGGACTATTTGCCAGAAATATGATTGCGGCTCCTGTGCTGGCGATCACACCGATCTACGCACGTCCCCCTCGGATGGAGCTCTTGCCAGGTCATTTCATCGTGCAGAACGCTCCCAACCTCCTCAAAAACGATTCTTTGAAGCTCAGCGCGACCTACCAGGGACAAGTTTCACTCCTCTCTGTTAGACTCGCATCGGATGCCACGGTCGCCATCGAGTACCCTGACCACACGGCCCACCTCAGCGTTTCCAAGAACAGTGATTCCAGAGAATCAGAAATCAGTTTGTTGGTGATGGTCTCGCCACACGCTTTCCAAAAAGGTGTTCCCTCGAAATTGCAGGTCTCACTCAGTGTCGTCAACTCAGCCCGTCGGCAGTATCAGACCGAGCAGTTTCTGTTGCCGCTTTCCGACAAACTGAGCCCCGCGGATTGGATCTCCCAATTCAAATTCCTCGAGCTGGCTCCGGAAAAAAGTTATCCGCTCGGCCAGGCGGTGAATCTTGGTACCATTCAAGGGCTGCCGGTGAGGCTCAAGGTCGTATCGCCCCGTTGAAGAACGAGCTATCCCAATAGGAGTGGGGAGCCAATTCAGCCAAAATGCAGCGGAATGAGTTTTGTCGCTCATGAGGTCTGTCTCATGTTTTGACCAAGGCGATACTGCTGTTGAACATCGGCTGCCGGATACCGGTTTCATCATGACCACCGCTTGATCCCGTTCGATCTGAAGTTACCGCGATTGCCGTGTCTCAGGGGAAGGTGATCGATCTCGGCGGTAAGCGTGTCATTCCGGGGCTCAACGACTCGCACCCAGCCCTGCAATGGGTGCATGTCGTCGGTGGCTGGAGTGAGTTTCAGTTCGCCGAGCGAGGTTTGTCGACGTTGGTGGAGATCGAGGCAGTCTCGCCCGATACGCCGGTCTTTATCCTGCACTTGTACGATCGAGCAATTCTGAACGCCGCAGCTTTGAGGGCCGTCGACTATTCCGACGAGACACCTAATCCTCCAGGCGGAAAAACTCAGCGCGATAAAGCAGGGAGTCCGACAGGCATTCTGATCGCCCGTCCGAAATGGCATCCAGCGAGCGGTCCATTCGTCTTAACTTTGCGCCTTTGCGAGAGATGTTCCCAACGTTACGCCCCATAAAAAACGCCTTTTCTTTGCTCTCTTTGACTTCTTCGCCCGAATTTCGAGCGCTCATGAGCGCTCTCGAACTGGCGCGCAGCTCAACCCCACTGCGGTCATGGTTCGCGGAACCTCGTTCGCACATGACAGCAACCGGTCTGAGCCCCGGTTTGTCTCCTAGATGCGCGCTCAAGGCCCGAATTTCTGCCGTTCCGCCTGATCCATTCCCAGGCAATCCTCATCAGCGTAGATAACCCTTCGATCATACAACAGGGAAACGATCTTACCAAAATGATGATGTCAACGTTTATGGAAGGACTCGGCCACCTACCCACAGGCAAAAAAGGGGAATACCTCCGTAAATCTCAGGATTGAGGCCCTGAATGGCTAATGGCTGGAGATGAAAAGGCTTAGGGAAATTGCGTTGGGGTCTCTCGTCCGCAGATCTGTGTTTTTTATTTAAAGCTTCATCTCGCCTTCATAATTGGTTCACAATAACTGTCTACGCTCGCAAAAAGTTTTGACTTATCTCCATTTTCACGCGAGGCTTGTTTCAATGCTGCATCGGCGACGAGGATTTACCCTGATTGAGTTGTTGGTCGTGATTGCGATCATCGCCGTTCTGATCTCCCTCTTACTGCCGGCCGTGCAGCAAGCACGCGAGGCCGCACGGCGCAGCCAGTGCAAAAACAATCTGAAACAGATCGGACTGGCGCTGCACAACTACAACGATCCGCACGGCGTGATGCCGCCTGGCAGCATTGTGCTCATCAATGCTGCGGGCACAGGCGCGGGCGGGCACGGCTGGACGTGGCATGCCAGCATTCTGCCATTCATTGATCAAGGAAACCTCTACAATGCGATCGGGGGTGCCCCCGATGGGATGGGCTACGAGCAAGGCGACCAAAACAGTCCGAAACAATTGAAAATACGTGATACCATCATTTCCGTATTCTGGTGTCCTTCACAGCCGGATGTCCGCACGGGGTCTCAGAAGAACCTGTACCAGCCCTCCAATTACAACGGAAACATGGGAACCCGCATCGGTGACGGTTCAGACGACTGCCTGAGCGGATCTGTTGCCACCATCGCAGAAATGTCGACCAAGCCTTGGGGTTGCATGAACGGCAACGGTATCTTCTTCGTCAGTAGTGGCGTCCGGTACCGTGACGTGACTGACGGTCTGTCGAACACGATCTTCGTGAGTGAAGTCCCCGATACCGGCGGCAACGCTATGGACAAGTTTGATGCCGGTTGCGACCGCAGAGCCGTCTTCGCCACTGGTGCTGAATCAAACCCCCCGACGGAAATGTCGGAGTATCTCATCGCTGCGGAAGGCAACGACCCGATCAACGGCGGCGCCGAAGAAGCGGCGGGCAGCTGGCATGTGGGAGGTGCCCACTTCGTGTTCGGCGACGGTTCGGTGCGATTTCTGTCCGAGAACATGAACATGCCGACCTACCAAGCGATAAGCACCCGTAGTGGCGGTGAAGTTGTGGGCGAGTTGTAAGTCCCTTCGGTTTAGTTGCCCGTGCCCATCCACTCTGCGGCGCGATTGCAACACTGGACGGGTGACGGAACCGAAATCTTATTAGCAGCAAGCCGCGCCACCCTGTGTAGCGCGGCTTGTTTCCATAACTCCAGCTATTCATTGTTCAATCTGTAAAGTGAGTTCTGATTTTGAAGACGATCAAAGCCGGCCTGCTGATGGTTGCCCTGGCCATTCTTTCTCTGAATCTGTCGGGTTGCGGTACGGGCAGCGACCAGCCGGAACTGGGCCTCGTGACCGGAACGGTGACGTTGGATGACAAGCCACTGAAAGGTATTGAGGTGGTCTTCCATCCTGAAAATGGTCGTCCGGCACGCGGCAAAACCGACTCGGATGGCAGGTACGAATTGACCTACATCTACAAAACTTTCGGAACGAAGCTCGGGCATAACCGTGTCGAGATCGCCCCCAGCGAGGAAGGCGAAGATGAGGACTCCGAAGGCGACGGCGGTGGCGAGCAAGATGGCGCCGCTAAGAAGCGGTCGAAGCCTGGGAAAATCAAAATCCCCGCCCGCTACAACAGCAAGTCGGAACTCAAAGCAAATGTGGAGGTTGGTGAGAACGTGTTTGATTTCAATCTCGTAAGCAAAGTGTCGGAGTGAGGAGCAGCCCCAATAGGGCTCGGGCTGACACTACGACCTGCTTCCCTTGCCTAGGCTGCCGTGATTCCTGATCTTATAAGGTCTTGGGAATTGGCAAGTGCGTTTTGATCTTACTATTGAGTCGTTCGATGAAATGCGAGGCCAGTGCGGGGGATTCCTGTTCTTCATTTTGATGGATAAAGAACAAGAGTTTCTGCAACCCGGCTTTTTTCCATTTGGCGATTCGCCCGATCCATTGATCGAGGCGCGAGCGATCTGATGTAGGCTCGTTCGCTCCGACCCAGCGTATAAAGGCCGTCGGCGTCGTCAACCGCATGTGCATGAGGTCACGACGACCGGCGGTATCGACTAGGACATTCGTCATGCCGCGGGTTTCCAGCAAATCGTAAAGTTTGCTCGAGACTGCCGCGTCGTTGTACCAGTCCGTGTGACGAAACTCGATTGCCAGCGGGATTTCATACGTCCAGTTTTCGACAAACGCCACCACGCGGTCGAAATCCTTGGGTGCGAAATTATCGTGCATCTGCAGAAACGGCATTCCCAGCTTTTCCTGCAGATGGGACATGTTTGCGACGTTGTTTTCGACGATCTCCTGGACGTCTTTTAATCGTCGGAAGTGCGAGATCGAATTTTCGAGCTTGGGGAAGAATCGGAAATCTTCCGGCACCGTCGCGTACCATTTGTCGAACGTTTCCGGTGGAAACAAACGGTAAAATGTAGCATTCAACTCGATGCTATTAAACTGCGTCGAATAGTATGCAAGTTCGTCTTTCGTTCCTCTAGGATAGAAATTCTTGAGGTCTTTCTTGTTCCACTTGGCGCATCCGACGTAGACTTCGAAATCATTTGATTTCGAAGTTTGTTTCAGCACCTTCGCCGTATCTGGATGGTCTGGCGGGATCGTGAAATCGATCTTTCCCGGATCACTGACTTTCCCGAATTCCATGTAATTTTCCTCGAATTCCTATCCGTAGAAAGCCGCTGGCTGCGAGTCTGTTCCGGTTCCATACCTAAAAATTCACTAGCCAGCCGTCTCGATGAGGGCTAGTCAAATATTTCTAACGACCAGAGTTCACAGGCTGCGGCGAGTGATGCGTTCGAAAGTATCTCGTTTTCGATGTGTGTATTTTGCTCAATACTCGTTGTGTTTAGTGTTTTAGCTCTGGCCTTTTGTAGCAGGAATTGCAAGGTGCTCAGACTTCAAGTTAACAATCGCCTGAAACTTCATAGATTCGGTATTGTAAATGATCTTCCAGTCACATGGCTTGTCCCAAGTCTGAAAAGAGACGTTGACCGTTGCATTAGAGCAGTCCGCTGTCGTTTCCGGCAATGTGGCTTTGGACTTGTCGTTCTGGAGTGGCCTGCCGATGACTGAACAGCCTGCAGAATGGAAATATGAGCCCGTCCCATCATCCGCGCCCATTCTTGGTTAGGCTGTCTTTCGACAAACGATCTGCAGTTCTGCCGGATCGCCTTCATTTCCGGGAGGTACGATCGTTTGCCACTCGATGCTCAAGCCCGCGGTGGCAAGTGCGTCTCGCAGTGGAGACGGGTCGCGAAGTATGTAGCGAGTGGGGATCCAGCGGCGACCTTCGCGCTCAACGCAGTCCACCGAGGCGAAGTCATCGGATGGTTTGGCCCAAAGGATGCCCTCGTCGTCGAGCTCGAACCTGTCCGGAAAAGTCGTCGCTTCATCGGCGATCATCGTGGCGATGATGAATCGCCCGCCAACGACAAGCGTGCCGGCCACCGATCTGATCAGGGCCGTGCGGTCGGGGGCCAAAGCGAGGCAGTGCAGCATGTGAGCGTCAAGCACCGCGTCGAAACGCCCCGCGCGGCTCAGGTCGCAAGCGTCACCGACAATCCACGTGACGTCCAGCCCACGGTCCGTCGCCTGCTTTTTTGCCAGATCGATCGCCGTCTGTGAGATGTCAATGCCCGTGACCCGCATGCCCGCCTCGGCGAAGTGGCACGCGTCAGGTCCGGTGCCGCAGCCAAGCACCAAAACACGCTGCCCCGGCCGCAACCATTGCCGCGACACCTTGGCGACCAACGGGCGCAGCTCATATTCATCATATGGCGTCCGATCCCAAGTGGTTGCTCCGCTGGCAATCAAGCGTTGGTAGATGAGTTCGTGCCATGCGAAATAACGCATATTGCGTCCGCCTAACTTGGTCTTAGGCTGATCAGTGTATCACTTGTAGACAGTGAGATCGTAGCCTAACGCGCGGCCCGATTGGCGGAAATAGCATCACGGAAAGTGGTTGCGGTCATGCGACGCACTTCTCTGCGTGATAGGCTGTTGCCGCTTATCGCCGATCGGCATACCGTGTGGGATGCGTCCGGAACCGCAGATTCGCGGCTGGGAACTGCCACCAAATATCTTATTATCAGGCCGAAATCGTTGGTTTTTCGAACCCGGCGTACAGCTCTCAAAGATGGCTGTAAAACATTTGTGCTAAATAAGATACGGCTCACCGCTAGTTGGTGCGGCGAGCCGTTTAAGCTTTAAGTCGGGGTGACAGGATTTGAACCTGCGACCTCTGCGTCCCGAACGCAGCGCTCTAGCCAAGCTGAGCCACACCCCGGAAGTGTTTTCACACATCGTAAATGACACGCTTCAGGCGAGTTAAGTTCGCACCGAACGTGTTCCTGTCTTACGTGGCTCGGATTGTAGCAGGACAGGCAGTTGCGTCAACTGTGAAGCAGTGCGGCAAAATTTTATGCCGCATGAATCGCTACGCTCCAATCTTGTTTTGGTGGACTGGAAATGCTGTTGGCGAGTTGTAAGTGATTGTTTTGAAATGGGTTATGTGTGGTGTTGTTGGTATTGGTGCAGCGGAGATCGCTTCCCGTGAGGCCGCTCGTTACGTGCGGCGTTGGTATCGCAGGTTTGGTTGAAGATTGTTGTCGCGATTCTGGCCGGGGAGACTTTGGGTTTGCAGAGGCCTCTGACAGTGTTTATGGTGAGGGCAATCTGATTTCAGCATGTTTTGATGCCTGCCCCGTGATTCACTTGCCGAAAGCACGCCTCTCGTGAGTTTCCACCGAAATCTCTGGCTGGGTTTGATGTGTTGGCTCGCGGCTTCCGGCTGGGCCTGGGCGGATGACGATGTCGATTTTGCACGAGACGTCGCACCCATCTTTGAGCGGCGGTGCCTGCTGTGTCATCGCCCGGGAGATGCTCAGGGGGAGCTGTCGCTGGCCACGATCAATGATCTGTCCGATCTGGGGTACATCGAACCGGGGAAACCGGAATCGAGTCATCTGCTGGAAGTGGTTTCCGGAGTGAATGGGAAACGGCCCCAGATGCCCAAGAGTGGTGAGCCCCTGTCGGCGGCTCAGATCGATGTGCTCAAACGGTGGATTAAGGCCGGCGCGAAATGGCCGACGGATGCCAAGTTGCCCCGGCTGTGGTCGTTGGTGTCTTTGGCAAAGCCTCCCCTGCCCGACCTTCCAGCGACGAAGTCAGCGCCGGAAGTTGCTGCCGCCACGGTTGAGGCGTTGGCGCCGATTGATCGGTTTGTGTTGCGACGTTTACGTTCCGAAGGGCTAGAACCTGCCCCCCGTGCTTCTCGTGCCGAGTTGATTCGGCGTTTGAAGTTCGATTTGTTAGGACTCCCACCGACGCCGGAAGAAATTGCTGCGTTCGTCAATGACCCCCGAGAGGATGCCTGGGCGGGCTTGATTGATCGTTATCTGGCGTCGCCCTCATATGGCGAGCGTTGGGGGCGGCATTGGCTGGATGTGGTCCGTTTCAGTGAAAGCGATGGTTTTGAGGACGATGATCCTCGGGCTCAGGCCTGGCCGTATCGCGATTATGTCATTCGCAGCATTAATGCGGATAAACCTTACGATCAGTTTGTTCGCGAGCACCTGGCTGGGGATGTTCTCGAACCGATCACTGCCGATGGGATTGTTGCGACCACCGTGTTAGTGAACGGTCCGTTTGATCGCGCTGCGGCCGTGTCGGCGAGTAAAGTCGAGCAACTGCGGTCACGTGAAGAAACTCTTGAGGAGATGCTGACGACGGTTAGCCAGACCTTTCTGGGATTGACTGTTAACTGCGCGCGGTGTCACGACCACAAGTTCGATCCGATCCCGCAGACCGATTACTATCGAATGAAGGCGGTGTTTGATGGCGTCGTTCAATCGCTCAATTCGGTGAATGAGCCAGTGCTCGTACTGCCCCCGGCTCAGGCAGCGGAGTACGAAAAAATTCAAGCGGCGTCGCGTCAACTGGCCGTGGAATTGGCTCAATTGAAGGAAGACCGCTTGGCGCGTGATGATCGGTCACATTTGCCTCCGTTGAACCGGGCGGTGGCGTTGTGGCAGTTCGATGGCGGCGGAGCCGTAGGTCAATCTGAACCTGATCGAAAAGGAGATCAAAGTCGCCTTGAGGCCAAATGGACGGCTCGCTTTGGGATGCCGGCCAAGTCGCCCATTGGTGCGGCGAACTCGGATCAACGGGTGCTGGATACGGGCGAGGGAGTGATCACTAATAACGTCTCTGGTGGCGCGGGATATGCCATCATCCCTACTCTGGATAACTCCGAATTACTGCCGCGCGGAGAGGCGATGTCGATCTTCTCACGCGTCCGGTTTACGGGGGCGTTTAATGGCACGGACGATGTCTTGCGGATTGGCAATACCAGCGATCGGAATAAGGACACGCTGGGGTTTGAGATGGTGGCTGATGGCGATAACCGCGACCAGGCATTGGCCCGGTTTGTGGTGACAGGTGAGGGGCAGCCGCAAGAGATTGGTGTGTCGTTGGCGACGCCATTGAAGCTCGATACGTGGTACGACTTGGTGGGTGTGTTTAACGCGGGGCGGATCACGTTGTCGGTGGCGGATTCGAATACGGGGAAACTTATTAGTCCACCCGCTTCAAAAGATGTGCCGTTTACCCGTTTAGAGCCGGCCGGCGGCCAGAACTTACTCGTGTTTGTGGCTCCGAGTTTTCAGAATGGACCGCAGGCTGGGGCTCAGATGGATCTAGCTGCGATCTGGCAGTCGGCTCTGTCTGTGGATGAAGTCTCCAAATTGTCGGCTCAACCCGGAGCAGATAGTGGGGTCTCGACGACGTCCGAGGCCGTACTTGCTGAGCTGACTCAAAAGATTGCCGTAGTTGAAGCTCAGATGGCGGTTTTAAAACAGCAAGTGGATCAACTGCCGCGAGCTCTGATCGGAGTTCGTCGACAGCCGGGACCGACCGTGTTGTTTGAGCGGGGGGATGTTCGGACGCCGGGGGTGGTTGTCACGCCCGGTGGGTTGTCGGCCATTCAGCAGCAGCCTGCGGAACTGGGATTAGAAGCAGACTCGGCCGATGCCGACCGGCGGAGGAAATTCGCCGCATGGGTGACCGATCCGCGGCATCCGTTGACGGCTCGGGTGATGGTCAATCGAGTCTGGCAGCATCACTTTGGGACTGGAATTGTTGATACTCCGAGTGATTTTGGCGTCAATGGCGGCCGTCCCAGTCATCCGGAATTACTGGATTGGCTCGCAGCGCAGTTCATTGAGGATGGTTGGTCGTTAAAGAAACTTCATCGTCGGATCTTGTTGTCGGCGACATGGCAGCAGTCTTCGGCAGCGAATGCGCAGGCGACAAAGATCGATACGGATAATCGGTTGCTGTGGCGGTTTGCTCCGAAGCGTTTAGATGCCGAGTCAACTCGGGATGCCATGTTGTTTGTGAGTGGTGAGCTGAATCCGCAAATGGGTGGCCCGAGCTATCAGCCCTTCACGACGACCAAGTTTAATACGACGTTCTATCACCCCATCGAGTCGGGTGAGCCGGCATTGAATCGACGGACAATCTATCGCATGAATGTGAACACGGGGCGCGACCCGTTGCTCGACGCACTGGACTGCCCTGCCCCATCGGTGTTGACTCCGATCCGACGGCAGACGGTGACGCCGCTGCAGGCCCTGTCGTTGATGAACGACACGTTCGTCTTGCGGCAGGCGAAGAAGCTGGCTGAACGCGTCGCTGCGGAATCGGCGGATCAACCGCAGCAGATTACTTTAGTCTGGCAGCGGGCCATTGGGCGGATTCCTAGCCCTGAAGAAGTTGTTGGTGCGGTGGATGTGATTAAAGATTCGAACTTGGAAACCTTGTGTTGGGTACTGCTCAATAGCAGCGAGTTTTTGCAGGTTCGTTAGTTTAAGTGAATTGTAGCCCGTCTCACCAAGAGTTGTTGTAAATCGACGTTATTATCAATCCAAGCCCTCCCGACGAATTCGATCATGACTCAACCTTTGCAGACACGACGACGGTTCCTGGACGACGCTGGGATTGGCTTGGGCTCGATTGCGCTGCTGTGGTTGCTGGGGCGCGAGCGGCTGCTGGCGAATGAGTCTGCCTCCACAACAATTCCGCACTTTCCTCCGAAGGTGAAGCGGATCATTCACATCTTCTCCCCGGGGGGAGTCAGCCAGGTTGATACGTTTGATTATAAGCCGGCCCTGGAACGATTCGACGGGATGCCGCTCAGTGGTAAGGGAGAGATTGATACCTTCTTTGGCCGGCCGGGAAACCTGCGCAAGAGCGTGTATCAATTCTCGCAGCATGGCCAGAGCGGACAGTGGATCAGCGACCTGTTTCCTCACCTGGCCACTTGTGCGGACGATCTCACGTTTATTAAGTCGATGGTGACGAAAAGCTCATCGCATACTCCGGCGTGTTTTCAGATGAATACCGGCTTCACGATGAACGGCTACCCGAGCTTGGGGGCATGGTTGTCGTATGGGCTGGGGACCTCGAACGAGGAGCTGCCGGCGTTTGTCGTGTTACCCGACCCGCGGGGGCTGGCCAACGGCGGATCGAATAACTGGAGCCAGGGTTTCTTGCCGGCTCAGCATCAGGGAGTCGCCTTTCAAACCGGCCGCGCCGATGCCATTGCACATTTGGAAACGCCGGCTGCAGTGACTCCTGCCCACCGTCAGCGAGGGCTCGATGCGCTGCTGAAGATGAATCGTCGCTTTGCTGAAGACCACCAAGAAGACGACAGTTTGCAAGCGCGAGTGAGAGCCTATGAACTGGCGGCGCGGATGCAGGTCAGTATTCCGGACGCGGTCAACTTTAATGACGAGACGGCTGAGACTCAAAAGGCCTATGGCCTCGAACATCCGAAGATTGGAGCGTCGGCACGGAACTATTTATTAGCACGGCGGCTGATTGAGCGCGGGGTGCGGTTCGTTCAAGTTTATAATGGCGGAGCGTTGGGTTCGCCGCGGATCAATTGGGATGCTCATGAAGATGTCCGCGTGAATCATGATGAGCAAGGGATCTATCTCGACCAGCCGTGTGCTGCGCTATTAAAGGATTTAAAGCAGCGTGGTTTGCTGCAGGATACGCTGGTGATCTGGTCGTCGGAGTTCGGTCGGACTCCGTTTACGGAAGTGAAAGGCTCGGGCTTAGGGCGAGACCATCATCCCCATGTGTTTACGGTGTGGATGGCCGGTGCGGGGCTGAAGCCGGGCATGGTCTATGGGCAGTCCGATGAGGTGGGCTATAAACCGGTCGAGCACCCCGTGACGGTTTATGATTTTCATGCTACGATCCTGCATTTGTTAGGGATCGATCATGAGCGGCTGACTTATTATCACAACGGGATTGCTCGCCGCATTACGGACGTGCATGGGCATGTCGTACGCGATATTCTGGCATAGACTGGGAGTTTTTTAGCGTACCTTCACGGCAATACTTGCCCGCGGCGACGTGAAAAAACTTTAGCGATTTACTCGCGGCGGCAATGTGAAGCGGAAGGTGGCCCCATGGCCTTCCTGGCTGATCACGGTGACCTGTCCTCCGTGTGCTTCGACAAACGTTTTGACGATAGCCAATCCGAGACCGATTCCGCCGTCGTGATGATCGGTTTCGAGTTTGTCGAAGATTTTCTCTAGCCGGTCGGGCTCAATGCCCGTGCCGTTGTCGATGACCCAGCATTCGACGGTACCATCGTCGCTCTGGCATTGCGCTCCAATACTAATTTCGCCGCGCGGTGTGTACTTGATCGAATTGGCAATTAAGTTTTGAAAGACCCGACGCAGCAGGCTGGCATCGGCGAAGGCCACGAGATTCTCGGGGACATTATTTGTCAGCTTGGTGCTGGAAGTTCCCGATACCGGATGCAGGTCGTGAATGAGCGACTCGACCAGCGGCCACAGATCGAGGTTGCGTCGTACGATTTTGAGGCCGATTTCTGTCTGTAGGTGGGTGTTCTCTTCGATCACTTTCCCGACCAGGGCTTCCAGATGTTGAACATTGCGACGCAAGGTATTCAACATCTGCGACATTTCCGCACTGCGGTCAGGAAGCGAGAGCTCGACCACTCGAGCGGCCAGGGAGATTGCATTTAACGGTGTTCGAAGATCGTGCGCGACGAACGCCAAATACTCCTCACGCCGGTTTTGCACTTCTAATGCCTTCTGAGTGGCATAGGTTTGGACGGCCATGCCGATGGCTCCGTCCAGCGCACGATTTAGGATATGAAACGCCTGGCCTTGCAGATTCAATTGGTTTTCTTCGGCGAGATCGTGGATGCAGCCGCGGAGAATGTTGTACTCGGCGACCACTTCTTCGATATCGAAACCGTCCTGCACACGTTGCAGACCGTGAGCCGGCGGGCTGGTTTCACCGACGGCCTGGGCGATCGTTTCTGTCGAACGTTCACGCAGCGCCAGAACCAATTCGTCAAGAAAGCCTGGGATATGATCGTTCAAAGTGGGCGTGTCGAGTTGTTTCGCTGAGGGAAGCTGTCGCACTTGGAGCCGCCAGCGGACCAGCATTGCATCCCGCTCTTGAGAGATGAGTGAGGCTAGCTTATTCAGGTCGTTGGTGGCCATTGTTCCTCATTTATACATCAAATCGCCGCAAGCTGCGGCACCGCAAATTCGCTCATCCGAGGCGGGGCAGGCCTCTTGATTGGTAAGAGCCGGCGACAATTCGCGCGGAATAGGCCAATCTTACCGTGATGCTGGCCGGGAACGAAGTGGTCTGAATTTCAACAGGATCATCTTCGCCCATCGAGATTAATCGGCAAGCTCCAGTATTTGCAGCCCCAAATGAGGCCAATAGCAGGTTTAAACTCAGAAATTATTGGCTATGGGGTTGATGTGTTCGGTGCATCGATCGCCAGGAGTTGGTTTCGGCGGACCAGTTCATAGAGCATGATGCCGGTCGCCACGCCGACGTTTAAAGAATCCGCTTGCCCCACCATGGGCAGCCGTACGAATGTGTTGCATATGGCTCGCAGTCGGTCAGACAAACCGCGACGTTCCTCGCCAATAGCCAGAGCGACGCGCGGGGCGAGGTCCGATTGTGCCCACAGCGGTTCGGCCTCTGGGGCCAGTCCTACAACCTGCACGCCGTGCTGCAGGACCCATTGCTGAAGCTCATCGTGAGTCGTCCGAATCAGGGGCAGGTGGAAGATCCCACCCATGCTGGCGCGAACGGTTGCCGGGTCGTACGGATCGCATGTAGAACCGACAAAAATAATGCCGCTGACCCCGGTGGCCTCGGCCGTGCGCAGAATGGTTCCGAGATTGCCAGGAGAACGCAGATTCTCAATCACCAGCCAGCAGAGTTGTCTGAGAGGTGGTGGATTCTCCAGCGAAATCCACCGTTGTCGGGCAATCGCTCCAATCCCAGAGGCACGATTGTCGATGCTGATCGAGCGAAATTCCTCGGGGCTGACTCGTACTCGCCGTACGCCCAACCGTCCGAGTCGGCGGATCAACATCTCGGCCAGATCGCTTTTGAGCAGCCGAGCGGAATAGATGACGGTTTCAATGGGGAACTGGGCGTCGTAGGCCTGAATGAAGTTTCGAATGCCTTCGATCCACAGGCGATTCGTTGCTAGGCGTTCGTCTCGTTTGAAGAGAGCTCGAACCCGTGCCAGAATTTCAGGAATGGAAGAGTGATCTGATTCAGAATGGGGCATCCTGGGGACTGGTCAGTGCCAGTCAGAACAAAGCAAAAGGGTGTTAACGTACAGACAGGATGATACGACCCGTGTGGGTTCGGATCAAGATACTTTGGACAGGCAGTAGATCGTTGGGAGGGTGAGGCTTCTGCCGAGCCGCTAAGTCTTTCGAATCCCATAGACTAAGCGGTTCGGCAGGAGCCTCACCCTCCCAGAACCCTTCACGGCTAAAATTATTTATACGTGGTCCCAGCTGTGGCCGTCCCAGGCTTCGACTTGCTCGAGGAACTTGATGACACCGGCGGAGAACGTGCTAAAGAGGTACTCGCCCTTCTCTGCCGTGGCGTGTTGCGGACTGCCGATATAGCCGGGAACGGTGCGGTCTTTCGTGATCCAGCCGCGATACGCTGGCTCGAACGCGAAGCCGAAGGGGACTTCTTCCAGCTTGGTAATATCCTGCACCAAGTGCGGAGCAATCCGCATAATCATCGACGTTTCCCACTCGCAGGCGTGCCCCATCTGCGTCTGCACCAAGTCGGCTCGGCCGGCGTTCGGGCTGGCACTTTCCCAGTAGGTGGCGAACAACAGCAGCAAATCTTGGCGCGTGCGATTTCGCTGACGAACTTCAAAGATCGCCTGCTTGCCGGGAGTCGAATTTCCACCGTGACCGTTGAGGAACACGATCCGTTTGAAGCCGTGCGTCAACAGGTTTTCCGTCAGATCATTTAACAGGTCGAGGTATACCCGCGGGGTGGCCGACAGCGTGCCAGGAAAATCGATATGGTGGTGTGAGTTCCCCAGCCACATCAGAGGTGCGGTCAGGATGCGGCTGCCCATGGTTTGTTCGACGCGGCGCACCACTTCGCCCAGCAGCATACTGTCGGTGAACACGGGCAGATGCCCCCCGTGTTGCTCCAGAGCCGCGACCGGTACCAGCACCGGCAGGTCTCGTGACAGCTTATCGATGTCCATCCAATTCATTTCTTGAAGCAGCATCAGCGTCCCATTCGTATCAGTAAGTAAGCATTTCTGCGTGATTTTCTGCCGCAGTCCATCTGAGACCAGGGCTCGCCCGAGCCCGCCGGTCGTCAGTCTGCCGTTTCTTGTGCGGATCGGGGGCGTGTGGTGATCCAGCTGCCGCCCCAACGCATCAAAGGCTGAGTATGGAATCCGCGACCGTTACGGTCAATGGTCGCCGGTGCGGATCGCATAGAGGAATCAGCGACGATCTCGCGAACCTTGACGGACTCGGCATGATCTTCGATATAAGCAGCGGTGGACTGAATACCTTACGTGGCGAAGAACGAGACGTTTTGATCGCGGAAGTCGTCTGAGGTGAAGTCTCGTTCTTGGCCGCGCAGAGAATAAATCTTCTTTTTTTGGAGCTTGCACATGATACAGACGCTCTCTGAAGGCAACGACCAATCCTCGACCGTGGCAAAACTCATTGAGGACTACGAACGGGGCACCGCGGATCTCATCGCCGCGGTCTCAGGACTGACGGACGAGCAGCTACGTGCCCGTCCGGTTCCTGGCAAATGGAGCACACTTGAGGTGGTCTGCCATATTGCGGATGCCGACGAGTTCTTTGCCGATCGGATGAAACGCACAATCGCCATGGAGCGACCGTTGCTGATCGGGGTCGACGGCATCCTGTACCTGGAAGCGCTGGGGTATCAGCAGCACGACTTGCAAGAAGAACTGGATTTGCTTGGGGCGACTCGTCGGCAACTGACCCGGACCCTACGCCGGCTTCCACCTACTGCCTGGCAACGCACCGCCGTGCACAGCGAAAAGGGCCTGCTCACGCTCCAAGAATTGTTGCAATACACCGTGAATCACTTGGCAGATCACCTTGTGCACATCGTCGAAAAACGACGAGCAATGGAGTCATGAGCCGCTTCATTTTAGGCGTCGGCGGATCGCAGTTTCTTTTTCGGTTTGAGGCTTGCTGCGTCAGCAGGCTTCATTCCTTTGCCTAGTCCTCCGGCTGGCAACGGTCGTACAATCTGCGCGACGGCGCGGAACCCGACGAGGTCGCAGGCGGCATCGGAAGCATTTGCCCAGACCAGTTGCCGCTCGTAGTCGGCGCCGAAGGGTTCCCAACTCTTGTTGAATGTCGCGTAGCGAAATCGATCCTTCAACTCGGCCACCGCAGCATCGTAGTTGTCGGCGGTCTGTTCTTCGCGATTGGTGTAACTGATGATCAACATCCAAATTGTCCTCAGGGTGACGCGTGTGCTCACCAGCGTTACGGTTAGTAAAGCGTGTTCACATTGACGTATATACGATTTGCACGAACATGTAAATTCAAATGAACAGTACTGTTGTGCAGGTAATATATGAAAACACAGCTATTTTGACGATTGGTCGCGACGATGCGGAGCGTCAGGCGACCAATCAGGGGTGGTTTAACGGCAGTCGCCGTACGATGACGCTTGTGGGAGATGCGTCGTTGTGGCAACCGCCTGTGACCAGTTTGATCAGCATCGAGTCAAAATTTGTCTGGAATTCTTCGACTGAATATGGTCGCGGATCATTCCATCCGTTCGCATTTGCGGGCAATCGTATCGTCGTCTCGGATTCTGCCACTGTAATTCATAGACGGTGTTCAGGTCCTGCCGGTTCGCTTGAATCAATCTCAGTTTTCGGAACGAGGCCGTGTGCTCTTGCTCCAAGCAATTGGCGGGCCAATATTTCGGTCGGCGTCCAGAGTTCTCTATGGGCAATGGTATTCGAGGCATGGCACTGTACGGCGATCGGATCATCTGATTCCGTCGTGGCACCACACCAGTAGACATCTGAATCAAACCCCGAAATGGTCCAGAAGTAGCGGAATTTGTCAGAATTCCGAAGCTCGCCAACGGTCTACGAAGTTTTGGAAATTCCGCGACAGGACGTACATCGCCAAGCTTGGCTCGCGCACGTTTCAGTCCTGTCAGGAGTCAACCGAACAAGTGGCGATGTGGCCCAATAAATTCATACGCTGCACGAACTAATTTCGAAACCAATTTGGATGTGGTTGAGCTGTCGACTTCGTAAGGATTTCGCTCTCAGGCACCCCGTTCGGAAGTGCTGCAAAGGTAGTACCGTCCTTCTATTGGCTTGAATTACAAAATATCCATGGTCCGAGGATGTAAGTATTTCAAGGCTGTCTGGGCGCGTCGTCCTCGGGGGATACCCCTACTGAAAGTGGTTCCCTGACTCCGTATTGATTCCGTCTGCTGGTGTCGCCAACTTCTCGCCGTACTACTTCTTCGCTCGAGCGGCTTTTTTATTAGGCGGAGTTGTGGGGAGAGTTTGAGATTCGGTCGGTACGGCCGGTGATTTGGCTGGAAGAGCTTGCGGGGCATAGCCCGGAGCCGCGGTTGCCACGCCAGTCTGGTAGCGCAGTACGTTCTTCGTCCGCTCGCTGACGGTTCCCGTTTGTTTGGCACGAACCTCGTCTTCGGCCAGTCCTTTGGCATCCCGAGCGTACACCAACACCTTGTTGATTAAAGTGTTCTGCAGGTTCGCCAGGTGAAAATAGGCTCCAGGAATCTCGTGTGCCGCCAGTAAGGCGGCGGCGGCGCTCAAATTATCGGCCGCTTCCCGCAACTGCGACGACATGGCTTCGACTTCGGCAGCGTTGAATTGCCGGGCTGGAGTGGCTTCGCCATTCTTCTTTGCCATGAGGCTCTCGACTTTCTGAGCGCGGATTGCGACTCGTGTCACGCCAGGGTGGGGCTTGGTCGCCCGAAGTCCGTGTCTCGCAGGCGGTTCCAACTTCCAGTCGCCGCCGCCCGAAAAGACGCACTTGGCCGGTTTCTGTCAGTGCACACGCTACGGTACCAGTTGCAGTCCTGATATTTCCATAATTCTTCAAAGTTTTTAAACCGTTGTCAACATGTCAGTTACGCGTCACTGGCTATGTTGCAGTTAAAACATTGCTGCAATAAAACAGTGACACTGCTGCGGTATAGGAGTAATATATAGGTGTAGTGACTGCAACGCCCACCGGCGATGTCAGTTGCCGGAATGGTGAGGCTTCGGCCGCACCGCGAAGCCTGGTGCTGAGAAGGAGGCATGATGCGTATTCCACTGACGCTGACCTTGTTCGAGAAACCGGCTCCGGAAGACAACGAACTTCAAATCAGCTGGGGTGTCCAGGCCTCCGCGAACATCACTTGGGAACAGCCGACTCACGATCAGGCTGGTGAGCTTCTGGCCGACGACTTTCGTATCGACGAGGTTTGTTCTGCCTGGATGACCTATGGCACGCAGGGATCGGTCGTCGTGCCGCTGGATGTCAGTACGCGGTTCGGACAGCGTGAAGGGCACCGGGCGCTGGTCTGGTTGCAAGCACAACTTCCCGATCGCGACGATTGGTTGGAACTGCTCTCGAATCAAGCTTTCGAACGGGCTCCGGAGTACTTGGCTTATCGGCCACTGCGGTCGTGCCTTGCCAGTTCTAAAGTTGCCTACAAACTGGCCGGCGGTCTACGGTGTCAATCGGCCTTACGCTGATTCAGGCGACGCAGACCGCAAGCCGTTTCCTCCATAACAAATACAGAGTGGTCAAACGCCGCAGGGGCTCTCGTGTTCATCGGGCTCCCTAGATCGAGACCACCGTCGCCGTCCCACAGCCATGAAAATGGTGAGTGGTACTTCGTCTCTCTGCCATGCGAGAAAGGTCACATTATGGTTGCCCAACAAATCATTGTCCCGCCTGGCAAGATTCAGGCTGACGCTCGATTAGAGTTGACTCGGCTGCTGACTGCGGCGGGTTTTAAAATTCGGTTTCTATTCATCGGCCGCCGCAAAGGCAAAGGGGTTTGGCATGCGTACCACGGCGATGACGGCTGCATTATCGGCCGGAGCATGGCCGGCAGTTGTCTGCAATCGGGCTTTGTCATGAAACCGATTGCTGGCGAACATTGGGATGCGAAAGTTCGTAAGGGAGTCGCTCCTGCCGAGACCTTCAAGCTCCCCGAACCATGGCAGCCGTCGCTCCCTCAAATGCCTTTGTTGACCGCATTGGAGTTCTATCGAGCCGAGCTCTATCGCTGTGGATTGCTGGGCGAGTCTGACAACAACCGCGTTCTGCGGCGTCTGAATAAAGAAATGGATTTCTACGTATAAGCCCCCGTGTGGGCGGCCCAGGTTTTTTAACCTTCAGGTCGAGGCTTTCTATAAGCGATAGGGCGAGTCACGAAGTGACCGCGATAGCAACTCGACACGCCGGCGAGTGATTCTCCTCGTCGGGCAATCAACAAGTACTTGCTAGCACCGGAAGCTTGTGGCAGCTCACGCACTTTTAAACAGCATGGGAACGATGATCTATTAAACGCTAGCTGTGAACTCTTTTGTCCGTACGTCACCACGACCCGCAGGACGCATTTCCGGGCCTGTCGCTCAGTCGGTTATCTCTTGGACCTCTGCTCCCAATCGCGAGCTGGACGGGCCTGGAAATCCGGCCTGCGGAAGTGGAATTACCGGTGGAACGACGCGTTGCGTTGTCCGCATCCTATACGGATGGCAGATTTTCCAATCTTTGCAAGCGGAGCTACCTCAATGACCACGGCCGACCTGACTCAAATCATTCGCGAACTCGGATTTCCTGGAGCATTAATTGTGGCCATATTTTATGCCGGCTGGAAGTGGGGCTGGTGGCTGTTGATAGAAGTCATCAAGCCTGTCGGTTCCAAAGCCATCGAGTCCATGGAACACCTTTCTGATCAATGTGCAGAATTGGTATTGTCCACTAAAAGAATGTGCGATGGGTTGCTGCAGGTCACGAACAAGCAGATCGAGCACGACCGGCGGTTTGACGACCAGGGCAAAGCCCTGAATGAACTTCAGGATCTCTTGAAGTTCAAGCCGTAGTCGCCGCCGTGCTAGCTGAATTTGCTTCATCGTCCTGGTGTGACGGAGCAACGCTCACGCAACGAAAGAACTGCGGATTGTCCGACTTTGACAATCGCTATTTCCTCCATCCCAGTATCTCGCGAACGAAAGCCAGTAGCCCCATGAGTAAACTCATTTTGGAGACCGTTGCGACTGACATGGATCGTCGTATTAACGAAGCCACCGGCCAGCACAACTATGGCGTGTTTGTCGATTTCTTGGTGACGTTTCTGCCGACGTTGATGCAGTTGTTGAGTCTCTGCAAAACGCCAATTCCTCCCGCTCCGACTCCGGCCACACCGCCCGCAAATCCCGACATTGCGGCCGCGTGGCAAGATGCGTGGAAAATGAAAAGTCGCTCGAACGCTGCGTTTCACGAAGACACGCAGGACTATGACGCTCACACGTTACGCAGCTTGGCTCGCAAGGCCAAGCGCGAAAAGCGTCGCGACGGCGAGACGATCCGTGCTGCGGAAGCGATCGAGATTGCTCGTCAGCTCCTCGACACTGGCCGCACGTCCGACATGGAAACTCTCACCGCTGGGATTCTGGAGTCTCGGTCATAATTTATATGACCTGTTTCAAGAATTTGCAGGAAGACGTGGCTTGTAAGTCTGTGCTTTCACTGTTTCTTTCGTGTTCTTCGATGAGTACTTCATCCTAAAAAGGATTCCGCAATGCGTTGGTGTGTTGCTCTGTTCTGCCTGTCTGCGGCCTCTCTCTGGGCTGCTGATCCCGCTCCTGTCGGTTCCCCGACTTCTGAGCAGGATCTGTCTGTGCTGGTTGCTCCGAAGGAAGTGTCCGGTACTGGCAAGAAACTCGATCCGTATGTGTTCACAATCTCGACCCGCTGCATCTTGCGACTCACCGGCCAGAATACTGGCGTGGTATTTGATGTCGACGATGCCCCATCCGATATCGAGATTATTGACAACCGGTATGCGAGTTTCAGCCTGTACGAGCCTGGTCTCTACCAGCTCACGGCACACGGCGGGTCGGTTTATTCCAAGGTCTGGTTTCAGATCAAAACGGGAACCGATCCGCCGCCGGAGCCCGGCCCACCCCAGCCACGCCCCGATCACAAACCTGTCGTCGGTAAGCTGTGGGTGGTGATTGTCAAAGATGGAGCTCACCTGACGCAGCTTCCTTCGAGTCAGATGCAAGCGTTGTTGTCAACTAAAATACGTGACTATTGCTCGACGCATTGCTTGGCTGGTACTGACGGCAAGACACCGGAATTCAAAGTCTACGACAAGGACACAGACGTCAGCCAGCAGTCTCCGGCCATTCAAAAGGCGTTCAAGATGGCGGTGGATGATATGGCGAAAGCTGGATCGAATGCCCCCTGGCTGACCGTTAGCAACGGCAAGACCGGTTACAGCGGCCCGCTGCCTCTAACTGAGACCGCTGTCATTGAGAAGTTGAAGATATACGGCGGCCCGTAATTTGTATTTCTCGCAACACGAAGGACCCCCAGCACGCTTGCGGTGGAGTTTCTACCCACGCATATCGAATAAGAAAGAGGAGCTTTATGCCCGTTATTGTGATTGATGAGTCGAACTGGCGCGAACAGATTGGTGATCATGGGAAGCTCGACGCCGATCATCCTCAGAGCGGTGGCGCTGAGCGGTTGTTTGGTTGCCGGCCTCGTGTGAGTGCCGCGGGCAGCTTGAAGTTTGCGGCAGCTCCAACGTTTGACGTTTATCCACGAACTGAGTTTTCGAGTCGGATTAAAGATCTCGTCCAAAGCGAGTCGACCTTGCGGCACATCTCTCAAAGGGCCGGAATTCGCAGCAAAGATCAGGCGAATACGAACTATTGCCACGCCAATAGTCCGGCCCTGGCGATTGAAATCCTCCGTGCTACCCAAGGGGAATCGCACGTCGTGCTCTCCCCGGGGAGCATTGGTGGTCCGGTGACCGGATACCGTAATGATGGGGCGGTGATCGAAGACGACCTGCGGCAGATTGTCGAATTTGGGGCGGCGACCGTCGACTTTGTTCCGGCGAATCAGGTGAGTAAAAGTGGTTGGAAGCCCGGAGCGGTCGAGAATGCGGCCCTGCATAAAGTGACCCACTGGTGGGATCTGGGGGACAAGGATGACCAGATGTTTTTGCGTTGTGCGACGTTGGTGCTCCAGGGTATCCCTGTTTGCGTCGGCTACAACTGGTGGTCGCACGCTGTCACTTTGACCGGGCTGGTAGAAATCTCGTCGGGCAAGTTTGGCTTTGAGTTCCGCAATTCATGGGGGGCCAGCTACGGCGATGACGGCTACGGAATACTCGCCGAAGGCAAGGGCACGCCCGACTCGGCCTATGCACCGCGACAAGCGACCGCGAGTTTGAAATAGCAGAAGCCTCTAGTAAAGGCGCAGGCGATCCGAGCGGCGTAAGCCCCCGGATTCTTAGCCCCGTAGCCTGACTCTCCGAGTCGGGTCTCCCATCGAGGAAATACACCCGACTCAGAGAGTCAGGCTACGGAGGCAATTTGTTCGAGAGCTATCGTTGACCGGAGATCAAATATGCCCCGTCTTATTTTAAGTATTGCGATGTTAGTCGCAGTTGGTTCGCCAGCCGGTGCTGCCGAGCGATTCATTATTACCGAGCGTGAGACTTCCAGCTTTGTGGTGGCGCAGTATGTGCCGCCCGTCGAGTTTGTTGTCACTGATCGCCTGGTGTCAGCAGCGGTTAAGCCGGGGGAGATCGAGACGGCGGCTACCAGGCGGCCGGTGGTCATTCTTTATACGGCGACGTGGTGCGCACCCTGCCGAGCGGCTCGGCAGGCATTGCAGCAATCGCGGCTACCGTTCGACTTACAGTTCATTGATATCACCCATGGTGGCCAGCCGGCTTATGTCGATAGCATTCCTTATTTCGAGTGGGATGCACCCGGCGGGCGACGCTTTGCCAAATGGACGAACGTTGCCGAACTGGTTCGCCGCTGGCAACTGACTCAGTAGTTTTGCCTGTCGTATCCGGCCAATCACGCAACGAAAATGGTTGTTCTTCTTCCCAGTCGAACCAAACGGTAGGCCGAGCGTATTGTGGAGTACGATGCTTACGGGAATCTGAATCTCGAGGTCGTTTGTGGGGTTCGGCTGGAGACGGAGTGTTGGAACACCGCAGAGAAACCCCGATGAAGGCCAGGCGTGGTTGTGGGGAAAGCACCGTGCAGGAAGGCCAGCTTTTAAGTCTGTGCGAGTCAGTGGCCGTTTCCCATCTAGTCATCTCAGTGTTGCCTAGATTGGTAGACGGTGTTGACTCTGAATCAAGAATTGAGATGCCCGCGACACGCAGGAAATGTAAGCGAAATGTAAATAGTGTTCAAAGACTATTGTGTCGCTGTTGGTCTAGGCCATTTCAGGACCAATTTTCGCTGGTTCAGGAAAGACGAAACGTCAAAGTGACGGACGAATCCTAGACTCTGTTTCTATAATCAAGCACACACAAATTCAGCTGACCGGGGAGTTAGGCTGACGCGGAGCTGGGCCTTGATGGGTTGCCGACCAGTGTGTGGCGTGCGGTATGTCGTATTGGTCGCGTAGCCATGGACTTCCGCATCTTTGAATCGTCAAAATAGTTTGCCGCTGAGGGGGCATGTATTGTGAAATATCGCTCGCCATCAATGCAGGAGTCGCAAGTCCCCATGATTCTTGCGTTTTCTGATCGTCTCAAATGTGATCCGAGCGTGCGTCGCGGTGAACTCCAGGTCACATTCCACGGCAGCAGCTGTTGCGATGCGACTCCGAATCGTGGCTGGAATGCGGGATTTGGCTCGTTGCTCGCGTCCTTCGCGGCGCTCTCGTCTCCTGATATCTGTGGACTGCCCCATCGACATGGTGGGTTGCCTGTCGCTCGGTTGCGATTACTACCGGGCTAAGTTGCGCTATCGCTGGTTGGTACTTTTGGCGCTACAAAAACGAGCTCTTCAAGTGTCCCGTCCGGCTTATTCGAAAAATGCGACAATCGTGCGGTTTTCCGGGATGCCTAAGGTTCGGAGTTTGGGCACCGCAGTGTCTGTGGGCCACCCGAGTTTCGAGTATCGGAGTTCTCCTCCGCGATCCAATACAAACAGGTGCCAGAACCAAGAATCCGTCCTCAGTTCCTGACACCTGTTGCTGGGCTTGTTTTAAGTTGTCTGATCAAGCTCTCGATGGTGGCCGTTATCTGTTATCGCTTTGACGAACCAGCGGCGTTAAACGGTTTGATGTTCGACAGCTCGCGTTTGTTATCGTTCGTCGGGAACAGGTCCCATTGGTTATCCGTGGCGTTGACACCAATCTGAATATTGCCACTCGTTCGAATTTCTTTTGTGACGAATTCCGAGCCGTTGCCGCGATCAAACCGCACTACGATCGGATAGAGCGAACTGATTGTCCGAGTCGCTTCTGCGGGGACCGCCATGTCTTCGCCCTGGAAGAGGAAGTGAAATTCCTGGTTGCTCTGCGAGTTATCCATCACCACGTCAAACCGTTGGCGATAGAGCTGCCACCCGAGATCGCTCGGAGTAAAGTAATAAGTGCCTTCGGACAGCGTGTAGGTTGACGGTCCAAACGCTTGACCTTTATCAAATTCAATCACCCACTTGCGATCACCAGGCAACTTCTGCCGCATGCCAGGTTCCATCACATAATGATTGCCATTGATGTTGTAGTTGATGGTGGCTCGAGAACTTGTAGGATTAACAATTAATGTCCCGAGTGAGACTTCATCACTTTGGCTCTCTGGCAAAGGATTGCCTGTGACGATGGGCAACTTCAACGCTTGAGCGACATTCCCTTGAACGATGGCCATGGGGCCAGCTCCTTCGTTTCCAATCAACATGGCTTCTTTACCAAGAACAATCGCGGTACCTGCAGGCAGACTTGGATCTAACACCATCGTGACACTACCGCCAGGTAACTTCGCCACCGCACCCTTTTCGGGCTCAGCCGATTCTAGTAGATGACGAGCTTCGACCCATGTCTTTAAGATCTTCATCATCGGAGTCAGGTCAGAGATTGCGGGAGTCGAGCTAGCAATTTTTCCTAACGCCATATCGAGTTCAGCGACATTCTTACGGACCGCCGCCTTATTCTTATCGACATCGGTCACCAGTCGCGCCATGAGGTGTTTCACAACGGTTTGCCGTCCAGCGATTTCGGCTCCTGCTGTATCTTGCGGATTGCCGTGAGCCCAGGCTTCATAAACAGCAGTGTGGTCGCCGGCTCGCAGGGCCACGACTAGTTTCGTCTGATCTTCGGCCTTCCAGCCATTCGTCTTCGCGAGAATCGCGAGTTCGTCCGGTAGGATCGTGGTGAGCTTCTCGCTCAGCGATTCGGTTTGTTCAAGGATGTTTTTATCAATGTTGGCGAGGGCGGCGCGTTGTGCGTCGGCTGACAGTGGAATCGGTTTGATAATGGCATTTGGAGTGGCGACCGGTTTATTGGCCTCAAATGTATTGGCCCTCAGAGCTGAGTTGCCCTCCGAGGATTGCGAGCCGACCCGCGGTGGAGCCGCAACTTGTCCAAATAGATAATTAGTGGATGCAATAGCGCCAACGAGTACCAATAGAGAGAGTGATCGGCGTAACATGTTAGAAACCCTTCCTTCGCAGCCCGCAAGCTTGAAAACGGGTCGACACGTCGTTCCGGCGACAAAAGCCGCCACACACGTGCCGATCCCGACCGGGACCTCAGAAGAACGTACAACGCAAATCACGTGCCCGGCGCCGCTGGTGGCTGTGCGGCGAGGTTATGGCTAGAGCATGCTGCTTGAGGGATTGTGCGTGACTGTTTGGGGAGCTTCATCGGTCAGAGGTTGTTCCGATCTCTTCCACCATTGGAATCCAACAATCACACTTCCCTGTTCAAACTTGGATGACCCATTAGGATTTTTACGAAGCGTCGCCCATCCCACATAGGCCAGCAATTGCTCTTCGGTATCAAATGTGGCAACCAGTTTGTTGGCCCCTGGTGTTTTGGAGCCATACAAGTAATACATGACAGAGTCCCCATAGGTCGCAGGGGGAGCGATCGGTACGGACAACCCCCTACCCAGAAATCGCTCAACGATCCGTTGCTGATGGATCTCAATAAGCAATCGCCGTGCCGTCTCCTTCTGGCCGAAATCGGCTCTTCTGCGGTGATGGCCTCCGTACTTGAGCCCATGGGGTGTCCGGTTGTCTGTCAACCTGCCTGCTGATCGCTCGGTGTGGCAGCGTTTCTGGGCAGATTCGGTTTGCTACGCGAGATGTATCCTAATTCTCTTCCTGATCTCCCCATTTGTCCGAACTGGCCTCAGGAGGGCTGAGTCGTGCCCGAACAACCACGGTGGCCAGTGACCGCTGCTCCGGTGAATCGGCCGGGAAGTCGCTCGACGGCGGTCGCTGAGATTCTCGATCAGGAAGACGAAGCGTGGCAGCGGTATGTCCGCGGCGATACGTACCGCCAGATTGCGAAGGAGCTCGGCCGATCAGCGAGCTGGGTCCATCTTACGATCCACCGGTTGCTGGAACTGCGCGACACCGGTCGGCAGCAAATGGTCCGGGCCCATATCGAAAAACTACTTGATGAGGTGAGTTTAATCCGGCAGGCTGCTTGGTCCGGTTGGAATCGTTCACAGACAGATAAAGTCCGGACGGTCGAGAAAACGAAAGAGGTGGGCCCACGCGGTGGCGGTGGCGACGAATCGATCACCACCACCGAAGCTCAGGCCGGCAATGCCTCGTTCCTCCGTGTGTTGACCGAATGCAACAAACGCGAGTCGGCACTGCGCGGGATCGAGAAACCGACTGCGGTCATGTTCCAGTGCATGCAGACCAGTGTCGATATCGACGCGCTGATCCTGCAGGTGGAGGCCGCCAACGCTCAGTCGCACCAAGCGACATCTGACCTTGAACCACATGATGAATCGCGATGTGGAGAGGATGTACTACCTTGAGTCATATCGGCCTGCCTTTGGCCCTGCCGATTTCGGACGCCGTGAGAGCCAGCCGGGATCAATTCCATGAGCGGCTGCGACGCTACCGGCAGATTCGTCACCACCTGGAGCCCGATCAATGCACACACTACGACCGCATCATTGCCCGGCAATTGTCGCAGGAGTATCCGCCCGAGCTGATAGCCTGGGGCCGGCATTTCTTTCCTCATTACTTCACCCTGCCCTCCTCCAAGCTGCATCGACGATTGCCAGAGATCCTGCAGTGGAAACATAAAGAACGCAGAACGCAAGAAGCGATCATCGCTCCGCGTTCTGGAGCCAAGACCACTTGGACCAGCAAACTCTACACGTTGTTTTGTATTTGTCATGATACTGAACACTATGTGCTGTTGATCGGGGATTCTTCCGAACAAAGCTACCAGAACCTGGCCGCCGTGAAGAAAGAGCTGGCCGAAAACCAAGCGCTGGCCAATGTCTACCCCCATGCCTGTGGAGTCGGTCGCCGTTGGAATCAGTCGTATATTATCACTAACAACGACATTAAGGTGGATGCGTTGGGGACACGGAAAAAATCCGGGGACGTGCCCACGGACCACACCGCCCTGGCCTGACTACTATCGACGTACTGGAAAACGATGAGGGCGCGCAATGCCCGTTAAAGTTCCCATTCGCACATGTAGATTAACCGTGCCCCTGCGGCAGAGTCTCCGAACTCGCCCTGCCAGTAGCACAAATGGTGGTGATGGTCGCCCTCGTTGGTTAGATGCCATCGCGGCATTTGTTCCGCGGTAAGCAGGCCTCCGTTGACCCATGACCATTTCCCTTCGACCTCTTCGTCGGACGCCCCCAGCCATGCGGATTGACCTTTTGTCCCACAGAGTTCCAGAACGAATCTCTCTTCATTTGGAGATTCAATAGATGCCAAGTGTCCGCCCATTTCTTCGCAGCGACGTTTGGCGATGTGCCAAGTGGCCTTGTCTTCAATCATGGCATATTCATGGCCACCAAACTTGACCAAGTTTTTTGGCTTAGGACGTACCCCTCCGTCGGCCTGAGCTGCCTCGAGGCGAGTTTGTAACTCCGTGGCCGCCGTAAAATCACCGGCCTTAGTCGCATCAGAGATGGCCGATTTCAGTACGCGTACCCGTTCCAGAGTGGCTTTTCTCACCACAATGGATTTTGTGTCTTCGGCTTTTTTGACCGTTGTTTGATAGGTCGCATCGGCGGATTCAACTCGTTTTGCCCAGCGTTCGGCGAGTGTTCCTGCCGCAGCCAGCCCGCCGCCGAAAATCAAAGTCGCCACGCAAATTGACCTAAACATGTGAGGTTCCTTGGATTGTTCGACTTGGATCGCTGGCTGATATTTCGACGAAGCCATCGCGGGTTTTGTTGACGACGAGACGCTGTCATTAGGAGCTAGCCAGGCATCGAAACAACACCGGGCAGAATGCTCATAAAACAGAAGGGTTAGTTATCCCATTCGCAAACGAAGCTGTGCCGATAGCTGCCGTTGTCGTCCCAATTTCCGGACGGCTCCCAGAAGACCATGTAGTGTTCAGAGTTATTAGCGTTGTCATGACGGAATTCGATTTGCACCTTACTGCCGTTCACCCATTTCCAGACTCCCTCTTCCTCTTCGTCGGTCGCACCAATCCAGGCAATGGTTTTCGTTCGCTTGAGCAGCTCGATCAAACTATTAGATTCCGCCGTTGTTTCGAGAGTCGCCAAATGACCTCCCATCTCTTCACAACGACGTTTTGCCACATGCCAGTTGGCTTGTTCTTCGATCAGGGCGTATTCATGGCCGCCGAACTTCACCGTATTTTTCGGCTTAGGACGAACAGAGCCTTCCGAGTCGGCGGCTTCGAGCCGGCTTTGCAATTCCGTGGCGGCCGTAAAGTCGCCTGACTTGGTGGAATCGGCGATGGCCGACTTCAGTACGCGTACTCGATCTAAGGTCGCTTTCTTCACCGCAACAAGTCTCGTCTCGTCCGCTTTCCGAATCGCTGTCTGGTAGATCGTGTCGGCGGTTTCGAGGCGTTTCGACCACTTTTCTGACAAGTCGGCAGCTGCAACGCTCGACAGGCAGATCAATGTGGTGAGAAAAATGGACTTATACATTAGGGCTCCCGCCTTGTGATTCTTCTGCACTCTTGAATGCTAATGTACATCCTAAAAGGAAAGATCAAATGGAGCAACTAAAAGCTCTCAATCGGATCCCCAGCCAGCGAATCCTGGTCGTCGGCGACTTGATGCTTGATGTCTACCGGGTGGCCAGGGCGACGCGAATTTCTCCCGAGGCGCCAGTGCCAGTTTTGCTGAACCCCATGACGGAATGCCGACTTGGCGGTGCTGGTGCGGTGGCGGCGATGTGTGCGGCCTTGGGGGCTCAGACGGCTGTGCTGGGGGTAACCGGCCAGAATCGGTCCGGCGAACAGATCTATGAGATTCTGACTGGCTTGGGCGTCACCTGTCTCGCGGTTGTTGATTCGACTCGACCGACGACGACGAAGGAACGAATTTGCGGGGTTGCCAGCGGCCGGCATCGGCAGCAGTTGGCTCGGATGGATACGGAATCGACGGTTCCGTTGGATGCGGATCTGTCGTCGCGGTTGGCTGGAATCATCGCCGAAGCGGCTCAGAATATTCTGTTTGATGCGATCATCATTGCGGATTATGCCAAGGGAGTTTGCACGGACCGCATCATTCAGGCGTGTCGTGATACTGGTGTGCCGGTCTTCGTCGATCCTCCCAAGGGTGTTGACTGGCCCAAATATTATGGCGTGGAGTGCGTTGTTCCGAATCGCGAAGAAGCTGCGGGCAAGTCTGCTCGGGACCTGTGTCGGCAACTGCAGAGTCAGGCGGCGGTGGTCAAGTTGGATCAAGACGGTTGCGAGCTCGCTTGTCGTTCGTGGCAGGTGAAAACATTTCCCGCGCGCACTCGCGCCGTGCATGACGTGACCGGAGCGGGGGATCAGTTCATTGCCGTGCTGGCCTGTGCCCGAGCTGTCGGCCTGGACTGGCCAACGGCGACCCAATTGGCCAATGCCGCGGCTGGTCTGCAGGTTGAGCGACACGGTTGTATTCCGGTTCAGATTCAGGCGACTACTCAGGAGTTCGATGATGCATCAAGAGTCGAGGCTACTGCCACAGATTCCGTCGTGGAGTGCGTGGCATCGTGATCGCGGTCAGACGGTGGGATTCGTCAATGGGGCGTTCGATTTGCTGCACGAAGGTCATCGTTGGTTATTGCAGGTGGCTCGGGCGAACTGCGATTGGCTGCTGGTGGGGGTGAATTCTGATGCGAGTGTGAAGCTCCGCAAGGGAGAAAGTCGACCGGTGCAGACCGCCGAAGCGAGGCTGAGAGCTCTTTACGATGTCTGTGGCATTGATGCCGGCCTGGTGTTCGATGCGAATGATCCGGGAGAAATTCTGCAGGCTTTGAAGCCCGATTTCTATTTCTTAGGAAGCGATTACCGCGGCCAGTCTATTCCGGGGGCCGAGTTCTGCGGCCAGGTGTTGTTTGTGGAGCGTCTCCCTGGAATTAGCACGACCTCGATTGTTAATCGAAATGCCGGTCAGCTCGTCGCCAATTGATCGATTCTTGACGCAAGATGTGGGTGTCGCTCGAGAAGTCGAATCGTTTGGATGTTGCCCATTTGAAGAGACAAAATTGATGGCAAAAAAGGTCCGGTTGGCGTCGTTGCGAGGACTGTGTGGCGGCTTGCTAAAATTGGCTTGGAAAACGTCACGTGTATAGGCCTTGTTTGTGTGAAAACACTGGTAAATTCGCGAAACATGACGTCGTGCTGAACGTCAAAAATAATCTCGAAATCAGCCTGAATTTCGTTTGACACCAGACGCCTGTCTGGTGTAATATTGACCTCATCAACACATGGCAAGCACATCACGGCAGATCAGGCCGTGACAGGGACTGGCGAGACTCTTTTTTTCTTGCCGCATTGCGACCTAGAACGTCCAATCCCGCGTATCTGGCGACCTTCTCGTTGCCGGTCTTCGTTCCCGTGGCCCACGGTGCTGGGGTGTCGTTTTTGTCGCTAAAGGAGTTTCACCAACCTGCCTGTGGGGCTACGTGCGTGAGTCCTGTTTCTGTGCATTTGTTATTCATTGGGAGTGGAGCATGTTCGCCTGACGTCTCGTGAGAGTGTCCCTCTGCCGGATCTGGTTTTAATTAGAGTGCAAATGAGTTTAATGTTGTGGCAACGCAGGCCACAACCGGCGTTTGGGGAGCCGGGCCAATCCTCAGCCTCACGGCCGGAGCACGGTCGGTGGAAGTTTCGCAATGACGCGACAACAGGAGTCAAGAACGTGGGTTGTCCTGGAGGGAGACCGAGTAGTCTATCAGGGACAATCATGCGTCGCGGCGATTGCTACGATCAACGCGCGCGGTTTAGATCCTTGTAGTCTGTTTGTATCGAGTAATGTTGCCAAGTTGATGGGGCCGACAACCGCGAAGGCTTCATAGAGGGGGGGGGCGTGGTCTGACTCTTCGCGGCGTGGCGTTTAACTACGAATTCGTACGAAGAGGATTGCACCACGGAGACACGGAGAGCACTGAGTTAGGAAGTGGACTTCGAGCGTTTGGTGATTGAGGAAGAGTTTTTTTAGCCACGGAAGAACACAGATTGAACACGGAATGGGCCTGTGTTTGTTCGAGATGGTTTTCAGGCTGCGTTTTACTTTTTGCCGTGTTTAACCTGTGTTCTTTCGTGGCTAGAAGACTCTTCTTTAATCGTTTTGTTGTGCGTTTTTCAATTTCTGGGGTACTCGATGTGTTTATAGGTCGGTCTTCAGAAGTAGTTGTGCTGGCGAGCCCGGCGGCGTAAGCCCCGGGATTCCTCGTAAATCCTCTGGTATTGCACACGAAGAAGAATCCGGGGGCTTACGCCACCCGGCTCGCCTGCACAGTTTATTTTGCACGTCTACTTTAGTACCGACAGCGGGGGAGAACCATCCGGCTCACGCCGGACGCTCGCCTGGGCGCGTTGTTTGTTGGTGCTGAAATTGCTCTATCCTCTAAGTTTCTGCGGTGGCTGCCGGGGTTGATGCTCCATTGACATGATTCTTGGCGAGCGCTACGCTGGCTTGGTGCCTCCTGTGTCGATCTTGGTCTGTAGTCATCTTGGCGATTCATGAATTTTCTTTCTGCTGATGTTCGTGAGCGATTGACGGTGGCCGCTGAAGAGGCTGATCGGCAGTTGGATTGGCCCGTGTCGTCGTGGGATCTGTTGCGGCAGGCTGGGGCTGTGGGCTGGTCGATTCCTCGTGAGTATGGCGGGGCTGGGCTGAGTGCGGTTGAGCTGCTGGTCGGACTGGAGAGCATCGCGTCGGGGTGTCTCACGACGGCGTTTGCTCTGAGCCAGCGTGAGGCGGCGATTCGGCACTTGCTGAAGGGGCCCGTGGCTCTGCGAGAACGATTTCTGCCGCGATTGGCGCGGGGTGAGATCTACATGACAGTGGGCCTGTCACAGCTGACGACCTCGCGACAACATCAGGAACCGGCGTTGCGGGCGACGTTGCTGTCCGACGGTCGAGTGCGGCTGGAGGGTGAGATTCCCTGGGTGACGGGAGCCGATCAGGCTGCGGGGATTATCGTCGGGGCGACTTTGGCGGACTCGACCCAAGTGTTGTTGGTGTTGCCGGCTGAGCGGCTTGTGGGGCAGATTGATCCGCCGTTGCAGTTAGCATCGCTGGGGGGATCGCGGACCAGTCTGGTGCATTGTCGCGAGGTGATCATCGAGCCCGCTGAGATCTTGGTGGGGCCCGTGGAAAGTGTTCTCGGAAAATCGGGTGGTGGCGGGCTGGATACTTCTTGTTTAGCAATTGGACTGTCGGCGGCGGCAGTGGGTTATCTGCGAGAAGAAGTGGCTGCTCGTCCTGCGTTGGATGAAATGACGGTTGGCTTCGAACGAACTTTAGAGACGGTTCGTGGCCAGCTGCATGAACTGGCTGTGGCGCCGGATTCTGAGCGAGTTCTCGCGTTGCGGCTGGAGGCCACGTTATTGGTTTTGCGAGTGACTCAGGCGGCGTTAATGGTGGCGAAGGGGGTGGGGTTTGTGGCTCCGCATCCGGCTCAGCGGTGGGCTCGTCAGGCGCAGTTCTTTCTGGTGTGGTCGTGTCCTCGGCCGGTGTCGGAAGGGGTGTTGGCCCGATTGGCGGGGGCGGTTTGAGTTGCCGGTTCAACCTGACGGGATCCTTTCGGAGTGGTGGCAAATGGTCTAAAGTAGCAGTGCTGGGTGCCTCCCCCTGCGTTGTTTGACGGCCTGCAATTTTCCCTACTCCAGATGCGATAGTGACACCCCTCGTGGCCGATTCTCTTCGCGAATCCCTGGTCGATTGCGATCAAGTTGGGTTGACGTTTCCCGGGCCTGTGGAGGCTCTGGCGGCGAACACGTTCCAATTGCAGCGGGGCGAGCTCGTGTCGATTGTGGGCCCTTCGGGGTGTGGGAAATCGACTTTGCTGCGGCTGATTTCGGGGTTGATTGCCCCGACCTCGGGGAGTCTGCGAGTGGCGGGACAGTCGGCCGTTCAGGCGCGGCGGCAGGGGTTGCAGATGGGGTTCGTCTTTCAAGAGGCGACGTTGCTCCCGTGGCGCACCATTCAGGACAACATTCGTTTGCCCCTGGAATTGCTCGGAGTACCGCGAGCGGAGCATGCCGGGCGGATTCGCGAGGCCCTGGAGCTGGTTGGTCTGCAGGAGTTTGCTCAGTCTCTGCCGAATCAACTGTCGGGTGGGATGCGGATGCGCGTGGCGTTGGTGCGAGCACTGGTGACTCGGCCCGAACTGCTGTTGCTGGATGAACCTTTTGCGGCGCTCGACGAGATTACGCGGCAGCGTCTCAATGAGGAATTGTTAGCGCTGTGGCGGCGTCAACAGTGGTCGGGAATATTTATTACACATAGTGTGTACGAGGCGGTGTTTTTGAGTCAGCGCGTGCTAGTGATGGGGCCGCGGCCCGGGCAGATCATTGCCGAGTTGCCGATTCCGTTTGAGTATCCTCGAACCCCCGAACTCCGCGGCACGGCCGAATTTGCACGGTTGGCGGCGGAAGTCAGCACGCTGCTACGGAGGATCTCCACATGAGATCGAAACTCTGGAGTGGCGTTCAATGGTTGGGACCACCGGCGGGTCTATTCATTCTCGTCTTGCTGAGTTGGCATACCGCGACCACGGTCTGGCATGTGCCGGCGTATCTGTTTCCGTCGCCACTCAAGGTGCTGCAAGCGGCCAGTGAGCAGCGGCAGGATCTGTTGCGGGCGTTGTGGATCACGGGATCGGCTGCCGGTCTGGGGTTTGTGAGCAGCTTGTGTGCGGGGTTTGTGATTTCGCTGGCGTTCTCGCAGTCGCCATTGGTGCGCCGCAGTTGCTATCCGTATGCCATCTTTCTGCAGACGGTGCCGATCGTGGCGATTGCTCCCTTGATCATCAATTGGTTTGGTTTTGGGTTCCGCAGCGTGGTGATTGTGTCGTTCATGATCGGGTTGTTTCCGGTCATTACGAACACCACGACCGGGATGCTGGCGGTCGATAGCCGGTTTCTGGAGTTGTTTGAGATTTACAACGCCTCGCGGTGGCAGATTTTGTGGAAGCTGCGGGTTCCGAATTGTGTGCCGTTCTTGGTTGCCGGAGCGAAGACCTCGAGCGGGCTGTCGGTGATCGGGGCGATAGTGGGCGAGTTCTTTGTCGGGTTTGGGAGCACGTCGCACGGGTTGGGGTATTACATCACGTTGGCGTCCGGGCAGATGAAAACGGATGTTTTGTTTGCGGCCGTGTTGACCTGCACCTTATTGGGGCTGAGCGTGTTTGTGCTCGTGAATCTGCTGAGTCAATTCGTGTTGCGGCGGTGGGATGTGCCGGGGAAATGACCGGGTGAAAGTCGCGTTGTTTGCTGGGGTTGAAGGAGCCGGGCCTCTTGTTCGCTGCGCTCACCCAGATTCGAGAATCTGGGCTACCC
>JAZKFE010000478.1:0-24299 GCA_040386595.1 Planctomycetota bacterium | reverse complement strand
CGAAAAACCACACCTGCAATCCGGTAGAGTCAGGAAATTTGAACGCCCGACCCCAATCGACCAACCTCGGCCATCCAATCAACCTCGCGAATTCTCCCGCCCCTTTAACTTCTTTGATTTCTTTGCCCGCCACGGTCACCTAAAATGGGTTCTCCCGCCCCAAACCGCCAATCAACGCCGCCGCCGCGTCTCACACTTTGCACTCTTTGCGCCTTTGCGTGAGATATTCCCTGCTTCACGCTCTCTGAAAACACGCCGCTTCTTTGCTCCCTTTGATTTCTTCTCCCCCTGCCCCCGGTTCGCCGCACCTCAGTTGCACGCCATCGCAACCGATCCGATTCCCGATTAGTCTCCAAAATGTCTGCCCAACGCCCCAGTTTCTCAAAGTTCCGCCTTACCGCGATCGGGAATGCAGCAGCAGTAATAGAGACTGAAAATCGACCGTAACGGTTCGTATTGAAACGTCCCTTCTGCAACAATTTCTAGTGTTCAAAGTCATTGGCGACCCGATGCGTGGGGTAGCACGAGATCTCATGTTCTAATTTTCACCACTGTTGAGTAGATTGCCAATATCTGGCGCCAGGTTCACTGCTGGGGCTGTCACGATTTGTGTGAGATCCAATTGGAGCAGCACCGCATCATGGACAACGCCGCCAATCGATCGCAACTGTTTTTGTTTTGTTGCATCAGTCTCGTGATGATCGCCATCGTCGTCGGATTGGCAATCATGGGGGCTAGCGAACAGACGTCTCGTCGAAGCGGATACCCGTCAATGTCCGCCGATCTGCAGGCGGCCTCGGATGCCAATGGTCACTTTGCGATTGACCTGTATCGGCGACTTGCGGAAACGGAACTAGGAGAGAATCTGTTCATCTCGCCCTTCTCAATTTCCCCCGTGCTGGCGATGGCCGCCGAGGGAGCCGTTGATCAAACACGCGATCAAATGCTCGATGTTCTCCATATCCCGAAAGGGAGCCTGGAGCAGATCCACCGAGGCCAAGGAGGACTGCAACGTGCGGCCGTTCCACCGGTGCCGCCTGGTTTCACGGAGAAACTGGCGTCTCTGCGCGCCCAATTCGAGGAAGCCGACGATCGCACCCGGGCTCTCTGGGATGCGAAACGCGGCGACGAAGCCATCGCATCTGAGCCGGCCCGAGACAATTTGAGGAATGAGATCAAAGCGCTCGTAAGCCGGGTTTCAACTTGCGAATTACGGACTGCCAATGCGCTGTGGTTGGAAAAGTCGTATCCGCTCGAGCCGACCTTTCTCTCGACGGTGAAACCGAGTTACGGAATGGTCGTGTATTCTGTCGATTTCAAAGGGCGTCCGGAACCCGCGCGTCAGCAGATCAACCAATGGGTCGCCGAGCAAACAAACAATCGCATTCAGGATCTTCTACCCCCTGGAGACATCACCGATCTGACGAAATTGGTGATCACGAATACTGTCTATTTCAAAGGTGATTGGGCCCAGCCATTTATGGCTTACGATACTCGTCCGCAACAATTTCGGCTGCCGAACGATCGTTCGGTGGAATTGCAGATGATGTATCAGGAGAATCCGGGAACCGCGAGTTATGGTGCTTTTACCGCGACGGGAGACCTCTTTCCCACGCCGCGCGAAGTTCGATTCGACATGAAGAACGACGATCCTTCGCTGTACCCCGATGCCAAGGGACATACGATGCTCGCGCTGGATTGCAAAGCCCACAAGCTCCATATGATTCTGCTCGTGCCACAATCCGCAACCGGGATCGCCGACCTTGAGCAGTCTCTATCGTATGAGACCCTCCAACGGTGGATTGGTCAGTTGGAGTTGCGGACCGTCTATGTCCTGATTCCGAAATTCAAATTCGAATCGAAGTTCAATTTGGCAAAAACTTTGCAGTCGATGGGAATGCTGCGTGCCTTCGAGAATCCAGAAGATAATCCCCAGGGAGCGCAATTCGACAAACTAACCTCGGCGTCGCGGCCTGAAGATCGCGTTTATATTTCCGATGTGGTGCATCAGACGTCTGTGGATGTCAGTGAACTCGGAACCGAAGCGGCTGCGGCAACAGCTGGCAGTTTTCCAATTGGCGAGGGTTCTGGCGACACTCTGAAGACTCGCCCGTTTATTCCCTTTTTCGTCGCCGACAAACCGTTCATATTTCTCATTCGAGATCGCGAAACCGCGAGCATTTTGTTTGTGGGACGCTATGTCAGCCCAGGGCCTTGACCGGCCACGGATGGTTTGCAACCCGGGTTGTCAGAAGGCCAGATATCAATTTGGGATTCAATCCGCATCGTCTGACGATTACCCTGCCAATCGGCATCCGCAACCGGACATTGACTCTGATGCAAACAGAGCGATCAGAATACATGTCGAGTTCGGAAACATGCATCCTGTCAACCCAAGTTGCGAGCAGCTTGGGCCACCCTGCGTGGTTGGTGCATGAGTTTGCTGGTCGGAGTGGATGGGTAGCAGATCATTGAGAAAATCCGCGGGATGGCACAGGTTCTCTAGAATCTGTGTGTGCGAAGCGATTTGCAGGGGTGAGTGCCTAGCCACTTGTCAGCTAGAACCTGTTGTTATTAGGTTGTCTTATTGTTATGGACATATATGTCACAGTGAAATCAAGGCCACTACGCGTTAGGCGATTCCGCGCCGCTCTTGGGTGGCACAGAAAACTGTACCACCCTGAGCAACGCAGCGGTAAACGCGCTTGAAATCAACTCATGCGATTGCATGTTTTGCCCTCTTTGCGCACGCGGCCACTATCGAAAACTAGTGACTAAGAACGAATTGGAATGTGGGGGGAGGGCACCTGAAGTTCACATTGAGGTTTGGTCGGCTCAGCAAGTGAAATTCCAGGCTCCTCAGGCGCAAGAGCTCCTCCGTCGTCTTCCCATTGACACAGCTCCTTGTCGGCGTCGGCCGCGTCGTCATTCGAGGGCTGATGTTCGGTCTTACGAGTCGTATGAGCGAGAAATGCTGAAGGTGCGGGCGCACCGATATCCTTATGGATCATTTGTGGTTCCTTTTTATACGTTCATTAAACTTCGGGCATATTGCCACTAAATTCAACAGTTACATTTGTTGAATCAACTATTCATAGCTACGTAACGCAATTCGGCAGGCGAGTTAAGTTGTCAAATCCCGGCAAGCCCTCCCTTTCTAGCTTTTCTGTCAGCCACCTCGCGAAGATCAACTCCAAGCAGCAGGCGGGACACAGGCTCAAGGTCAATAAATGCCACCGGCGAGTCCGGATCGAAGAGGCCGTTCTGAGCCCATCGACCATCCATCGATCGACGAAAAAAAGCAATCGCAGCTTTTCCGCCGCGATTTGAAACAAAATCTAACACGGGACCATAAATTTCGAAGCAACGCGTAACAATAACGACTTCTGGACTCTCGCGAGCGGTGAGAATTCCCAGCGCATATGATATCTGCGTTGCGACAGAGGGTTGCTTGTGGTCACTTCTGTCGTATTCCGCGCCCAGAGGCAGCGTTGGCGTGGCGTGGCGAAAATCTACTTGCTCGACAAGGATTCCCTTTTTGTGCAACGCAGTGAAAAAGCGAGATTGAGCTTCGGATGCGGGGTCGGATGTGGCAATTGCAATAGAGAGTTCGGCAGATCCGAGCCCTACATTAACCCGAGCTTCATTCAGGTATTGCTCTGCGGCCCCGTAGTCAAATGATACCGAACGGCTGAACTCGCCGTCGTCGGAATTGCCGCCTGCGTGTTCCCTCGCGCGATCAACCATTTGAAATGTTGATTGGCAATCATAAATAGTCAATCGACTGGGCTTGGGCGCGCTTACAGCTACTTTGGCCATCAAAATTCTCCTTGTACTTCATGTAATACGCGACATATGTCACGGTCGGCGCACAAACGCCAGACTTATATGGCCGTCATTATAGAGATTTTTTCGATTGTAGTCAATCGCGAATCTGTTGGATGGCTCCGGTTTCTTCGCAATCGAGGTCTACAAGACCCCTGTTCGGCCAACTGCCGGGTTTTCCCATCGTTGTCGTTACGCTGATTCGCCAGTGGTAAATGCCAAGCGACCCGTTGGTTGGATCCTGGTATTGTTGATTAGCTCCTGTGGACTCAGGTTGCAACGCAACTTGACCTACCCCACGATAACGGCGGTTCGCCAATCTTGTGATGGCTTTCAGGCGATCCGCGATTGCATTGGGGGACGAGATTCTGTGAGGTATTTGCAGAGGATGAAAACAAAGAGCCCTGACCTCATGCAGCCATCACCACGATGGAGAGTTCTCGTCGTGGGCCACCCGTTGAAAAATCGTTATTTCGATGACAATGCGAAATCGATTGCCGAACCACTCGTTTTGACAGCGGCGGTCAAATTGGAATTGACGTTGTACTGCATCGGGATCTTTTCGAGAACGGTTTCCTGGATGACTTTCCCTTCCACGATCGCTTTTTCGCGGCCGGTCGTGATCTTCACCTTGTGCGTTCCCAGTAATGCTCCCTTTTGGTCATGAGTATACACCAGATCGTAGCGCCCGTTGGAATCTGTAATCCCGCTGGAGGGCCGCCCTTTTTCTGGAATAAATTGTACCAAGGCTGCGGGAACCGGTTTATCGTCCAGCTTCACCACTCCATAAACGGCCACAATGGGGGGACCAGAAGATCCGCATCCAGCCAAGACAACCAGTAGCAGGACACTCAAGCAAAACCGAGGAATCATGAGATCTGGATATTTCTGTATTCTGTAACACGTAGCAAGAGCCCCAAACAAAACCGGTTATGGACGCTTCAGAATCCTTGTTATTTCAAAGGATTCTGAATGACCGCAGAGGTTTTGTTGGCGTTTATTAATGTTGACGTTTACTAAGTAGAAAATAGGACTTAGAACTCGCCCAAGACTTGCCCGTCGGCCCGGTTTCCCAGGTTGCGGTAAGTGGTCATGTCAATGTTCTGGCTGATAAATCGGACGGAGCCGTCGCACAACACGAAGTGGCAACCGCCAATATGCTGGCTTCCGAAGTTGGCCGACGTGTCACCGTATGTGATACCGATCGTGGCCAGATTCACATTCATGGGATTCTTGACAAGTCGGCAACCATAGTTCCCCCATTGCCAATAGGCGTTATCGCTGACATTGGAATCGGGGGCTGCCGGAGAGACATTCGACGCCAGAGTGGGGTCGGTCCATTTTTCTCCCGCGAGGATGGTGTTCGACGTCCCGTCGGTGACGTCGCGCATCTTGATGCTGGATTGAATGTTCGTAATCCCACTCCAGTCGGCGATCGCCGTGGAATAGCAGTTCGTCGTGCCACAGTTCATCGAGTAGTCCCCCCGTGCTCCGCCATAATAGGCGCTGCCCCCTGCACCCGATACCGGCACAACCTGGCGTAGCCGGGTGTGCGACGGGCAGAAATACGGAGGGATCGGGACGATCTTCGCCGCTTGGTTGGCTGCATCCGATCCCCCTACGTCAGCGCTGAAGTTGAACGTGTTGTACACGTTCGCCTGATCCAGGTAGGGGAGGATCATTACCCAGCCATTCGCATGATTCGCGGCAAGTCCGCCGTAGGGATACTGCTGCACGGTGTCGTGATAGTTGTGAACCGCCAGGCCCATCTGCTTGAGGTTATTCCGGCACTGCGAGCGGCGCGCCGCTTCGCGGGCTTGTTGGACTGCAGGCAGCAGCAGGGCGATCAGGACCGCAATGATCGCGATGACCACCAACAGTTCAATGAGGGTGAAGCCGCTGGGAGTTCGCGACGTTGAGTTCCGTCTTAACATACTAAGCCCCTTGATACGCACGAGTAGAACACAGTTGCGAGACAATTTCTCGCGAAGGCATATGTGACTCGCAGTCAATGAAGTTTCCATTCGACCAGTGTTAATTCCCGGCGAAGACTTACTGTCTAACGGAGTCGTGAACTGTTGATCGAATTCAAGAACCTGATGAGCGAACGATGACAGGGTGGCACTGCTTGGCGACTGTACTGGGGCGCCGAAGCAGTGTATTCGTGACGCGTACACCCCTGGTCCCACCGCCGAGGTTGGGGCGGTCCGGTTCACCAGTTGCTGTCGATCGTCCCCTTCCGGGCCAGGGGGAATTTCACTGGCAAGACCGACGCATCACTGGCGGTCAGGGGAGTCAACTTCGTCACACAGTCACGCCGCAATCAATGGTCTCGTGCCACTGCTTCGGGGACTGCCTCGCTCCCGGAACCACTGCTTAACGACTGAGTACAGTCGCAAAACAGTGCCACGACCTCACTTCATCTGACATCTAAACCTGTCCCCGCCCCGTCATCGTCAGGCACAGCCTGACCTACCTCGCTGGGTGACCCAGGTTGTAAGAAACCTAGGCCACCTTACGAAAATCACACCTGCAATCCGGTAGAGTCAGCAAAGTTGAAAGTCAGCAATTTTCGTCTGGGCCAAATGAATGATCCAAGCACGCATCGCGAGATAGAGCACCACGCCATTCAGCAGGTGCCAGACAAAATGCGTACCGATCGGCAACGGAACGATCCAGTCGACCGAACGGGCGAAAATCGCGACAGCGAACACCCCTGCAGCCACTGGTAAAAGCAGAGGTTCCGGCCCACCTTTGAGATATGTAGCAAGACCAAATCCGCCGATGGTGAGCAACGCCGGAAGATAGAACAGAGAGCCGTTGAGCGGCTTGTAGAGTGGCATCGCCGCGAAGGAGAGACTTACCACCGCGACGACCAGGCCGGTTGATAGCCAAACCGGCAAGTTGAGCAGGTACCGACCCGCGAGCCAGAAAAATGCTATCTGAAACAGGGCGATCGGAATGATGTCTAACCACATCGTTGAACTTGTGGCACACGTATGGAATAGAAAGCTGCCCACCCCGATTGTTGCGGCCAGCACGATGAGTAACCAGGAACCTTCCGTCAACACCTGGCGACGGCTGGCAAGATTCCACGCCGCAAATGCTGCGAGCACAAACGAGACATTCGTGAAGGCATTGATTGGTTCGGCCCAGAACTGCGGGTTGCCGCTTCGTTCGCGATACAAATTGAGTAGCCCTTGCATGGTTTTTTCCTTCTGAAGTTGAGGGTTGTGAAAACGCCAATCGGTCGTGAGGGTCTCTTACAGACCCCCTCGAAATTCAAGTCCGGCCCAGCATTGAGCGAGGCTCGACAGTTCCAGTGGCGATGTGGAACGCAGAAATCGTGCCTCCACTCTTGAAGATCCACAAAGGCAGGCGATTTCATCACTTGCAGCACATCCACTGCTCTGGCGTGCTATCATGAATGCCAATATGCGGCACAATGTCGTCAGAATTTGGCAAGAGTTGCTGTTTTACAGCAGGAGAATCTGGTGATCTTCGAACCGTCGCAACTGCATTTTGCATCGGAATTCACGCGCTACATTTTTCTAAACCCGTTCGACCGACGAGCGGCCGACGAACTCCGCTTACACCTCCTGGAGATGGATCTTGGGCCGTCTGAAGAAATCGCCCACTGTCCGTCGAAGCCCACTTCCGAGTGGCCAGGGATTGTGACTCTGTTGCGACGTGTCGAAGCCCTGCTGACCCGGTTACAGAATCGCATCAGGTCGGGCGTGGTTCCTGGGTGCTACGAAGAGCAACGCTCGTTGGAGGGCCTGCTGATCGGGGCTCTCTTTCTCCGCCACTTTGAGGACCGCCAGCCACTTCGCGAGGCGGGAGACGGAACCCAGCGTGTCCCCGCCTATCGTCAGTTTGCAGGAGATCTTCGCAGATGGACCGATGTTCCATTTAAATTCTCGGAGTTCGTGCGGCAGCCCGCACACATGTTTGCGGTGTTCTTTCAGGTGCGGCGGAGCGTTGACCTGATCGGGCAGCTAGTTCGTGGAAACTCGCGCCCCGTGAACGGGCTGCGCGCCGAAATCTGGCATTCGATCTTTCCGCACGAGCTTCAACTTTACGGATCGTTGCTCTATGACCGAATGCATGACGTGACCACCCTCATTCTGGGGCAATCGGGAACTGGAAAAGAGCTGGTGGCCACGGCCATCGGACTCTCACGCTATATCCCCTTTGATGCGAAGCAGGAACGGTTTACCGAACCGCTCGCCGGCGCGTTCCATCCGGTAAACCTGTCAGCGATGCCAATTGACCTCATCGAATCCGAGATGTTCGGCCACTGCTCCGGAGCATTCACGGGGGCGGTCACGGCGCGTGAGGGCTGGTTCGAGCGTTGTGGCCGCGGCCATTCCGTCTTTCTGGATGAGATCGGCGAACTGGCTCCTGCGGTCCAAGTCAAGATATTGCGGGTCTTGCAAAGCCGCGAATACTATCGCGTGGGGGAGACCGAAGCTCGGAAGTTTGCAGGAAAGGTAATCGCCGCCACGAACCGCGATCTAGGAGAAGAAATCGCCTCCGGTCGGTTTCGCGAGGATCTGTTTTACCGACTCTGTTCGGACGTCGTGCGGACTCCATCATTGCGAGAACAACTGGTTGATTGCCCCGCTGACCTGCCGTTCCTGGTGCGGCAGATTGCGGAAAAATGCCTGGGAGCACGGGCCTGGCCCGAACAGATCGACTGGTTGGCGGATCTCGCCGTCGGTTGGATTGAGAAATCTCCCCTGCTGGGGCCAACATACGCGTGGCCGGGCAACTTCCGAGAACTCGAGCAATGCGTGCGAAACGTCATGGTTCGCGGCGCGTATCACCCGACAAAGCTTTCCACTTCAATACATGGCTCACGAATGCAATCACCATGCGAACCGGCTGCGGCTGACAATACGAGGACGGCACTAGACCGATTCATCGCTCGTGTTCGTGCTTCGGATCTTACATTTGAAGAAATCCTCGAACACTACTGCTCGTTGGTCTTCGCCCGATCCGAAAACATCACCGAGGCAGCACGTCGTCTCAGCAAGCATCGTTCCACCATCCAGGACCGTATTAAGCCTGAGCTTGTCGATGGTTTTCGGTTTCAGTGATTCATACGGCGGTACGCTGGGTCGCCCCGGTTGCTTTGCATCCGAGGTCTACAAGAGGCTGTTGGGAAACTGGCCTGTTGCCCTCATCGTTGTCGTTACGTTGCGTCCAGAGATCGGTCGTTGCGCCGATTCGCGGGGTTGAAAGCCAAGCCGCTCGTTGGTTGGATCCTGGTGTTATTGATCGCCTCCGGTGGACCCAGATTGCAAAAGTAACCTGTGCCACCCTACGGGGCGACAAGCCGGCTGTTGAACTTTTTCTGGTCGGATTCTGGGGCTGGGAAATTAGGGTGAGGCGGCGAATCGAATTACAAATTCGATGAGATTACTGGGGAAAGCACTTTCCGAACGCCACCAGCAGCTTGAGTGGGCCAGCGAGCCGAATCTTCCGCCTGAGCAGAGCCCACACGATGTTCTTTTCCTGCCTCAGAAAGCCGACCCATGTTTGCGAGTCAGCGGTCACGTGCAGATCGGGCTGGCCGATATGCCCCTCTTCCACGCTGAGCTGTTGCTGCTGAATCACGACCGTGGCCTGCCGCTGCTCATGGCCGGTGAAGGTGAAATGGAAAGTGGCGTTCAATCCCGCCGACTTGCCGGGTTGGAAGACGTTCGACATTCCCTTGAGAAACACCTCGATGGTGTTCGGCCGCAGACTGTTGCCCACGTGCTTGATCTTTTTGTGGGGAAACCGTTTGGCGACATGATCCTCGGCGTCGGAGTTCTTGGTGACGTAGATCGTCTCTTCCTTCTCTTGAAGGGGCCGCACGATTTCCTTGAGATGTGTCTTCCGATCGGCGAGGAACGGCCCAATGACGTCCTCCCCGGCTGGGCAGACTGCCAGGCAGTAAGCCGCTTTGTAGTTTGCCCCGAAGGATAAACTCTGCCACATGGAAGCCGACTCTGCATCGCTGACCCGACTGCGGTAGTCGCTGGCGTTCTTGCTGTCGGCGACCTGCTCGACCCAATCGGTGAAGCCGCCCATGAACTCCCGGTAGTTATGGGTGTAGCAGGCCGAGAAATTAAACGCTCCTTCCGGCGAAATGGCCCCTACAGGACATGCGGCCACGCACAGTTTGCATTCCAGACAAGGGTTGTAGTTGATCGGCTGGCTGGACTCGGAAACCTCGGCATCTAGTAGGATGGTCCCCAACAGAATGAAATTGCCGAACTTCTCGTGGATCACGTTGCGGTGAATGCCCATCATTCCTAGGCCTGCCGCCACTGCGACGGGCTTGTGTGACACGACCCATATCTTCCCGGGGAACTGGTCCATCTCCATCGGGAAGCCCATCGCCGGGTTCAGGGCCCGGATTCCCCGGTCTTCCAGAGTCTGAACCACGCTCCGTGCGATCTCATTCACCTCGTCCCCGCTGTGGTGGAACTCGGTGTTGGAGACCGATCGAGCCGGTGTCCGAATGGCCTCTCGATTCATGCGAACCACGAAGCTGATCAGCGTCTTGGTGTGCGGGAACGCGTCGAGGATGTCGGGGCGCTGATCGTCCAATGCGGGTCTGCCGATCTCGACAAATCCCACGTCATCAGCACCAGCATCGAGGATCAGTTGCTTCAGCCATCCGGCATCCAGCAACTCCGTCTTGGGCGGAACGGAAGGCACGATCTTGATGCGAATCCGCTGCACGGTCGGATGATCTTCAAGCTTCATGGCTGCCCCTTGTTGTATATGCAACTATCTAGGTAAAAAAACTCACGGTGTCGTGTTCCCGGTGCTGACTCGCTGCATGGCTTGGTTTAACTGCTCGACGAACCCGCCCCCGAGTACCTTCGTGACCTGCTGTTGCGCGTCGCTCCAGGCCGGAACCGCCTGCTCCAGGAGCTTGCGTCCCTGTGGTGTCAGGCGAAAAGGCTGCGAGCGGCCATCCTCGTCGGGCACCACTTCCAGCCAGCCACGAGCCTTCATTCGTTCGACGTTACGGCTGAGGGTCGAAACGTCGAGATGGAGATGCTCGCAAACTTCAATGGGGCGAGCCGTGCCCATCTTGGCAGCGGCGACCAGAATGTTCATCTGGCTCACCTTCAGGTCGAGCGGTCGTAAGGCGTCGTCGTAGATGTTCGTGATGACGCGATTCAGCATGCGCAGCCGAACCGCAACGCACTCGCTGGCGATCTTGTCAATCATCGCTTGCATCTGCTCTGCTCCCACTTCATGCCTCCTGGTGTTAATTGTATATGCAACTATCTGTTCGTCAAGAGAGCTCGTAATCTTTCCAGAGGCAATCCGAATCCGGGTGAGGCCGCGCCGGGAATCGGTCAAGGGGGGCCATGACTTTGTTCGCACACCGATTACGGCGAATACGCGCTGGGTGGCTCAGTGTTGCCGGGTCAAAATTAAATTTGACTTCCTGGAAATCTGTGCTTGCTCGGCACTGTCCGCGTGCTATGTTTTGCCATAGCTGGGCAAAGTAAGTCAGTGAATACGATTGAAGGGATTGTGTCGAACCCGCTTGAGCCACTTGGGTTCGGTTGCATTCGTATCGGAATGATCCACTGGATTGCCGTCCGGCTGTGCAGCATCACTTTCGATAAATCTTGTGGATTGTGGTGATTAATCAACACGGTAGTGTTTCGATAGTACCGGCGGCACGGTACGCCAGTACGGGGGTCAAGTTGCTTTCCGGGCGGCGCCGATCCATCAGCGAGCGATCTCTCCTGATTCTTGGGGCGAGCGCTCGACTGGCTAACACGACCAATCAAGTCAAGTTTAGCGATTGAGCTCACCTGAGCCGGCAAACACTCTGCAGCGTTGACGTCCACTCTACCAGCGACCAGTCCATATTGCGTTCGATCAAATTCCCGCGAGCCCCAATGTCGTTTTTTAAACTCAGACATCCAATCGAGAGCCCTGCGTCCGAAGTGTACCCGGCAGAGGTACGCGAGGCTTGGGCGCAATACGAATTTCTCGATCGCTCGCAGTGGTTGTCGACGGCCGAAATCGTCGAAATGCAGCTCGAAAAAGTCCGGGCGCTTCTGGAACATTGCCAGCAGGCCGTTCCATTTTATGCGAAGCTGTTGCGCGACTCACAGATCGTGCCTCAAGAGATTCGGACTTTGGAGGACTTTCGGCGTATCCCAATCATCAGCCGCCGTGCCTGGCAGGAACATGCCGCCGAGTTGCAGGCACAACACCTTCCCTCGGGCCACTGGCTGACCGCCAAGAGTACGACGTCGGGTACTACCGGCGTGCCGCTGACCGTGTATCAGACCAATGTGGTCCATCGCTGGTGGTGGGCCTGTAATCTGCGAGATCTCCAGTGGGGGGGAATTGACCCCCGCGGTACGCTCGCCGGAATCCGTCCGCCAGTGAAGCCCTTTGGGCCTGCCGAGCTATTGCAGTACCAGCACGGCATCACTTACGCCAACTGGTTTCCCGGCCTGCAAGGTCTGATCGAGAGTGGGAAATGCTATGGGATCGACATTCAACCTGATCCTCCCAAGCAACTGGAATGGTTGCAGTCGGTCTCGCCGGATTACCTGCTCAGCTATGCCAGCCATTTGGAGATCCTGGGCAATCTTCTGCAGCAGCAACAGGTACGGCTACCGAACTTAAAAGCGATTCAAACAATCGGCGAGACTCTCACGCCTGACGTCCAGGCTCGTATTGAAGCGGCGTTCGGGGTTCCGGTTAAAGACTTATATACCTGTGCGGAAGCGGGATATGTTGCGTCACCCTGCCCTGACGGACATGGTTATCACGTGCAGGCTGAGCATGTCTTGCTGGAGGTCCTGAATGAGGCGGATGAACCCTGTGCTCCCGGTGAGACGGGGCGACTGGTGCTGACGGCGCTCCATAACTATCTGAATCCCTTCATTCGCTATGAGATTCAGGATGAGGCCACGGCTGGTGTGGAGGCATGTCCGTGTGGCCGTGGCCTGCCCCTGTTGCAGCGCATTCATGGTAAAGCGCGACCCTTGTTTCAGCTGCCCGACGGACGTCTGAAAAACTCGTGCAACATGGTGTTCGGGTTCTACAATATGCGTGGCTATCGCCAGCATCAGATCATTCAACGCACACGAGACCGGGTCACCGTCCGCATCGTTCCTGACGACACCTGGACCGACCAGCACCCCGAACGCATTCGCAAACATATTGACGAGTTCTTCGAGCACCCCATGGCCACGGAGGTCGAAGTCGTCGAGAAAATCGAACGTCCACCCGGCGGGAAGGTTCTCGACTTCGTCTGTGAATTGCCCCCTCTCCACACCGCATCGCAATCAGGAGGGCCACTGCAGAATTCTGGTGACGTTGTTGCAACCCCGGCAAACCGAGTGCCGAGCGCATTCCGCGGCCGGACCGTGTTGTTTGCCTGGGAGTTGGGCGCGGGCATGGGGCACGTGCAGCAGCTATTGCCCTTAGCCAAGGCGCTGACCGCACATGGACTCCGCGCGGTTTTTGCTGTTCGCGAACCTGAGTTCACGGGGGCTCTGCTGCAATCACAGGGATTTGAGGTTCTGCAGGCACCGAATCGCCATGTGGCGGATACGTCTGCACCAACGGGTCTCGCCGCCAGCTTCGCCGACATCTTGGCACGCTGTGGTTTCAACAGCGTGGAACAACTATCGCCCCTCTTGCAGGCTTGGCAGGACCTACTAGATCAGGTCCAACCCGATCTGATCGTCTGCGATCACAGCCCGACTTTGTGCCTGGCTAGCGCTGGAGCGATTCCGACGGTGTTAGTGGGGAGTGGGTTCACGGTGCCTCCTATCACTGAGCCCGTTTTCCCGGTGCTGATTCCGGGACAGGAGCTTTATATCCGTGAAGAACGAATGCTGGCAGTCGTGCAGGAAGTCCAGCGGCAACGCGGGCGTTTAATTCCGCAAACGTTACCAGGAATATTCTCGGATGCCGACTGCTTCGTGACGGCGGTACCGGAGCTCGACCCATATCAAGCCGAGCGGAAAGAACCGGTCGTGGGGCCTCTTGATCGACTTGGTGCGCCGATTCCTCCGCCCCCCACGCCCAGTTACTTCGCTTATTTGAACGCCGCACAAGCTGGTGTCGAGCAGGTCTTGAATGGTTTGTTGAGTTGCGGGTTTCCCGGGCAAGTTTATCTACGACAACTCACTGAGGCCCAGCGTGATCTCTGGAAGTCAGCGGGGGTCAATATTATCGAACAGATGCCGCCGATTCGCGAAGTACTGGCTCGGGCGACGGTCGTTGTCCATCACGGCGGTGCCGGTACCGCGCAGCATGCCCTGGCGATCGGGCGTCCCCAACTGCTGTTGCCGACGCAGTTGGAACAGATTCTCAGTGCCCAACTGCTGCAACAACTGGGAGTCGCACGTTACATTATTCCCATGACTGATCACAATGTCATCGCCAGCGCACTCCGCCAGCTGCTGATGGCCCCTAATTTTTCTGCGCAAGCTTGGGCCAAGGCTTGCGAACTCCACGGGCGAGGACTCGGTGATGCGTTATCACGAGTCCTGGCTCATTGTTTTCTGTTGCTTAACAAAACTGACTCAACTCAGACTGTTCGCACACACAATTTCCGTTGATTCCGAAAGGTTCCTCCATGCATTTCAATTGGCTCCAAGGTTTGCTGCAGAAGAGTTCCACGCCTCGCCGGGCGACAACGAAACGCCGGCCCTACGCGTCTGAAGTTGAGACTTTGGAAACGCGTGTCGTACCTGCGATCTACACTGTGACGGGTTACGCCGATGGTGCAGGAGCCACCACAGTAGATGGAGCCAACTTCAACTCGACGACGCTGCGCGCGGCACTGACAGCGGCGAACGCCACCCCGGAAGCCGATACCATCGTGTTGGCCGCGGGCACATATACCATCAACACCGAGGGCGAAGGTCAACTTACAGTTGATGTCAACGATGTCACGATCGATGGCGCAGGAGCCGACCTGACTATTATCGACAATGGCAATCGGAGTGGCCGGGTTCTTCAGGTTGTTGGCGGCGCTGAAGTGACTCTGGATGGAGTCCAGATCACTGGCGGAAATTTGGATAGCTACGAAGAGGGCGCCGGTATCTATATCAACTATTCCACTCTGCACCTGATCAACAGCAGCGTGGTTAGTAATACCCATACGAACTCCGAATTTGGCCCTGCAGTAGGTGGTGGCATCGGAAATTACGGCGGAACACTGACCATCACCGACAGTACGGTCGCGGGCAACGAAGCCTATGGGGGTGATTCTGCTTTTACATCTGCATATGGTGGGTATGGAGCTGGCATCGCCACTCGTTTTGGCACGGTGACGATTGAGAACAGCACCATCTCTGGAAATAGTGCGTTAGGTGGAACCGCATCTGGTAATTTTGGCTACGGTGGTACTGCTTTGGGCGGCGGCGTTTATAGCCAATATTCGACACTCACCATCATTAACAGCACTATTGCGAACAACACCGCAAATGGTGGTCAGTCTACGAACGGTGGCGAAGGTTTCGGCGGGAATGCGTCCGGCGGCGGTCTCTATATTGATTCTGGAACGACGTCTATCAGTAATTCGACCATCGCCTTTAACCAAGGGGTCGGCGGTTTTGTTCCTGGTGGCCAGGCATTCCGTCAAGGTTTGGCCTATGGTGGCGGAATTGTCCAAGCGGGCGAGGGGAGCTTAGAGGTCAACAGTACGATCATCGCCAAGAACACGGCAACGCTCGCTGCAGACGTCGTGGCCAGTCTCACCGACGGGGATTACAATCTGATCGGTGATGTTGGCAATGCAATTGGTTGGACGGGCGTCAACAGCTTGGTAGGCGGCGGCAATAATCCCCTTATCGATCCCTTGTTCGCAACGACTGAACCGATCGACAATGGCGGACTGACACTGACCCTGGCGCTAGCAATCGGGAGCCCCGCCATTGACGCGGGCTCCAACGTTCTCGCGTTAACTTACGATCAGCGCGGCGATGCGTTGTCTCGCGTGTTTGGCGCTAGCGCGGATATTGGTGCGTTCGAAGTCCAGTCGATCTCCATCGCCACTTCGGGTTCTGCACCCGTATTTATTGCCGGCGGTACAGCCGTCGTTGTCGATAGCGGTGTGACGATTTCCGGGGCCGACGAAATCACTGGTGCGACGGCCCAGATTACCGTGAATTTTGAAGCCGGTCAGGATGTTCTGACCTATCCCACACAAATCGGAAATATTACCGGCAGTTACTTGAACGGGATACTCACCCTGTCGGGAACTGATACGATTGAGAACTACAATCTCGCCCTGCGCTCGATTACCTATTCGACGACAAACCTCGCGCCCGCGAGCACAATCAGAGGGATTGCTTTTAGTGCGAGTGCCGCTTCCGGTTCGGTGACTGCCGATCCGAAACCAGTGAACATCACCATTTTGAATGTGCCGCCGACCGTTCAAAATGTGATTCCGCCCCAGACGGCGACGGAAGACTCGGCGTTCACCTTTACGTTTGCGGCAAATACCTTTGGTGACGTCGATATCGGTGACTCGCTAACTTACACGGCCACAGGCTTGCCCAGCTGGCTCTCATTCGATGGTGCGACTCGGACGTTCACAGGCACACCAGCCAATGGCGATGTCACGCTAGCCCCCATCACGATTACAGTCACGGCGACAGATGAATCAGAAGCCACCGTGTCGACAACCTTTACTTTGACGGTTGTGAACACGAATGATGCACCGACCGTGTCCGTGGAGATTCCGCCACAAACGGCAACTGAAGATGCTGCGTTCTCCTTTACTTTTGATGTGAAGACGTTTGTGGACGTTGATCTCGGAGACACGCTGACCTATACCGCCAGCGGCTTGCCGGCATGGCTGTCATTTGATGCAGGCACCCGCACATTCTCGGGAACGCCCGCCAATAGTGATGTGACCACCAGTCCCCTCACCATTACGGTCACCGCGACCGACACTTCACTAGCGAGTGTTTCGACGACTTTCGCTCTGACCGTCGAGAATGTGAACGACGCTCCCACCGTCGCCAACCTCATCCCCAATCAATTTGCGCCTGTGAACGCCTTGTTCTCGTTCACGTTTGCCGCGAATACGTTCGCGGACATCGATGTTGGAGACACGTTGACCTACTCCGTCACGGGACTGCCCGCGTGGTTGTCGTTTGACGCGGCCTCGCGGACATTTACCGGAACGCCCACTGCCGGGGACGCTGGTAGCTTGAGCACGATCACCGTAACCGCAACGGATAACCATGAGGCCTCGGTCTCGACGACGTTCGACGTGACGGTCGGCTCGATTGGCCCCAACATTACGGTCACCGAGAATCAGGGGACCTACTATCTGGGCAAGGTTCGAGCCTTTTACGATCCGACAGCCGGGTTCACCAATCCCGGATCTGAAGTTCCCGATTACAGCGCCGCCCAGTTGACGGTGTCGATCGTCGCGGGCCGCTCAAGCCGTGACGTGCTGAGTATCCTCAGCAAGGGGCAAGACGGTCCGATCCGCGTGAAGGGCAAGAACATCTTCTACGGAGATGTCAAAATCGGAACGGTGTCAGGAGGCAAGGGGCGGCAACCTGTTTTGGTCGTCACGTTCAACGCTCAAACGACAACGGCATCCATTGACGCCCTGATGCGACGCGTGAATTTCACGGCCAAGGATGACCTGGGGACAGTACGTACCGTCCATAGTCAGGTCACGAATGTCAACAATGGCGGCCTCGAAACGGTGGACAGCAATGTCGCCACACGAGACATTCAAGTGGTTCGCACGAATGGCCCCCACTAAGCCATTTTAATCAGCCTGAGACCCTGTCGCGGATGGTGGTAAAACCACCATGAGCGGCAGGGTCTCTTTTTTTGCGCATGAGGTGTTGATAAGCGGCGATGGGATCGCGGGCGGTTGGCTCGTATCGACTTATTCACAAGCAACGCGGGTTATTCCACAATTGAGCGGGCTTCCACCTCAACTTCCGAGAATTCTGTGATCTGGAACTTTTGTTGATACACTCTAGGCGTCCACGTGTAAAAATTGCGCGTATCTTCATTTCTATTCGAGGATTCGTGACTTGAGTTCTTGGGCCAGAATATAGTCCTTTTAAGTGTCGCGTTTAAATTGAGCGTTGTTTTCGGTTATTCAGGTTTTCACTGCTCAGCAAAGGAGTCTGCAAGTGAGTAAACGTCATCGACATCCACGTGGATTTACGCTGATTGAACTGCTGGTTGTCATCGCCATCATCGCCGTTTTGATTGCCTTGCTACTACCCGCAGTGCAGCAGGCACGTGAGGCCGCTCGGCGGACACAATGCAAGAACAATCTCAAGCAGTTTGGGCTGGCATTTCATAACTATGCGGAGACATACGGGACATTTCCGTCCGGTGGTTTCGGGCAATTCTCTGTTTCGTGGTTCGTCCAGATACTGCCTCAGATGGAGCAAGCGAACATGACTGCCAAGCTGGTCTTCACCGATTCAGCGGGCTATTCCGGAGGGGCGAACGCCGCGGTGTTGACGGGTTGGAGGCCGAGTTTCCTCTGGTGTCCCTCGGGCAACTTGTCCACGTCTGCCGTGCGTGACGGTATCGTGGCTTCGAGCTGCTATATTGGGATTGCGGGGGCCACGGCTTCTGCGTCCTCTCCTACCGATCCCACCGGCCAAAACCGATGTGTGTCTCATAGCCAAGGCTATTCGTGTTCAAATGGCGTCCTGATTGCGAACGCCGTCACCAGACTTCGCGATCTGACGGATGGCACGACGAACACCATTATGGTGGGGGAACAATCGCGATTCGGAATCAACTCAACAGGCCAGGTGGACATCCGAGGTAGCGGCGAATGGGGCACGTGGCTCGGGCCGGGTGCGCGAGGCATCCCCAATGGACCTGCAGTGCCAGGCGACACGTACCCTTTCAGCAGTCAGCCGTGGTTCCGCAACGTCACGACCGTTCGCTATGGAATCAACAACGTCACTGAGTCTGCTGGCGCGGGAGGAAATTCTCGTGACGGGACGAATAACTCACTCCAATCGGCTCATACCGGAGGTGCCCACGTGCTCCTCGGCGATGGCGGGGTGCGGTTTCTGTCCGATTCCTTAAACCAGTCCATCCTGATCAATCTCTCGATCCGGGATGACGGGAATGTGATCGGAGAATTTTAGGCTCCCGGGCAAAGCCGGCTACGGGCGATCCACAATCCCGAATTCGAAGAATTCCAAGCGACTGCAGAGGTCGACTTGGAGTTCTTCGGTTTGCTAGCGGATCGCTCCATACGCACTAAGTTTAGTCAGGCACTTCGGCCGAACGCCGTTTGAGAATCCTTTATTGAGGTAGAGTCGTTATGCATCATGTCAGTCTTCTATTCCGCGGACGACGGTCGTGGTTCGCGTCGATGATTGGGCTCTGCGTACTGGCTGGATGTGGCGCCCAGACGAGACCGATCCAATCGATTTCAGGAACGGTGAAGCTGGATGGAAAACCGGTACCCGCCGGGGTCGTCAACTTCGTCAGTGCGGGGGGCTTTGCCGCGAGCTCAACAATCAAGGATGGAGCATTCTCGATCTCGCGAAGTCAATATGGCAGCGGTATTCCGCTCGGTGACTACATGGTTGCGATTGAATCGCCGCCCCCTCCAGACCCCTTGGCAAAATCAAGCCCTGCAGCGACCATTACGGTCCAGATTCCCCGCAAATACCGCGACCCCGCAACCAGCGGCTTGACGGCAAAGGTAGAAAAGACCACGAAACCGGTCGAGTTCACCCTGCAATCAAAGTAGCCCGCACCGCGCGATACCTATCGCAGTTTGGTGCAGATTGTTAGCAACGGTGTGAGTATCGCGAATGAGAGGCAACTTCGGGTCTCCAGTCCCACCACCAGACATTGGGGCATCGGCGGCGAATGTCATCTTGCAAATTGGGATTTCTGCATTAGTTTGATGCATTGATCATACACGAGTGTGGGGATGAAGCCGCTCGCAACTCTAAGTTGCTTTACTCTCCCAAGATTCAAGAATCTGGGCCACCTCGCGGATCACCTCGCGCGGCACACGTGGATTGGCCTGAGCACTAGACAGCGAATTCCTAATGGACGACCAAGCAAAAACATATTCGATCCAGCTGCGTCTACGGCGCGTTATCTATGAAGACGCATATGTTGCGGTCCCCGTGACGCGCGCAATCATGATGCCGCGTGATGATGGAACCTTTGTCATCAATCCTGAAGCATTCAAAGCCGAAGCTCTTGGTATCGGAAACCTTCCGAATGTGGAGTGGCAATTCGAATCTAGCCAGACTGAACCACATCCCTTGCAGGGGCCGAAGCCAGAGGGGCGAACGTCTTTAGACGCGTTCTAAGTACTGTAGCGTTCCAATCAGCCTCATCGAATATGAAGCTGAGGGACGGGGCCAAATTGCCAACAGGCGGCTCAACTCGACTTGTGCCGCGGCGGTGTAGGGGAATAATCAACTGTCAATCGCGCGGCTCCCGTGCGTCTAACTTCGATAATGCTCTAATTAGTCGTGTCGGTGTCTTTTAAGTCAACAAACACATCGATGTCATTTCTTTTGTCGATTGTCCATTTCTCCACAATGCATTCACGATTCTGACGAGATTCGTACCACACCTTCACAACTTTTCCTGGAAGTCGTGGAGTGCAATAGAACGACAAACTGACTCTGCCAGAGGTCAGAACGGGGTATACGCTATTCGCTGCAATTACCTGTTCAAATTCATCGAGTCTCATTCCTTGCTTAATTTTTCCAGGTGATGATGAGATTGAATGGTTATCGCTCATGGGGCGTTCGGCTGACGCAATCTTGGTCTTATTTTTCAAGCTCCAATCGCAACCAATCGTTGTCAGTACAACAATTAAACATGAAGTAACCGCCGTCGATTTAGGCATCGCTCGTTGCAAATACATTTTCAGGATCACCTCCTTGTAATATCCAGGTTGGCTTTTAAGCAGTGCCTAGGAATGCCATTCAAGGTGATGCATCTGAAGATATTGCTGGATTTTCGCTCCAATCGCTTAAGGAAATGCCGAATTCGAAGCGAGCTTGTTCCTTAGCGTCGCTCATGGACTGATGCCATGTATCGCCGCAGAACTCTCCATCCTTATCGAAACGCAGTAACAATATTTCCTCGCCGTTCGCCTCGATCACGACGGTAACAGCGAGTGGCAATTCACTCTCCACTTATAGTCCAAACTTGCCAAGAACGCCCAGCGTGTGTTTGGTGTTACCTGTTGCCTGTTGAACCCTTGCTCGTAGTCTATTGCTCATCTCAGTTCTCATTATGGGCTGACAGGCATGTGGAGATCCTGTCAGGAGCGGTGCGGCGGCCTCGTCGTCATACAGGATCCCTGGCGAGCCTTGCAGTGGTTGCCCGATCCACCGGATCTCCGACGTTCGGTCACGTCCGTAGAGCTGCTCATTGACCAATAGATTCCAGAGGGCGATGCTTATTTCCCTTTGGGAATCGCCAATGTGATGGACGAGATCATGTTGTGGAACACGTTGGGCACGGGGGCGATGAGTACGGAGCCGGTTCCCTCGAAGGTGCTCAGCAGGCCTTCGCCGGATGTGAGCGATCCCAGCATCGATCTGGTTGCCTTTTGGACTTCGAATTTCACTCCAGAGGTCCGGGCGATGGCGAATTTTCCATCTACTGACAGTTTGTTCCCTTCCAGCTCGATTCGTTGAATCTTGCCAGGAGCCTTGATCACGACCTGACCGGAACCTTTCACCGTGGTTTGAAACCACCCCTCGCCGCCGAACATCGCTGAAAAAGCTTTGTTCCGCCACGCTCCGATTTCCAGCGAGATATCGCTGCAGACGTACGAGCCCTGGTCCAAGATCCATTCTTCGTTGCTCAGATCGAGGATCTGGTACTCGCCGAAAATCGGCGGGCCGAAAAAGATTTCTCCTGTGCCTTGATAGGTGGGGCGGAAGATGTTTTCGCTCGTGACGAGGCTCTTCAGGAAGCCGCCGACCGATGGGGCGCTGGAAGTCAGTTCGATCTGACCGAACATGTAGTGCAGCGCACCTGATTCAGCTTTGACGACTTCATTGTTGATCACGCACCGGATGAGCTTCAGCCCTTCCTGGGAGACGACTTCAAATTGAGCCATGGGTTTGCTCCTGAAAACGAGGTTCGACGCCGGAAAACACGCCTCCGACGAGACTACAGCAATGTTTCGCGACAGCCAATTAATCCGTTTGCATACACCGGGCGATATCCTACTCCAGGCGCGATCGATATGAAAAGCGGGCGGGCTGAATTGTCATTCAGAGAGTGATTTCGTGCCGCCTAGTGGTCAACCGAGCGAAAGGGAATGGCTAGACGCACAGGCTCTGCTCACATTCCTTGGTAAAAGTCACAAAGGGCCTTCCTCGTCAGTGATCGGCACGGCGCTAGCCGCCGGTTCTTCCGACCGGATACCATACAATACTTCGGCGGCTAGCGTTTCCGTTCAGGTCCAAATATTTGCTCTGCTCGGGACGAGGTAGTCTGCGCCCTTGCCAATAGAGAAAACAACATGATGCTCGGATTCGGTTGGTGGCATCTTCGCAGCACGCGTGAACCACTACGATTTGCTTCACTTGAAGATACGCAAGCGATCGACGCGTTGACTGACACGGCGGACGAATTGCTGTGGAAGACGTTTCGCGAGTGGATGACAAGCAATCAAGAGCCATATATCCAATGGCAACTCCATGAACATCTCAACAACCACGATGGGCTACTCACATTCTGCGTCTCGCGAAATCATCGGACGTCCAAGGTCTGGACAATGCTCGAATGGATTGCCCAGAATGGTTCTGGCAGTTACGGATTGTTCTATTGCCATGACGATGAAGACACGATGAATCAATGCCGGCTTGGGCGACAACCGCCGATAGACTACGATAACGTATTTCAGGTGCATCGCTTAATGAATGGTCGTATCATAGAACTCAATGATCCTTTCTTCGGTTCAATTGAGGGAAACATTGATCCCGTCCATCCCTACAATCGTCCCTCACACGAGTAGCGCTTTCGAGGCGGAACGCAGGGGGCAAGCAACTAGAGCCATCCTGTCGCTCCGCTGAGGAGCACAAGTTGCCACATTCAGAGGATCTCGATCTACGAGAAGCCTCTTGACGGTGCAGTCTGCGAATCAGGATAATTGAAACGTGTCTAGTATTAATTCGATCATCGCCAATCACCGGAGCTGTCGCTCATGCTCAAGGATTTCGGATTCGCTCACCACACGTCGCGTTGGGTTCGAGCCTGGATGGCGGTCGTCATCGTCCTGGCGTTGCCCGTACAGGTCTTCTCGTGTCTGTGGGATTACGACACCCTGCAGCAAGAGCGAAGCCGGTTTCCCTCAACGCTGGAACTGGTGACCGGCAAGTTCTGGCGGCACTCGGCGGAGTTCTATGAATGGCGCATCCAGGATCGTCTGGAACGCTTGAAGTCCGATCCGAAGAACCTGGACTTTCTCGATGATCTGGCGGTGGCCTATCAAAAGACCGGCCTGCATGGCAAAGCCGTCCAAGTGATGCTTGATAAGGATAAACTTAAGCCAGGTGAATATAAGACCTACGCCAACCTCGGCACGTTCTATATTTTAGGCGGCGACTTCAACCAGGGATTGCCTTACATCGACAAGGCGTTGGCGATCGATCCGAACGCCCATTTTGGCCGTGAGAAATATCAGAAATGGCTGGTCGAGTATGCGCAACTGAGAATTAAAGACGGAAAATTAGAGTTCCCGTTACGTCGCGAACGCCAAAATGCGACAGACTCGGATCCTATAGAATACCCCGTGTTTGGGGACTATGTGCTCAAATATGAAGGGAATAAACAGGACCTGACCCCCGGGCAATTGAAGTCTGCCATTAAGGGTGTTCAGGGAATGATGCGTTTCGCCGATCATGACAATCCGCTGTTGTTGGAAGCCTTGGGCGACCTGTTACTCGCAGCAAATAATTCGGTCAATGCGCGGCAACTTGCGGCGAGATGCTATCTGCAAGCGTCCTATGTCGTGTCCGACAAGACTGCAGCCCAGTCGTACCGCGACTATGCCGAGTTGGCACTCTGTCTGCAGCTTCGCAAGGGCGTAGAAGGCGATGTGCAGACTTTGGCAAATCTGGAAGCGGAATTTCAGAAAGAATTGGCACAAGCCAAGAAGTGGTACGCGGTCCTAAAACAAAAAGAACTGGCAATGATCAAGAATGGTCGCGGTGTTGAGACCCAATTTGATCGACTTTCCGCACGTGACCCTTCGGCAATTGGCGTTGCTCCGTAGCTGCAAGAACGCAATGGTGCGTTAATGGGAATGGCGTACGGCGATTTTCGAACGATCGCAGAGTCCGACGTCCGATGAGAAGCCCGCGTAACGGTCGAATGTTGCCTAGCGTCAGGCACAGCCTGACCTACTGGTCCATCTATCGATCAATGTCAGGCTGCGGGTAAAGAGACTTGAGTTTGATCCGAGCGTC
>JAZKFE010000477.1:0-8012 GCA_040386595.1 Planctomycetota bacterium | reverse complement strand
TTTTTTCATGCACCTGCAATCCGTTAGGGTCAGCAAATTTGAACGCCCGACCCCAGACTCACTCGAATTCATTGGGAGGGTGAGGCTCCTGCCGAACCGCTTGGTCTACTGGAACTCGAAAGACTTAGCGGTTCGGCAGGAGCCTCACCCTCCCAAAATCCTTGCCAACGTAACCTGTTAGACTCCCCCCAAGGATGTGTTGAACTGAATCCGCAATTGTTCGTGGCCTCGCACCGTGGTACGATCTTTTAGAACGCATCAAAAGATGCCTACACTCCGCTTGCGTCTGCCATGCCTACCTGACTCGGATGAAGATGGTGCCACCAGTGACACGCCAATCGATGATGGCTGCGATAATGGGGTCACTGGTCTGTTTCGCCAGTTGTTTCTCTGCGGCCTCGTCGTTTGCCGACGAACCGGGTGACCGGGTTGCCGCTGCCGCTCGGCAGGTCCTGCAAACCCAATGTGTGAGCTGCCATAGCGGTCCCTCACCCCGTGGTGGTTTAAGTCTGACCACGCGAGAAACGTTGCTCGAAGGGGGCGAGTCGGGAGAAGTTCTCGACTTGCAGCAGCCGGCCAAGAGCCGCTTGTTGGAACTTGTAACGCACGCGGCCGAACCCGGCATGCCGTTCAAGAAAGCCAAACTGCCCGCTGAGCAAATCGAAATCTTGACCGCCTGGGTGAAAGCGGGAGTTCCTTATACCAGCCCATTGGATATTCCGGCAGAGGAACAGTGGTGGTCCCTGAAACCATTGAGCAAACCCGCCGTGCCTCAGGTGGCCGCGGAATTTCGTTCCTGGCCCCAAAATCCTGTCGATCAATTCGTCGCGGCTGCCTGGACGGCCAAGCAACTCGGTCCCGCCCCTGTGGCCGATCGACGGACGATCTTGCGTCGAGTCTACTTCGATCTGTTAGGCCTGCCGCCGACTCCAGAAGAGATGGACGAGTTCCTCGCCGACCGCGATCCGCTGGCTTATGAGCGGACTGTCGATCGATTGCTGAACGATCCGCGTTATGGCGAACGCTGGGCCCGCTTCTGGATGGACCTGGCGCACTATGCGGAAACACACGGCCACGATCAGGACCGTCCGCGCCCCAATTCCTGGCCCTACCGCGACTATTTAATCCGGTCGTTCAATCAAGACAAACCTTATGCCCGTTTTGTTCAAGAACAAATTGCGGGCGATGCCCTGTGGCCGAATGATCCCGACGGCTACGTGGCAATGGGGTTGCTCGCCGCCGGCCCCTGGGACGAAAGTTCGTTAAAGGATATTCAAGAAGATACCCTCGATCGACAGGTGGCGCGGTACTTGGATCGCGACGATATGGTGACCACCGCCATGTCGACGTTCGTCAGTTCCACCGTACATTGTGCGCGGTGCCACGAACACAAGTTTGACCCCATTTCACAAGAAGAATATTACCGATTGCAAGCGGTATTCGCTGGGATCGATAAGGGCGAACGGCCGTATGATCCTGATCCGGCGGTCACCCAACAGCGTCAATCGCTGCAGGCTCAACTTGCCGCTTTGCCGGCGCTGATTGCTCAGTTAGATTCCAGCCTCAGCACGGCAGAACGACAGGCCGAGGTCGCCACCTGGGAAGAACGCATCAGGTCATCGATTTCCCCTTGGACCATCCTGAATGCCGAGTCAGTCAAGTCAGAGCAAGGCTCAGTCTTAACCAAGCAATCGGATGGATCATTCGTGGCCTCGGGGCCGCGACCTGAAAAGGATGTCTACGTTCTGACGTCGCTGGTGGATCTGCCGCGCGTCACGGGTTTGCGATTGGAAGTGCTGCTCGATGATAGCCTGGCTCATCAAGGTCCTGGCCGGCAGGACAATGGGAATCTGCATCTGAACGAGCTGACCGTCACCGCTGCACCACGGGACAATCCGTCGGCCGCAAAACCGGTCAAACTGATTCGCCCTCAGGCTGATTTCAATCAACAGGGTTGGTCGATTGAAATGGCGTTGGACGGCAACCCGGGCACGGCCTGGGGCATCTATCCCGAGGTCAGCAAGCCACACGTCGCCGTGCTGGAATTTGCCGAACCGGTGGCGTTTGAAAGTGGCACCGTGTTGACGGTGCGGCTCGAGCAAATCCACGGTGGCGGGCATCTGATTGGCCGGCCGCGGATCTCGGTCACGGACCTCTCGACACCCTTGCCGCTGTCGTCCGAAGTCCTGCCGTCGCACATCACCGACATCGTGAAGATCGAGCCTGCTCAACGCACACCGGCCCAACAGGTCGCCTTAACCGGTTTCGTGGTGAATCTCCGTCTGGAACAACAGCTCGCCGCACTTCCTGCCCAACAGTTTGTGTACGCCGCTTCGAGCTCCATCCGGCCCGAAGGGGGCTTCGTTCCGACGAAGACACCCCGCATGATTCAAGTCCTCAAACGAGGAGACATCCGCCGCCCCGAGAAAGAAGTTATTCCGGGTTCCATGTCCTGTATCCCGAACCTCTCCGGTGAACTCGCCGTGACGGACCTCGTCCACGAGCAACCGCGCCGGATCGCATTGGCCAAGTGGTTGTCCGCTCCTGAGAATGTGCTGACGTGGCGTTCTATCGTCAATCGTGTCTGGCAACGTCACTTCGGCCGTGGATTAGTCGATACGCCCAACGATTTTGGCCGGATGGGATCTCTGCCGACGCATCCCGAATTGCTGGATTGGCTGGCGGTCACCTTCCGCGATCAGGGAGGCTCGTTCAAGGAACTCGACCGGTTGCTCGTGACGAGCGCCACCTATCGCCAGTCCTCTCAATCACACCCCGCATTTGCCGAACGCGATGCGGACGCTCGCTACCTTTGGCGGATGCCGCGAACGCGTTTGGATGCGGAATGTGTCCGTGATGCGGTGCTACAAGTAACGGGCAAGCTAGATCTAAAAATGGGGGGGCCGTCGGTCAAGCAGTTCATTCAGACGCCGGGAATTCACGTCACGCCGACGGTCGATTACCTGGGCTACGATGTGGATCACCCCGACAATTATCGACGCAGCGTGTACCGCTTTATCTTCCGCACGATCCCCGATCCGTTTATGGAAACGCTCGATTGTGCCGACGCCTCACAATTAACCCCAATCCGCAACACGTCCATCACGGCGTTGCAAGCATTGGCGACTCTGAACAACCGGTTGATGGTCCGGCAATCCGAGCACCTCGCGACACGTCTTACAACAGAAGCAAATGACTTGCCCACCCAGGTGACCCGCCTGTACCAGCTCGTTTTGACTCGTCCGCCGACTGAACGAGAGCTGCAAGCAGTGGTGCAGCACGCCACGCAGCACGGACTCCCCAATGCCTGCCGGGTTTTATTGAACTGCAACGAGTTTTTATTCGTGAATTAGATCCCTGCTCGAATGCCAGTGAAAATCGCCGCGAACACTTGTATGTCTGTTTCAACGTAGCGAATGCCGGTATAAAGATGTTAGCCCACACCGCCTGACTTGATTGTTTGGAATATTCCGCTTGTAGTGCCCCACAAGAACGTGCTTGCCCGAAATCGAGTTGAACTGCTTCTCGATACCGATCCGATCAACAAGTAAGATATTGGCTTCCGTCCTGCATGCCGCTCAGAGAGTACATGCGAGTCGGCCCCGCCTCTGGCTCCTTAGGATGAATTCATGCCTGTGAACTCTCAGTCGCTGAAGCCTCATTCGTCTGGTCTGCACCGTCGCGAACTGTTGCAGGTCGGTTTTTCAGGCTGTCTGGGTTTGAGTTTGTCGCACTTCATGGGCGGAACCAGTCAGGCAAAGTCGACCAACGGCGACACACCGGCCGCGAAGGCCAAATCGGTGATCTTCGTCTTCCTGACGGGGGCTCCTTCGCACCAGGATATGTGGGATCTGAAGCCGCAAGCTCCGGCAGAAGAGCGGGGCGAGTTCCTGCCCATCGACACCAACGTCCCGGGGATGCAGATCGGCCCGCACGTTTCTCGGCTGGCACAGATGGCAGACCAGTTCACGATTATTCGTTCGATGAGCCACGCACTGCCGTCGCACGAACATGGCACGCACTGGATGCTAACCGGAATTAACGACAATCCGATTGGTGCGACGCACATGGCCAGCCGCAATGACTGGCCCTGTTATGCATCCGGAATGCAATATCTGCGTCCCGATCCGAGCGGACTTCCGGCGGGCGTCATGTTGCCGACCTATCTCAACAACGGTTACGGATTCTGCGGTCAGAACGGCGGGTTGCTCGGTGGAGACTACGATCCGTGGCATGTGACCAAGGATCCCAATGCGGCCGATTTTAAAATTGATGAATTGAATTTGTTCGCCGGGCTGACGGTCGACCGCTTCTCGGGCCGCACTGCATTGCTGGAGAATATCGACGCCCAACGCCGCGATCTCGATAAGGCCGCCAGCGTGCGTGACATGTCGACGCGGATGCAGCAAGCCACCAGCATCCTGACTGCTTCGGGCAAGTTCCGCGAAGCGTTTGACATGGATAAAGAAACCAAAGAGAGCCGCGATCGCTACGGCCGGCACTCGTTCGGTCAGTCGTTGCTGCTGGCTCGCCGGTTGGTGGAAGCCGGTGTTCCGGTCGTCCAAGCCAACATGGGCAGCATGAATAACTGGGACACCCACGGCCAGAATTTCGCCCAGCTAAAAGACCGCTTGCTACCGCCGCTGGACCAGGGATTGTCGGCGTTGCTGGGCGACCTGAAAGAACGCGGACTGCTGGATCAGACCCTGGTCGTCGTCACCGGTGAGTTTGGTCGGACTCCAAAAATCAACGAAAACGCTGGCCGCGACCATTGGTCGGCCGTCTTCTCGGCCGTGTTTGCGGGTGGAGGCGTGCGTGGGGGCCAGGTCATTGGCGCCAGCGATGCCAGCGCCGCTTACCCAGCGACCCGGCCGTATTTCCCCGCCGACCTGGGAGCGACAGTGTACTCAACCTTGGGCGTTGATCCACACAGCATCGTCCTGGACCGCTTAAAGCGGCCGCATGGCTTGAATGCTGGCAACGTGATCGATGCGCTCTACTCGTAAGGTCGATTTGGTCATAGTCGTTGTTCGCTCCGCGAACAGAACGCACTCGCAGTAGCGAGGTGGAATTCGCATTGAAGTTCAATAACGGATTCCAGCCGGCTACTGCGAGCGCGTTCTGTTCGCGGAGCGAACAACGACTATAGGGACTAAGCGCGAACGGCGATTCGCAACTTGGCCGATGAGGACCGCGGATTGGCGTGTTGTTCTTCGCGTGAAGTCCGGATCACGTCTTTCGACACGGACGAATACAGGCCGTCCTGCAGGCCATTTTTAAACGACTCTTTCACTCGACGGTCTTCCCCCGAGTGGAACGTCAAAATGGCAATCCGTCCGCCGGTTCGCATGCAATAGGGCAGATTTCGCAGAAATGTGTCGAGCGCCCCGAACTCGTCGTTGACCGCGATGCGCAAGGCTTGAAACACGCCTCGGACGATATCGTCGGGGGATCGGTCGGGATCAACCGGCAAGCGGGTGCAAGCCTGACGCACCACCGTGGCCAGGCCATAGGTGGTCGTCAGCGGCCGGGCATCCTGTGCCTTCAAAATGGCCGTGGCGAGTGCCTCGGCCTGAACCAGGTCCGCATTTTTGACGAACAACTCAGCCAAACCATACTCATCCAGCTTGCTGAGCAGGGACGATGCCGGCTGGCCATGTTCTGAGTTCATCCGCATATCCAGCGGACCGTCCGATTTGAAGGTGAAACCGCGGCCGGGGTTGTCGATCTGCATTGAGGACAGCCCCAAATCCGCCAGCAGCACATCCGCCCCGGTCGGCGCCTCGCTATAGATGAATTGCAGCACGCCGGCAAAGTTCATGCGACGCACGACCAACGCCTCATCGGGGAAACCCAACGCCCGCAACCGAGCTTCAGTTTTGGGCAGCTCAATCGGATCGGCGTCGACGGCCAGCAGGCGACCGCCCGGTTGCACGGCGGTCAACAGTTCTTTCGCATGCCCGCCGTATCCCAGGGTGCAGTCCACGGCGATTTCACCGGCGACGGGGGCCAGCGCGGCCAGGATCTCCTGGACCATGATCGGTCGGTGCATTCCCGCAGGTGTCTTGCCGCCGGCCAGGACTTTCGCCACGTCGTCGACGTAACGCTCCGGCTGCAGCTCTTTGTATTTTTCGTGGAAACTCCTCGGGTTCTTTCCGGCGTAGCGCTGGCGGCGAGGTGGTTTCTCTGGAGCCGGATCTGTCATACGAGCGTCTCAATGCAAAAATGACTGCGGTGATGTCTACAGGTCAGAGTATATCCGCCAACCGTCTCAGAATGAGACTGATCACGTTTTTTGACTGGCGCGGCACGTTCGAGGCCAAACTTCTTGGACTTTTGTCTCGATAAAAACCGAAGATCACTTCATGTGAGACCCTCGGATTGTTTACAATCCGGATTACACAACGTGATCTTACGCAGCATTTTTTGATGTCGACCGCTTGCCATTCGGGCAAATGGTTGCCGAATTTGATGTCAGATGGGAGTCGCCAGTGACGCACTTTGATCCGATTTCTCGTCGCGACATGTTGACTCGAGCCGGCACGGGCTTTGGTGCCCTCGCCCTGGCCAGTATGCTCGCCGAGGAATCTCCGTCGTGGGCGGCTCCGCGCGAAAACATGCCTCTGGCCCCCAAGCAGCCGCCGTTGCCCGGCAAGGCCAAACGGGTCGTGCATCTCTTTATGAATGGCGGAGCGTCCCAGGTCGATACCTTCGACCCGAAGCCTGCCCTGGAAAAATACCACGGCAAACCGCTCCCCAGCTTGAGCCTGCGGACCGAACGCAAAACGAGCGGTGCGTTCCAATCGCCGTTCAAATTTCAGAAGTACGGCCAGAGCGGCATTGAAGTCAGCGAGATGTTCGCCAAGACTGCCGAGGCGTGTATCGACGACCTCTGCGTGATCCGGTCGATGCACGCCGATGTGCCCAATCATGAGCCATCGCTTTGGCTCATGAACTGCGGCGACGGCCGGTTTCCGCGGCCGAGTTTTGGATCGTGGGTCAATTATGGCCTCGGCTCAGAGAACCAGAATCTGCCAGGCTTCATCGCCATGTGCCCGGGTGGCTTGCCCATCACCGGAGCTCAGAACTGGCGTTCGGCGTTCCTGCCGGGGGCTTACCAGGGGACGTACATCGACTCGCAGCACACCGACGTGACCAAGTTGGTGGAGAACATCCGCAATACGAAGTGGAAGCTCGAAGACCAGCGACGGCAACTCGACCTGGTTCGCAAGCTAAACGATCAACATCAAGAACAGCGTCAAAACGATCCGCAGCTGGAATCGCGGATTCAATCGTTCGAACTGGCCTATCGCATGCAGACCGAGGCCAGCGAGGCGTTTGATATCTCCAAAGAAACGAAGGAAACTCAGGAGAAATACGGCCCCGGCGTCATTGGCCGTCAGTTGCTGATGACTCGCCGGCTATTGGAACGCGGAGTCCGCTTCGTGCAGCTCTATAGCGGGGCCGGCCAGCCATGGGACAACCACGATGCGATTGAGGCCAACCATCGCAAATTGGGGCTCGAATGGGATCAGCCGATCGCGGCATTTCTGACCGATTTGAAGCAGCGCGGGTTGCTCGACAGCACCTTGGTGATGTGGGGAGGCGAGTTTGGTCGCACACCCGTGGCCGAACTGCCGGGACTCAGCGGTCGCGACCACAATCACTATGGCTTTTCGATGTGGCTGGCAGGGGGCGGATCGAAGGGGGGCTACGTCCACGGAGCTACCGACGAATTCGGTTTCTCAGCGGTGGAGAAGAAGGTCCACGTCCACGACCTGCACGCGACGCTGCTACATTTGCTCGGCTTCGATCACGAACATCTGACCTATCGCTACGCCGGCCGGGATTTCCGTCTGACCGATGTGCACGGTCATGTGGTCCACGACCTGTTGGCATAGTCCGGGGTCAAGAATGAACTTGGGAGGGTGAGGCTCCTGCCGAACCGCTAAGTCTACCCAGAGCGGAAAGACCAAGCGGTTCGGCAGGAGCCTCACCCTCCCAATGATTTG
>JAZKFE010000476.1:0-2615 GCA_040386595.1 Planctomycetota bacterium | reverse complement strand
ATCTAGACGGGCCAATCGCGCAGATTCCGGACGGCGTTGGACTACAGTATCTATTCATGCCTCGTGATTCAGCGCTCTATGTTGTGGCTGCGAGTGACGATCAGCAAGCGAAGGATTCCCTGGATTTGTCTCGGGCAATCTCGGTAAGCGACATTCGGCCGAGACTCGAAGCCCTTGCCACACTTCAGCGCAATAATCCGAGCAAGTGGATGCAATCGAGAATTCGAGGTTGTCTGAGTGAAAGCGTTGTTGAGTCCAGGGAAGCGTTAAGAAGGGCAGAGAACCTTCTGCGGATGTCAGGTGCAACAGTACACGGAACGACCGCATTTGAAGGCGGCGGTGGAATTGGAGCAAGTAAGCCGGGTCGTGCTGACTAGAGGTGTTGAAAGTGAAAAGGGGCCGGGCTCTTTGAGGTGAATAACTTTGACCCAAGAGTCCGGCTCCCTGTATTACCTTCGGCTGTTGGAACCGTTTGTTAGACCTAAATGACTCAAATGGATTTCCATCACTTACATTCGCCGTGTGATCAAATAGACAGGAACCCCAACGAGCCCGGTGACAAACGCTGCCGTGACCGCGAATGATGAGATTGCACCAACGGGCCCCATGAAGCCCATCGTCATACCGAATGCAATACTGCCAGCAAAGAACCCCGGAATCGCCCCAACAATCACCGGAATGGCCAGCGGATGGGTTTGGTGCGAGTTGCTTGTTGTATTGCCCTGAGATAGTTTGACCTCACACGCATTCCATACGTGTATTCCTATGTAGCAGACGACAAACATTGACAACGCGTTGAGGACCGCGAAGGTCAGATACCCAACCAAACCGGGTTGATAATGGGGAGCAGATAGCGCTGCGACCACAGAGACCGGAATGGTGAGCACTTCCGCGGAATACCATCGGAGATAAATATAGGACTGCGAGCATTCTATGATGATCGGCCCGGCGAAACACAGGTAAATCAGCGGTAGTATTGCCGCAACAAAGATCGTTCCAATGGATGGGCGAAGAAATGAGATTTGCCTCAACGGCATTTCGGATGAGGTTGAAGAGTTGACCGTCTCGGTCGGCGATGGTGTGACTTCACGTTCGCCTTCTAGACTGATATTCACCTGTTCGCTACCATCTTTGGTTGTCCCGCAATTCCAGCAAAGATCAAAGTTGTTCTCGACTTCTGTTCCGCAGTGGGGACATTTCCACATTCGTTGATTCCCGAGCGAGTCTATGTTGAGCGTTGAGCACGACCGATTGAACTGACGGGCCTAACGATGTTTCATCACGATGATCGTGGATATTCCCAGATGACTGGCGCGGAAGGCAACTGAGTCGACGACAGACAGAAACAAGCCCCGTCGGAATGAACCGACGGGGCTTGGGTACCTCTTTATTACCTTGTTTCGTCCCCAAGATCAGTCGAATTTCCATTTATTGCCATCGTAGACTGCTTTTCTGGGGTCCACGCCACGCTTTGCCAGCCACTCCCATATTGGGGGCCCCCACTCGTGATAGTGAGGCAGGTGTGGATAGTCATCTGGCAGCATGTTACGAAAGTGATGTATGAAGGTGTCTTCCATCGGCCTGGGCGCATTGTCGTCGGCCCCTCGCATCCCACTACGGCCAACGACAGCATTAATGACAGCAATGCTACCCTGTTTATTGGATTGGGCCACATTGATCGTTTGCTCCGATGCGTGAGATTAAAGCCCAACGAGAACGTCATCCACTAGCTGGCGTCTGATTGGATCAAAGCCCGATGGTTTTAACTCCAACGGAATGCCGTTGCCATCTGGCATCACAAACTCGGCCAGCCCACTATCCGAATCTTGTACCGTGTGAAGGAATTCTCAGGGTGGTGGCCCACGTTGCCAAACCAATCTGGCCCCCCCCGAGACATGGGCATGCGTACGAAGGTTATTGCGATGAAGATTCTTGCGTGCTAATGTGCACGTAATCTGTGTTTGCCTCCCGAAGATACTGGTCGCAGGACTCGCAATATTATAATGACTCAGAGGTACGAGGGCGTTGTGATAGGCATATCTGTATGGAGTTAAGAATGAGCCGCAACGAGTGTATTTTTTGGGGTGGATTCATGGCCGCAGGCGGATTGGTGCCGATGATTGTTGCGCTATTATCTGATCCGGAAAAACGCAACCGAAGTAATATGATTGCGGTTGGAGTCATTGTATGCTTCGGCTCTGGAATTTGGTTCTATCGGGCCTATCGGGGGGGATACCATAACAAATAGTGCCGTTCGGGCTGGGTGGCACTGCTTTACGACGGTACTCAGTCGTTAAGCAGTGGCTCCGCGAGCACGCAAGTCGGATAGGTCAGGCAGTCGCCTGAGGTGTTGATCCTTGAAGCGATGTCCACGATGATTCATGCTCGTCTCGGTACTTCCGGGGAGAGGAGTTTTCCTGGCGAGTCCATAAGACGAGGTGACCGAAGCATGATCACAGTTCAACAGGTGTTGCGAAGAGATGCCAACGTTCTTTTGGGCATCGGATTGGAGAAGGCTGTGCTGGATGTGCTGACTAGTGACGGTCAACTTGAAGAGTGTCTCCGAGCACTTCGAAAGCCGCATCGTGGCTTGATTTCCGTAAATTTAGGAACAT
>JAZKFE010000475.1:17547-34029 GCA_040386595.1 Planctomycetota bacterium | reverse complement strand
CACTCCCAACTAACCACAACAAAATGTGCCAAGAAGTCAGCTCGGAGAGTCAGGCTACGGGTTAACCGCCGCCGATGGCTGGCAGAAAATGGATTTCGCTGGTCGGTTGGACTTTTTGTCTGAGCCCCTGGTTACTGAGGTGCCCGTCAATTCCCACGGCGATGCCGGGACGCAGTTCGTCCCCGAGGCACAGGCGGGCGGTGACTCCGGGGTATTGAGCCTCCAGCGCCGCAAGGGCCTGGCGTACGGTCGTTCCGGGAACCTCGACCCGTTCTGTTCCGTTTGTTAACGTACGCATCAACGGTGGCACGAATACGGTGGGCATGAGGCCCTTTCTACGGTTCAAGAGGGAAACGCTCTGGCGGTGCGTGGCGTAGTACGTTTCGCGGTCTCACGCTTGGTCACGTAGACAATCATCATACGCCAGTCTGCCTGATGACAAGAGCCTGCCTGCGGCATTCGGACGAGCCGTGGCCGATTTTGCCGAGTGGCCACGGCTGGAGATCGTTTTAACTTGATACCTGCGCCTGGTATCGCTCGTGAGAATGCCCATGTCCGACGGTCGTTTTGAACCACCCTATTCCTCGCGGCTCGGCCGGCAACTGTTTGTGCTGGCGCTGCCGGTTCTGGGTGAGCAACTGCTGATCTTGGGCGTGGGCCAGTTTGATACGTTCCTGGCGGGGCAAATCAGTAAGCAGGCGACAGCTGCTGTGGGAGTTGCCGCGTACGTGGGTTGGGCTGCGACGTTGATGTTTTCCCTGGTCGGCACGGGAGCCACGGCGTTGGTCGCACGGGCCTGGGGGGCGGGTGATCGGCCCGCGGGCAATCACTTGTTCAACCAGGCTGTGCCGCTGGCGGTGATTACCGGAATGCTGGCCCTGGGGTTGATCTGGAACGGCGCGCCGGCTCTGGCCACCTTTCAAAATCAAACGGGAGCCGCACATGAAATCACCGTTGAATACCTGCAAATGGACGCACTGAGCCATCCCTTCAGCAGCCTGACGCTCGTCGGCGGAGCGGCCCTGCGGGGAGTGGGCGACATGCGTTCGTCCCTCTTGATCATGCTGGTGGTCAATGTTCTGAATGTGATTCTGTCCTCGAGCTTGGTGTTTGGCTGGGTGCTGTCGGAACCGTGGGGCGTCAGCGGAATCGTCTGGGGCACCGTGTTGTCGCGCGTGATTGGTGGCTTGCTGATGCTGGCCATGTTGATCAACGGACGCAGTGGTCTGCGGCTGCATCTCAAGGAGATGTGGTTCCGATGGGAGTCGGTGTCGCGCATCTTACGCATTGGGGTTCCGGCGATTGTTGACAGTGGTTGCACGTGGGTGGGACATTTCCTGTTTCTGTCAGTCGTGGCACATCTGGCCGATGGCGACCTGGGCGAAGCGATGTTTGCGGCGCACTACATTGGGCTGCAGATCGAGGCTTTGACATATCTACCCGCGGTCGCGTGGGGGACCGCTTCTGCGACGTTGATTGGTCAATCGCTAGGGAGCGGCAATATTGCGCAGGCTCGCCGGATCGGGCATCTGGCCGTGCTGCAATGTGGAGTCCTGACGATCCTGGCTAGCGTGTTCTATTTCTTCGGGGCCGATCTGGTGTATCAGGTGATGAGCCAGGATCGACAGGTGCGCCAGATTGGTGCGCCGGCACTACGGTTTCTGGCTTTTTTCCAAGTGCCGCTGATCATGACTATCATCTACATTTTCTCATTGAGAGGGGCCGGGGATACGCGGACTCCGATGCTGATAACCATGTGCAGCACGCTGTGTATTCGAGTCCCGTTGGCGTATTGGTGTGGAATCCACATGCACGGCGGTCTGATTGGTGCCTGGACTGGAATGGTGGTGGATAACTCCATCCGAGCCACCCTGGCTAGCTACCGTTATAGCCGTGGCGAGTGGGTGCATATCAAGGTTTAGAACAATTGGACTTAACGCTCGTGTTTGAGATGACTGGGTAGCCCAGATTCGAGAATCTGGGCTACCCCGCGACTGCGTCGATTGAGACGCAAGCGTTAAGTTAAAGTGCTCTAGCCCATCGTATTTCCTCCGACGTTCCCTGTTTCCTGTCGTTCGAAAGTCTTTCATGTCAGCTTCTCTTGATTGGTTGTCCGAGGCGATTCCTCCGCTGCAGACGGCAGGGCTCTGGCGGTCGCGGCGCGTCGTCAACCCGCTCGCGAATGGCCGGTGCGAATATCTGGGACGGCAGTTGAAGAACTTTGCGGGGAACGATTACCTCAATCTGGCCCACGACCCGCGAGTCATTGCGGCGATGCAGGACGCGGCCCAATTTGCCGGCAGTGGGGTGACGGCGAGTGCACTCGTCTCGGGACGGACTCCCTGGCATCAGCGGTTGGAAGAGGCTCTCGCCGAGTTTCATGGCGAGCCTTCTGCCGTGTTGTTTCCTACCGGTTACGGGGCCAATCTGGGGACGATTGCGGCGTTGATTGGGGCTGACGACGTCGTCTTCTGCGATCGCTTCAATCATGCTTGCTTGGTCGACGGCTGCCGACTGAGCGGTGCCAAGCTGCGGATCTATCGGCATACCGAACTGGACCGTTTAACCGCTGAGTTGTCGCGCACGACCGGATTCCAACGCAAGTGGATTGTGACTGACAGTGTCTTCAGCATGGAAGGCGACGTGGCTCCGTTGCGTGAGTTATGCGATCTGGCCGATGCCCATGAGGCCTCGGTCATTCTGGACGAAGCCCATGCGTTTGGATTGCTGGGCGAGCAGGGCCGGGGAGCGGCTGAATTGCTGGATGTGGAGTCGCGAATTGCAGTGCGGATCGGGACGCTGAGCAAGGCGTTGGGCTCGCTGGGCGGATTTGTTGTCGGCTCGTCGCAGTTGACCGACTGGTTGTGGAATCGAGCCCGCACGCAGATGTTTTCGACCGCCTTGCCGGGGCCCGTTTGTGCGGCGGCCGTGGCGGCGCTGGAGATTGTGAAGCAGGAACCCGAGCGTCGGCAGCGTTCAATCCAGCTGGCGGAAGAGCTGCGGATCAAGTTGCGAGACGCCGGCTTTGATGTCCCGGCGGGCGTGGGGCCGATCGTGCCCGTGATTCTCGGCAGCCCGGAATGGACGCTGGCTGCGGCCGAGCATCTCGCGAATTCTGGCTATTTGGTCGCCGCAATCCGTCCGCCGACCGTGCCTCAGGGAACCTCACGATTGCGGATCACCGTCACTGCGGCATGCACTCGCGAGGATCTGGCCGAAATGGTCGCCGCGTTGCAGACCTGGCAGCCGGCGTGATTGAAATCTAGGCCGGTTGCCAATGGAGGTCTATTACTCGCCAATGGGCGAATCGCAAGCAATCACTTGATTGTCGTTCACTGAGTGTATAGTGTGTCCTTTTGTGCGATGTGACTTTGGCCTTGTGGCTGAAGTCACGAATTCCAACCTGGGAGCGAAAAGAACATGTCTGATGATTCTGAAGGGGCCTGGTGGAAGACTTTGGGCTTCGGCCTGTTGTGTCTCGGAATATCAGTCGTGCTGTACTACTTCTTTACCGACTTGGAAACGAATGGCGGCCACGGCCGCATTCATTGGGTTATCGCCCTGATCTACAACTTTGCCGGGAAATGGGTGGCTTGCGGCGTGGTTGCCTTCTTCGGGCTGGTGCTGACTTGGATGGGAATTGAAGAATTCCGAGCGAACCAATAGTCGTTTCTGCTAGTGGGCCCGCATCATGATTGTTGCGGGCCCCTCGAAAAATACTGCCAATCAATCGCCGTGCAGTTTTCGCAGACGTCCGCTGGTTCTCAAAATGAGCTGAATGCGTTCGAACTCATTGAGCCAGTCTTGGACCACGGCGGCCAGAATTTCGGCGGCCGGGGGGGCGATTCCCGTGGGGCAGGCGGCGCCCTGCAAATCACTGGCGACCTGGCGATAGCGGGAAAGAGTGCGGTCCCCATAGCGACCGCAGGATTGCCCATCTTCGCTGAGGAAAATCAGGGCCGGGACCCGGGGGGCTCCGCAGACGGCCAGTTCCTGGGCCAGTTCGGGGTGAGCGTCGCGGTCGAAAAATCGCAGCTGAATGTGCGGTGTGGCGGCGGCAAAATGAGCGAAGATGGGGCATTGATTCACACAATCGCCACACCATGTTCCCGCGACGCACACGACTTTCATGTCGCGCTTGAAGCTCGCCAGCAGTTCCGTTTGAGCCGCTGTCAGGTGGACTTCATCGAAGACGCCTTTCCACCGCCGCTGCTGCTCTTCATTGCCATACAGGCTGAGGAACTCGGCGTAGGTTGAACCTTCTTCAAATTTGGCGGCAAAGTCCATGTCTCTCTCCGGTGGAACTACTGTGTCGTCGTCTGGGCCGTCTGCATCGTGGTGGATCGCCCCGAGGTTCTGGGGAGAACCGGACCCACTCGGTATGGTTACTCCATCACGTAACCATTCCCTGGAAATAGTGACTAGAACCCACGCGGCCGTCAATGAGACCTATCGCCAGCGGGGTTACTGTCGGAAAAACCTCCATTGGCTCTGCAAGGGGAATAATCCTTACAACCTGGCTTGACCTGATTCTTTGGATTTCTATACTGCCTTTTACGTGCTGCGCCGGCGATCAAGTGTATATGTCAACAGATCCGTCGGAAGCGCAACTGCCGGTAGGACGAGGCAGACTTGATGAAAGTCGCAATTCATGGACGGCTTGTTGATTAGTAAGACGATGGTCCTTGGCGGAATTGCCGTCGGGGGGGCCACCCTGCTGACCGGCTGCGCCTGTTGGATTGCTCCGCGACTGGGCTTTGTCGATCGACCTGATGGTCACCGTAAATTGCATCAGGGAGCGACACCCCTGCTGGGTGGTGTCGCCGTCATGGTGGCCTTGCTGCTGACGGTACTCGGTGCCAATTTCTGGTGCGGTCTTAATCTGTTAGATCCCGCTGGCGATCAATTTGTCGCCTGGGTTTTGGCGACCGCCTGTGCGTTTTGCCTGATCGGCGTTGTTGACGATCGCTGGCCCCTCCGGCCGCGAACCAAGTTCCTGCTGCAGGTGCTCGCCTGCTTGCCGTTTGCCATTTGGGGACGTTCGGCCGCGGAAATTGACTTTCTGGGGCTGGAAGTCGGGCTGGGTAACTGGAGTGTGCCCTTCACCATTTTGTGGCTGGTGGCGTGCGTCAATGCGTTCAATCTGGCGGACGGCATGGATGGTCAGGCGACAAGCTTGGGCATCGTCAGCTGTTTGGCTTTCGCTGGTTTGGCAGTGTTTCGCGGCGATATTCACACGGCCTTGCTGGCCTTGTTGGTCGTCGGAAATTTGTTGGGATTCTTGTGGTACAACAGGCCCCCGGCCCGGATTTTCCTGGGTGATGCGGGCAGTCTGACGATTGGCTTTCTGGCCGGATCTCTGGCGTTGGAGACCTCACTGTCACCCGACGGCGAGTTCGCTATCGTTCTGCCGTGCGTGGCCTTGGCGGTGCCGTTGTTTGATACGTGCATGGCTATCGTGCGACGCAAATTGAAGGGCCGCGGTATTGGCGAAGCCGATCGCGAGCACATTCATCACTCGCTGCAGGACAAGGGTTTTTCCCGCGTGCAGTCGCTGTTGATCGTGGTGGCCTGTGGCTTGGTTCTTTCGGGATCCGTCCTGGCCGCCGCCGCCACCCACTACGAGCCGTTGGCCGTGACGGGCTTGGTGCTCACGCTCGGGACTTTGCTGGCGTGCCGCTTATTCGGACACCGGGAATTGGCCTTGGTCACCACCCGCTTGCGAGAACTGTTTACGCGAGGAAAGTCGTTCCGCTTGCCACCCAATCCCTTAGAGTGGCTAGCGTTCTAACACGCTCGGGTCGGGCATTCGATTTGGATTGCTGGTCGTGAAGAATACGATTGGCTTCTGAATTCGGATTTGCAGAAAGCTTCCCTGTAAGGGTTGAACCTGCCTAATTGCAAGCAATGAGTGGAACCCATTCAGGGTTCTTTCTCGTAATATTAATCGCGTACCCAGGGTGCGCCGCGAGTACTCGGCGACCCTGGGCTATGTTGTGTATCCCCTTCGGGGAACAGACATTTGTGAAGCCTGCTAGGTGAAGGTCAGGCAGCGATTGTTTGCCCTTTTTTCGAAAGCATTCTGTAAAGCCGCACCGATTACGCTGGCGTTTGCTCCGCCAGTTTGCCGTCTCGAATCCGCAGCACATTATCACCCGGCTGAATGTAGCTGCGGTCGTGAGTCACGATGATGACGGTCGACTGGTGCTCGTCTTTCAGCTCTCGTAGATAACGGAAAATTTCCGCGCCACTGGCGCTATCGAGCTCCCCCGTCGGTTCATCAGCCAGCACCAGCAACGGCCGTTTGAGCAGGGCTCGCACCAGGGCGATTCGCTGTTGTTCCCCGCCGGACAGTTGGCTGGGGCGGTGATCTAGACGATCTCCTAGGCCGACACGACGCAGCAAAGATTCGGCTTCGGATCGCTTCTTGCGAGCTTCCCCGGTGGGCAAATAGGGGATGAGAACGTTCTCGACGGCCGTCAGATTGTTCAGCAAATTGAAGTTCTGAAAGACGAATCCGACCTTGTGTCGCCGGTACAGATCCCGCTGCGGCCGAGTGAACTGCGACAAACGCTGACCCTGCACAATGATGTCGCCGCCGGTCGGTTCGTCCAATGCTCCGATCAGGTACAGCAGGCTGCTTTTACCACTTCCCGAGGGCCCGATGATAAACGTGAATTGGTGCTCGGGAATCTCACACGTCACGCCACGCAGGGCGTGAACTTCGGACTGTCCTCGGCGGTGAGTCTTAGCGACATCCAGCAATTGAATCATGCGACGAAACCATCAGGGAGAGATACGATCACCGTTTGCGACATCATACAGTGATGGGCCAGCGTGTGGGAAATTCTGCAACACAAGGCCCCCTTCCACATCACTTGATACCCGCTGTTATCGGGTGTGGCGTCAAGAAACCTGGGTTTCCGGCTTTTGTTCTGGTGGCTGGTGGCCACTGTCCAGTCGCCCGTAATTGCGGACGCCCGGGAACCACTTGGCGATGATCGCCACCACCATCAAGGTGCCGAAGCCGCCGCTGACCACGGAGACCGTAGGGCCAAAGCCGATATCGTTTTCGCGTTGGAACAGTGACGCCACCAGCCCCGATTCCGCTCCACCCAGTTCGTTGGAAGCTCCGATAAAGATGCCGTTCACGGCGGCTACTCGGCCTCGCATTTCATCCGGTGTCAGCAACTGCACCAGCGTTTGCCGGACTTGCACGCTGACATTGTCGAAGACGCCTGTCAGAAACAGCATGAACAGTGACAGGGCGAAGTTGCGAGAGAAACCGAAGATGATGGTCGCAATTCCAAAACCGGCCACCGACCACAACATGGTCCGTCCGGCACGGCTGAAGGGGGGCAGGTGAGCGACCGCAATCGCCGTACAGACTGCTCCCAGAGCCGGCATGGCCCGCATCAGCCCTTGACCCTCGGGTCCGACATCCAGAATGCTGGTGGCATAGACCGGCAAGAGGGAAATCGCCCCTCCCAGCAGCACGGCAAACAAGTCCAGGCTGATCGTGCCCAGGATGATTTTTTGATTCCAGACAAACCGCACGCCGTCCAGGAGATCACCCCAGCTGGCAGCGCGTCGGGCAATGGCTTGCGGCCGCATTTTGACGGCCAGCAACAGCATCAGAAATACGACAGAACTCGACGCTTCCAGTAGATAAATCAGGGCCGGAAGTTTCCATTGGGCGAGCAGCAGTCCGGCCATGCCCGGCCCTAAAACCGTGGCCAACTCGAAGGTGCTACTGTTCCAGGTGACGGCGCTGGTGAAGCGGTCTTTGGGAACCAGCAGGGGCAGCATGGCCCCCTTGGCCGGTTGTGTAATGGCTTTGGCCGCACCATTCATCAACAGAAATAAGTACATCCACTCGATGGGAGCTTGAGTCCACGAGATCCACGTCAGTCCCAACGAACCGAGGGCCAGGCACATCAAGCCGATGCTCAGGATCAGTTTCCGCGGAAACCGGTCGGCCAGCTGGCCTGCCGGAATACCCAGAATCAGCACCGGAATGAACTGTAGAAAGGCCACCAGGCCAAGTTGCGCCGTGGATTGAGTTCGGAGGTAAACCTCCCAGCCCACCGCAGTCGCCTGCATCTGCATACCCAACAGAGCCAGGAAGTGGCCGGTCAAATAGCGGCGATAACTGGGGATGCGGAGTGCCGCATACGGATCATGACCGCTCAGCGGTGGTGGTTCATCATTGAATTCAGAGGACATGCCCGAGCGCCCGGCTGAGAACAGAAAAGCAGATCGCAGCGTATGTTAGCAATCGGCCGGGCAATTGACGACTGGGAGTTCTTTGACGGAGAGCCAGCCTGCTGAATGGCATACGTTCAGAGGATCTCGTGATTCGAAATCATTGGGAGGGTGAGGCTCCTCACCCTCCCAGATGCCTGAAAATCCTGGGCAGCTTAGCTTCACGGGGCGGTGCATTACACCACACGAAGGCACTGTTTGGCGTTCTAAACCTGGAAGACACTTCGACTGCTCCGCCAATATCCAAAAACCACGTCTGAATGTTCTTCATTCGTGTCATTGGTGTGATTCGTGGTTTCGAAAACTCTTCTTCAGCGTTCTGCGCTAAATCACCTTGCGAACGGTTTGAAACTCGAACCGCGACTGCACTTTGACCACGGCAAAATTGTCCGGAAACGTATGGAACGTGTGGACTTGCAAGCTGTCGGCCGTCGCCTCTAGCTGCACGAAACTCAGCGGAGTCGGGTTCAGTCGGGATTTGGTCGGAAAATGGTAGGACACCGGGGACACCAAACTGTCGTGCAACAATTCCTCGTGGTAATTGGCAAACACTTCGGGTTCCAGCTCTTCCAAATCGAAGCTGATGTGGTAGGTGATATCCCCCCGGCAGCGGAGCGAATCCTGGCGGTGCCCCTTCAGTTTGTGCGAGAAAATGCGGTAGTGCTTGGGCAGCAAAGTGGTGCGGACGGTGGCAACTTCGGCAATCACCACATCTTGGTGGGCCACCGTTAAGACGTGGCCGGCGTCGCACAGCTGCACCTTGACCATACAGGCCGAGTGCTGCCATTCGCTTTGAGCGTGGATCGTCAACAGTTCCGGGTGGACGGAACGCTCGAAGACTTCGAGCATTAGGTCGGCGACATCCGGACGTACAGAACTCACCGCCATATCGTTTCCCCTCGTGCCGCTGGCGCCTGGGTCTGTCGCCCACGCGTTAACATTTTAAGGAGTGTCCTCGAACCGCGATCACGTTCATCACGCAACCTCTATCACAAACGGTTTCCGACGCGGTTGTACTTTTCCACATCATCCAACCGCTGTCTAGTGGCGACGCACTGAATTGGCCTGCCGTTTCTTCACGGAGTTCGATTCAACGCCCACATATTCTATCCGTCCGCCAGATTTCGGGAATGGGGCATTCGGTGAGATCTCTCGATACCTCCGTTGGGCCTGTGGCGATTTGTCACCTTTTTCTGTTGCATGCGAACCTTCCGGCCGCTTCGCAAGTCCAGTGAAAGATTCGGAGCAGGTGAGGCACTGCAGAAACACGAGAAGCCGGTGGAATTTGATGCCTGATTGGGTGTTTCTACCTCACCACTCTGCGGTGAGTTCAGCGTCAGTAATTCGCACCGGGTGTCGAAACACTGACGTCAGGCGGGGCGATACTGTCGCAACCCATTCAGGGGCGCGATAGAATCGTGCGATTGCCGTAGATCTCTTCTGCGGCCGAATCGACATCCAGGCCGGAAGGGGAATGGCGTGCAGGGGTTAGCGGCAAAAATTCAAGAGGCGGCAAATTTTATTCGCTCCAAGTGGGCAGTCACGCCCCGCGTCGGGTTGATCCTGGGCACGGGACTGGGCGGTCTGGCAGCTCAAATCCAACAGGCGGCCGTGATTCCCTACGGCGACATCCCACATATGCCCCATTCCACCGTTGAATCCCATGCGGGGCAACTGGTTTGCGGCACATTGGCGGGACAGCCAATCGTGGCAATGGAAGGACGCTTTCACTACTACGAGGGCTACTCCATGCAGCAGGTGACGTTCCCCGTGCGGGTGATGAAAGCTCTCGGTGCCGAGATTCTCATCGTCACCAACGCTGCCGGCGGGATGAATCATCAATACCAGCTGGCGGATGTCTCGATCATCGAAGATCACATCAATCTGATGAGCGAGAATCCGTTGCGTGGCGTGAATGACGACACTCTGGGGCCTCGTTTCCCGGATATGTGTCGTCCTTACGATCCGCAACTGCTGGCGTTGGCCGAGTCCACGGCTCTCGAACTGGGCATCCCGCACCATCGTTCTGTCTTCGTCGCTGTGACGGGGCCGAACCTGGAAACGCGTGCTGAATACCGCTTCCTCAAGGCGATCGGTGCCGACATGGTGGGCATGTCGACCGTGCCGGAAGTGTTGGTCGCGGCACATGCCGGACTTCGCGTGCTGGGATTCTCGATTGTGACCGACTTGTGCTTGCCTGACGCGTTGGAACCGGTCGAACTGCCCAAAATTTTGGCCGTGGCCGCCAAGGGGGGCGAGCGTCTGTCTCGTCTGATCCCGAAGGTGCTTGAGCGATTAGGGTAAGGTCGCTTCTGGGGCAGGTGCAGTCATTTGATGGTGGTTCAAGTGCATCTGTCTAATGGGCAATAGACGAATCCTGGCTCCCCTCGCCCTGGAAATACCGAGGCAAGGGGAGATAAATCACCCGTTTCGGCCCAGCTCAGTTCATCAATAGCAGCACCATCGGCGGCCCGTCGACGTATAATTGCTCTCATTGTTTTAAGAAAACATCCCCTCCCCTGAGGGGAGTCAGACCGCTGCCTGGCGCCGGTCGTTGATAACACAGGACCAACCGCAGATGTTCGATAAGGTCTCGACGGATACGAGTTTCGTAGCGGGTGAGCATACCGTGCTGGCATTTTGGCGAGATCAGCAGATCTTCGACAAACTGCGTGAGCAAAATCGTGGACGCCAACCGTGGAGCTTTCTCGACGGCCCCATTACGGCCAATAATCCCATGGGCGTGCATCACGCCTGGGGCCGCACGTACAAAGATGCCTACCAACGCTTCTGGGCGATGAATGGCCGTGAGCTGCGCTATCAGAACGGTTTCGACTGCCAAGGTTTGTGGGTCGAAGTCGAAGTCGAAAAAGAACTGAGCCTCGGGACCAAGAACGCCATCAACGAATTGGGTATCGACCACTTCGTGTATTCCTGCAAAAAACGCGTCCTCAAGTTCGCCGCTCGGCAGACTGAGCAATCGGTACGCTTGGGCTACTGGATGGACTGGGACGATCCGCAATCGCTGCGGACGTTATCGGAAGGCGTGGGGACCGATACGCCGGTGACGATCAAGACGCCTGCGGGACAGAGTGTCACCGATGTGGCCGAGAAGATCGTGGCGAAGCTCGGCAATCCCGAGTGGGGTGGCAGCTACTTTACGTTCTCCACCGAGAACAACGAAACGATCTGGACGTTTCTCAAGAAGTGTTTTCAGCGTGGCAAGATCTACCGCGGGCACGACGTCATGCCGTGGTCGGGGCGCGGTGGCAGTGCCTATAGTCAGATGGAAGTCGCCGAAGGCCGCAAGCTGACGACGCACAAGTCGGTGTTTGTTCGCTTCCCGCTACGGGGGCGTGAGAACGAATTCCTGCTGGTGTGGACGACCACTCCCTGGACCCTGACCAGCAACGTCGCCGCGGCCGTCAATCCGCAGCTGCAATACGTCAAGCTGCAGGCCAAACGCGATGGCGCTGTCTACTATTTCGCCAAGGAAAACCTGGAATTCCAACGTCTCGCCAAGGAATTCAAAGAGGGCTTCGGCCGCCCCGAATGGACTTGGCCGACTGGCGTGCCCAAGCTGAAAACGATCGCCCAGATCTTCAAAGAGCAGGGGGGCTACGAAGTCCTCGGCACACTGCAAGGTTCCGAGCTCGTCGGCTGGGAATACAACGGTCCGTTCGACGATCTACCGGCTCAGCAGCAGCCTGGCGGGTTGCCGAAGGATGAGAACCTGTTGTCGGCGACCGGCATCTCGTGCCACCGCGTTGTCGACGGTGGGCGTGACAACGAAGGCACCGCTCTCGTGGTAGCCGGCGAAGGGACTGGTATCGTCCATATCGCGCCGGGCTGCGGTGACGTCGACCATGTCCTGGGGAAGACTCTGGGAATCGTGGCGTTGGCTCCATTGGCCGAAGACGCCTCGTTCGTGGAAGGTTTCGGAGCCTTTACCGGTAAGATCGCGACCGACCGTGCGACGGCAGAATTTGTCTTCGAAGAGCTCAAGAAGAAGGGCTTGCTGGTCAACGTCGAAGAATATCCCCACATCTATCCGCACTGCTGGCGGACCGGTGATGAGCTCGTCTTTCGTTTAGTTGACGAATGGTTCATCCAGATGGACTGGCGGCAGGAAATCATGGATGTCGCCAAGCAGATCAACTGGCTGCCGGAAAGTGTCGACGGGCTGGCTCGTGAGCTGGAATGGCTCACGAACATGCGCGACTGGATGATCTCCAAGAAACGCTTCTGGGGACTGGCGCTACCGATCTGGGTTGATCAGGACCCCAGTGTGGAATGGAATGACTCGAACAAGTTCTTCGTCGTCGGTTCATTGAAAGAATTGAAAGAACTGACGGTTGAAGGCTGGGACGATTTCGATGGGCACACGCCGCATCGACCCTGGATCGACAACGTCAAGATCCGCCACCCGCAGTCGGGGAAGATCATGACCCGCATCCCCGACGTGGGGAACCCGTGGCTCGACGCCGGCATTGTGGCTTTCTCCACAATGGGCTTTAACACGAATCCCGAGATGTGGAAGAAGTGGTATCCGGCCGATTTCGTGACGGAATGTTTCCCGGGACAGTTCCGGAACTGGTTCTACGCGCTGCTGTCGATGTCCACGATGATGCGCTACGATGCCCCGGACGGAACCGATCCGATCGATAAGCGGCCGTTCAAGACGTTGCTGGGCCATCGCCTGGTGATGAACGAACTCGGCCAGCCGATGCACAAGTCGGATGGCACCGCCATCTGGTTTGAAGAAGCCGCCGAGCAGATCGGTGTGGATACGATTCGCTGGATGTACCTGGCGCAGAATCCGGCTCAGGACCTGCGATTTGGCACGCGGCACAAAGATCAGCCGATCACCTTACAGTTCTTCGGGGCCGATCAACCGGCCACCGAGACCGCTGAAGGTGCGGCCTTGTGTGTCGTCACCAGCAAGCCGGCTGATGAAGTTCGTCGGCAGAATCTGATCACGCTATGGAACACGTATTCCTTCTTCGTGAACTATGCGCGGTTGGATGAATTCAATCCGCTCGCTGAGCAAGTTCCCGTTGCGGAGCGTCCGGAAATCGACCGCTGGATCTTGTCCAACTTGCAGGGGCTGATTGCGACTGCACGCGACAGTATCTCCGCTTACAACATGCAGGGATTTCTCAAAGAAGCTTCCCGCTTTATTGATGATCTGTCGAACTGGTATGTGCGGCTGAATCGTCGTCGTTTCTGGCGTTCTCGTGATGCCGGCGACCGCGATAAGTTGGCCGCGTATCAGACGCTCTACACGGTGCTGGTCCAGTTGAGCAAACTGCTGGCGCCGGTGATCCCCTTTGTGACCGAGCAGATGTATCAGAATCTGGTTCGCAAAGTGGATGTCTCGGCCCCCGAGAGCGTGCATTTATGTGAATATCCACAGGTCGATCCCAGTCAATTGGATGCTGGGTTGAGTGAGCGGATGGCGTTGGCCCAAGTGGTCGTGAATTTAGGGCACGGCTTGCGAGAAAAGGCCAAGCAACGGGTGCGTCAACCGTTAGCGGAGTTGCGTCTGGCGTGCAGCAACGCGCACCAGCGTGTCGCCATCATGAACTTGGTTGATGTCATTCGCGATGAATTGAACATCAAAGAAATCACTGCCTGTGAGGATCTTGATGAATTAGTGACTTATGTGTATCGGCCGAACTTAAGGACCCTGGGGCCCAAGTACGGCAAGTCGGTGGGCGCAATCGGTAAAGCACTCTTGACCGTGGATGCGATCCTGTTGGATCCGTTGCGTAAGGGAGTGCCCGTCGCGGTGCCGGTGGAGGGGGCCGAATTTATTCTGGCTCCGGAAGATGTCATGATCAGCACGTTGCAGGCGGCCGATTGGGCGTGTGCCGACGAGCAAGGTGTGCAGATCGCGATTTCCACCAAGTTGACCCCCGAACTGCTGCAGGAAGGGATCGCTCGCGACTTCGTTCGCCAGGTACAGCAACTCCGTAAGGAAGCCGATCTGGATATCGAACAGCGGATCCAAATCCTGCATGCGGCAACAGATACCGATGTCCTGGCGGCGCTGATTTCCTGGGGCCGTTACATCCAGGATGAAACCCTGGCCGACAGCCTGCAAGCTGCCCCCGTCGCCGCCAATGCCAAATCGGTATTGGTTGGAGCCGTGGAAATTCCCGTGTGGATTGAACGGTCGCGTTATGATTGTGTTGACGATGGATTGAGGTCGCACGCATTAAGCCCCAAGGGGACGTGCTAGGCCAGCCCAGGGCAACGCCCAGGGTGTTTATGGCTCAAATATGAACTAAGCCCTGAAGGGGCGCGCTCCTTCAGGGCTTACGTTTTTTACCTTGCCGTTTTTCCTGCAACACTCACTGATCAAATTGCTGCGGAACGAAATCGGGAAGCTCCTCCGCGGAAATTGAGAACATCTGAAACGTGCTGGGCATCGCCCGTTTAAAATCATTGTCGCTGACCGTGATCAAGGTGATGTGCTGACCCTGACGCGGGCCGAAACAAATCCCTTCGTGCTTCTCCGGGAACTTTTCTCCCTTCAAGCCAAACTTGGGATCGAGCAGATCCAGAAAGACTTCTTTCTTCACGTGATGGATGCCGTCGGGCAGTTTTTTATCCGGCAGGCTGTCGACGTGGCTGACATCGGTCGCCAGTTCGCCCGGCTTGCGGTACAGATTGATCCGCATGATCTTCTTGAACTTGGCCTCATTGCCCGCTTCGCCATCGCGTTCCAGCACCAGGAATTCATGGTCGTTAATCGCCACGATTTCATTGACGCCATTCTTAACGCTGTCCAGCCGATAGATGAACTCACGCGGCGTTCCAGCTTTGAGAGGGATCTCCACAATCCGCACGTTCTCTCCGTGACCGCGTTTGCCGTGGTCCTGGATTAGAGCTCGTTGCAGCACCGTGACCAGCCGGCTGCCGTCGGGAACAATCGCCAATGCTTCCGGGCCGGCATTGGGCTGACGTCCTGAAGTGTTCAGGCCTTCGGTGTCTGGGCTGGCACTGTGTGTTTTGATCCCAAACCGCGGGGGTAACGGGAATTGCTGCAGTCGTTTGCCTTGCGGACTGAACTGAGCGATGTGCGGAGCGTATTCCTCAGACAGGAAGAGCGACCCGTCGCGGCCGAGACGCAGCCCCTCGGGATCAAAACGTAGGGCTTTCAAGGGATGTTCTGGATCGAATTCCGTGGCGGAGCCGACCAGTTGCTGGCCTGCAGGATCGGTTAAAAGGACGGTTTCGAGCAACTCGGGGTGCAGCGGATTCCCCGCTGTAGGGGGCGAGATCTTGAACTTGTGCACGCGGCACGAAAACTTCGTCGCCCCGTCGGCCGGACCGCGATCCGACAGCAGCCAGTAGATATCGTCGCGGCCGCTGTAAGCAATCGCCGAAAAGCCTCCCAACTGGTTATGCGGAATCCCCCCCGCCAGCTTACCATTGAGACCCGATTTGTCGGCAGCATCACCCGGCAATTGGGCCTGAGCCTGCAGCTTAATTTCTGCCTGACAGGGCGTTGCATCCAGGATGGCTCCCGGAAACATCAAGGCCCCGGTGACGCAGAGAAAACTCAGATTTCGCATATTTCTTCTCAATAGGAATTTCGAATGCCGCCCGACATCCGACTTAGTGGCTCTAATTTAAGATCTTCGGCGTTCAACGAACGATTAAATTGAATCAGGAGATTTTTACCACGAATGACACAAATCACACGAATAAAGAACAGCGAAATGCCGTTTTTTATTCGTTAGATTATTTCAGGCCTCTTCCTGTTTTCTACAACCCTTAGAGAATGTGAATTGGCATCAGTTGCAGCCTGAATCTCCGAACGGATCTGCCTCTGATTTATTCGTATGATTTGTGTTATTCGTGGTTTCACATCCCTTATTGCCATTTCGTGCTCGGTTTCCTCGGCGTGACATCCCCGATGTGGTTGTGCCGGCACGCGGGGATTGCCACAATGGCAGCTTGCCTTGTTCAGTGCAGGCATTACCTTGGGCCATTTTCGATTCGAAGTCAAGCGGCACCGTCTTTCTGTGGAAGGCCGGCTGGCTGTGTTTTCTGCGCCGAGAACCTTCATGCATCGCTACCAACGCGAACTGTCGATCGCGCTGGCCTACTTGCTCCTGTTGGGCTTGCTGGGTGTCGCTGCGCCCAGCTTTTACCGGGGTGATAAGCTCTGGTCGATCATGGTGAACAGCGCATTGCCATCGGGCA
>JAZKFE010000475.1:3147-17537 GCA_040386595.1 Planctomycetota bacterium | reverse complement strand
TAACATGACAACGACAGTAAAAACCACGGCTATGATGACTTTGGTCGTGCTGTTGCGGCAGATTGACATTTCGATCGGTTCGCAGTTTTCGATTTGCGGGATTGTGGCGGGGTTGGCATCTCAAGCGGGCTGGTCGATGCCCGTGGTGTGTGCGTGTGCCTGTCTGAGCGGGGCGGCGCTGGGGGCCATCAACGGTGGTTTGATTGCGGGGCTGCGGTTGCCATCGATCGTGGTGACCTTGGCCACGATGGTGACGTTTCGCGAGACCCTGCGCTGGTCGCGAGAAGGGCAATTCGTCAACCAAGTCTCGGACGGGTTCCAGTGGTTTGGTTGTTCTCAACTCGTCGGTCAAATTCTGATCGTGGGGCTGTCGGTTGCCTTGCTGCTGTTGTTTGGCTGGGGACTCTCACAGGTCGCGGCGGGGCGGATGGTCTATGCCACCGGTTCTGATCTGGAAGCGGCCCGGCTGGCGGGGATGCGTCCGCAGCGAGTGACGTTTGTGGTGTTTGTTCTGATGGGATTGTTAACGGGACTGGCAGCCCTATTGAACGCCGTCCGGTTCCCGCAAGTCGACCCGAACGCAGGACTGGGATTAGAACTGCAGGTGATCGCTGCGGTCGTGGTGGGGGGCACCGCCGTCAATGGTGGCCGCGGTACCGTCTGGGGGACGCTCGTAGGAGTGCTCCTCTTGGCGACGATCGGGCCCGCTCTAGTCTTTTTAGGCGCCGCCGCCCACTGGGAAAAAGCTCTGCAAGGAGCCATCATCCTCACTGCGGTGGCTTCGGACGCCTTCTCCGGACAACGGAGGCTGCCGCGATGACCACGGTCGAGATGGCTGCTGATGCCTCCGCAGCGAACGATTCGCGACGCATGGCCCGTTGGGTTTCCCCCGAGCGGATTCTGGCTATTTTGCTGCTTTGCGAAATCGTGTTGTTCAGCGGCATGGGACGCAACTTTGCGACGGTCCTCAATGCGTTTGAGATCGTGCGATTGAGTGTCGAAATCGGCCTGCTGGCTCTCGCCCTGACTCCGGTCATCGTCAGTGGCGGAATCGATTTGTCGGTGGGCTCGTTAATGGGCTTGTCGGCGATCCTGTTCGGCAAGCTATGGCGTGATGTCGGGCTACCGATTGGATTGGCCGCCGTCGTGACTTTAAGTGTCGGCGCACTGGCAGGCAGTCTGAACGCCGTGCTGATTACTCGACTAAAAATCCCTCCGCTGATCGTGACGCTGGGCTCGTTTTCCTTGTTCCGCGGCTTGGCCGAAGGGATCACCGGAGCCGTCGACAATTTTACCAATTTCCCCGCTCCCTTTTTGTTTCTGGGGCAGGGCTATCTACTGGGGGGCGTGCCGGCCCAGCTGCCGATTTTTGTGGCCGTTGCCATCTATTTCTGGTTGTTGCTGGAACGTTCCAGTATCGGCCGGGGACTGTATGCGATTGGCTTTTCTGCCGAAGGAGCCCGGCACGCCGGGATTCCCGTGTCACGGCGGATTGGGCTGGTTTACGTCCTGTCGGGAGTTGTTTCGAGTCTCGCTGCCATTATTTATGTGGCCCATCTGGGACAGGCCAAGGCGGACGCGGGAACGGGCTACGAACTGATGGCCATCACGGCAGTGGTGCTGGGCGGAACTTCCATTTTTGGCGGTCGGGGACACATCCACGGCACGTTGCTGGGGTTGTTTGCCATCGCTGTCCTGCAGAATGGATTGCGTCTGTCGGATCTGCCGGCGGAACTCGCAGGCATCCTGATTGGGACGCTGCTGTTGGTGACGATTAGTCTGGATGCTTTATTGTCTCGTCCCCGAACGGTCACGGCCGGGCGAGGGCGACTTCAAACAACGTCAGAGGAGTTGTTTCACGTGAAGAACTCGCAAGTGGCGATCATCTGTGTGTGCATGCTGGGAGCCGCGCTGATCATCGCGGGCAGCAATTTTTTTCTGATCAACAGCTTTGAGCGACGGCTCGCTGCTCCGGCAGCAACGGTCCACGGCAACGATCCGAAATCGGGCACCTCACTGGAGGCCCTACCGGGGGCCGCGACGTTGGCCGGTGCTGTACCAGCGACATCAACGACGCCTCGGTTGACCATTGCCATGATGCCCAAGAGCAAGGGGAATGCTTACTTCATCGCCTGTCGGAAGGGGGCCGAGGAAGCCGCTCGGGAGCTGAATGTCAATCTGCTGTGGGACGGTCCGACTGATCCCGATCCTGCCAAGCAGAACGAAGTGATTGATACCTGGATCACGCGCGGTGTGGATGTGCTCGCTGTTGCTGTGGAGAACCGTGATGGGATTTCCACCGTGTTGCGGAAGGCGCGGCAGAAGGGGATTAAGGTCGTCACCTGGGATTCGGATGCCGCCAGCGACGCTCGCGACTTTCTGGTGAACCAGGCGACTCCCGAGGGGATCGGCAATACGCTGATGGACTGCGCGGCCGAGGTCATGGGGAACGAAGGCGAATTTGCCATCATCACCGCGTCACTGACGGCGGCCAATATGATCGAATGGCAAAAACATATCGAAGCCCGTCGCCAGGAAAAATATCCCAATATCAAAATGGCCGTGCTGCGTCCCTGTGACGATCTGCAGAAGAAGGCGTTTGAAGAGACCAACACGATCCTGAATGCTCATCCCAAGGTGAAGCTGATTCTGGCGATTTGCTCGCCCGCAGCGCCCGGTGCGGCCGAAGCGGTGAAGCAACTGGGGCGGCAGGATGTGAAGGTCGTGGGGCTCAGTCTGCCCAATGGCAACAAACGGTACGTCCACGAAGGGATCACCAAGTACATCATCCTCTGGAAGACGACCGATTTGGGATATTTGACGGTCTACGCGGCCGCAATGTTGAAGCAAGGGACACTGAAACCGGGAGATCAATCACTGACCGCCGGACGGTTGGGGCAGATTAAGATTGCTGGCGACAACATTCTGCTGGGCGAACCGTTCAAGTTCACCAAGGAGAACATTGATCAGTTCGATTTCTGACCCCGTGACGACACCTGTCCGGCGCGGTATCATGGCACCGTGATTGAACAGCCTCTCTGCGGTCTTCGTGTCTCCGTGGCGATTTTTTCCATTTGGGAAGGAACCTACCGAGACACAGAGAACTCCGAGAGGCGAGATTTCCGTCCATATTTGATGGCATCCGATTTAAAAGCGAGCACAGGCAATTATCGTGGCAGCAAAAGAAAAAGTGGTTCTGGCGTATAGCGGCGGTCTGGATACCTCCGTCATCATTGGCTGGTTGCAGGACGAAAACTACGAAGTCCACTGTTTGTACGTGGACCTCGGGCAGCCATGCGAAGACCGTCCGGCGATTCTCCAGAAGGCTCTCGATGTCGGAGCGGCCTCGTCGATCGCCGTCGACTGCACCGAAGAATTGTGCCGCGATTTCGCGTTCCCCGTCCTGCAATGGCAGGCCAAGTATGAAAACATCTACTTGCTGGGAACCTCGATCGCGCGTCCGTTGATCGCCAAGAAGTGCGTCCAGCGTGCACGGGAAATCGGCGCCACCGGGTTTGCTCACGGCGCCACCGGTAAGGGCAACGATCAATGCCGGTTCCAGCTGGCGGCTGAAGCCCTCGATCCGAATGTGAAGATCATCGCTCCCTGGCGTCTGGAACGCTATCGCAAGCTGTTCCCCGGCCGGCAAGAGATGATCGCCTACTGTGCCGCGAAGAATATTCCGGTGAAGGCCAGCGTCAGCAAGCCCTATTCCAGCGACGAGAACTGCCTGCATATCAGCTACGAAGCTGGCAAGTTGGAAGACCCGGCCGTCGACGGCATTCCGATCATCGACTTTGGCATGACGGTCTCACCGCAGGCGGCTCCGGACAAAGAAGAGTTCGTCAAGATTGGGTTTGAATCGGGCGTGCCGGTTTCAGTCGATGGCAAAAAGCTGTCGGCCTTCGGCATCGTCGACGCGCTTAATAAGATTGGCGGCCGGAACGGTGTCGGTCGGATTGATATCGTCGAAAATCGCTTTGTCGGCATGAAGAGCCGCGGCGTGTACGAAGCTCCCGGCATGACCATTCTGTATGCCGCTCATCAAGGCTTGGAGCAACTGACGCTGGACCGCGATCTGACGCACTTGCGAGATCGCATTTCTCCCGAAGTGGCCGAGATGGTTTACTACGGCTTCTGGTACTGTGCGAAGATGGATGCCCTAATGGCCTTCCTGCGCGAGACCGAAAAGCCCGTCACCGGTGAAGTCACTGTGGGGCTCTATAAGGGCAACGTCCGCGTGACCAGCCGCGTCAGCCCGAACAGCTTGTACGACGATGCCATCGCCAGCATGGAAGGTGGCGCCAGCAGCTACGACCAGACTGACGCCGAAGGGTTCTTGAGAATCATGGGCTTGCCCGGCCGCGTTCAAGGCGTGAATCGCAAACGCGACTATTAATCACCCTTGGTGAGCAAGTTCTAATAAATAAGCCCGGCAATTCGCAAGAATTGCCGGGCTTTGTCGTTGTTCGCTCCGCGAACATAACGCGATCGCAGTAGCGAGCGGAAATAAGTTCGACGCTCGATTGTTTGTTTACTCAGGCACAGTCATACGAATGATATGGCCCTGCGGTGTCTCTCCAATAGACCAATCTGACGCCGTTTGCCCCAGGGAAACCGGAGCGACAAATTCATCCGTTGCGGGTGTTATCCACCCATTGTCCTGATCCGCCCCGCTACTGCGAACGCGTTCAGTTCGCGGAGCGAACAACGACTATGGCTTCACTTACCACATGCGGTGCCAGTTGTTGTTGCGGTGTTGAATCGTTCGGTACGTGTGATGTCGCACGACTTTTTTATGCGGTCGGACAACAGTGCGATGCACGGTGGTGCGATTCGTGTGTCTGACAACCACGGTCCCGGCATCGGCGGCTCCCGCGACGCTGAACATGACTCCGCAGGCAACAAGCATCAATCCAATACGTTTCCACATGATCAAACCCTTTCAACGTGGGATGAGTCGATCTAAAAAGGCGAGAAGAATTTTTTTAGATTTTCTGGTGCTCAATACACGGGACAAATTAGTGTTCGTTGTGAGTTGCCAGGTCAAAAAATCTTCACGGGTGCTTTCCCGCATCTCGGCCGCCCAGTCCCGCTGTGGCGACTTAATCGGACTTCAGATCAATTGTGTTTGCTCATCACTCACACCGGAATTGTATTGCAGGTAGCGTGCCATCCGAGCTTGATTTCACTCAATACGAGCAAAACAGCGGTAGTCTGACGGATATGTCATCTGTGTGGGGGCGTGACGGCCCCTAAGTAACAGGAATGCAAGTTTTGCCGTCTGCGACAGTTTGAAAGAACTGTCCAAATATTGATTCGGCCGATCAGAATGTGGTCACTCGAATGCCGTCATGTTTGCGGATGATGGATTGCGATTTCTGGGAGGGTGAGGCTCCTGCCGAACCGCTCAGTCTACTGGAATTCGCAAGACTTCACGGTTCGGCGGGAGCCTCACCCCACTGCTTTAAACATCTTTGGGGCGAGCAAATCCCCTGAAAAACAGGGTGTTTTGAGTATTAGTTCAACCGTCAAATCGTTACTTGACAGGCCGTTGATTTTTTGGCGTGGGATCGTCGTCGACGTAAGTCCTTATTTCATTGGTAGAAAAACCTACTAAAGATGTTTAAAGCAGTGGCCTCACCCTCCCAACGGTCAGCAGGCTGCGGAAGTCGCCAGCAGACCATTCCGTTCAAGTGAGATCATTCCCATTCTGGAACCAGAGTGAGTCGATTATTTCGGCGACAACTTCACTTGCCGCAGATCCATCACGGCCACGCCGGGCTTCTTTAGCGGCTTAACCGTCAGCGTGTAACGGCCGGGGGCTGGCAATTCGATTGTGCCAATGTTGCGTTGCACAAAGTTTTGAAAATGGCCAGTGTCCTGCACCGTCATGACCACCTTTTGATCACCGACGGCGAACTCGACTTCGCTATTCCCACTGCCGGTACCGCAGCCTTGGAGGGCTTCGATTTCAAACTTCCCTGGCTTCGTGACGGTGAATTCCCAACTCGCCCAATCTTCGGGCCGGACCCAATAGCCGAGCGTATTCTTGTGCGGCAGAGGTTCAAATCGCAGCATGATCCCGAAGACATCCGCCTTCGACGCCGGCAACGTGATCGCGCCGTCTGTCGCTTGCGGGTTGGGAACATAATCGGCATTGGCCGTCATCATCTGCGCCGCAACTTGCTTCCGCCAAGCGTCCAGCTTTTGGGCGAGCTCCTCCACCACGGCGGGCTGTTCGGCCGACAGGTTTCGCGATTCCCCGAGATCCTGGGCGACGTTGAACAATTCGCGGCGGCCCGTTTCGTAGTACTCGATCAATTTGAAATTGCCCGAGCGAATGGCCGCGCTCGGGCGGCTGCCCTGATTGGCATAGTGCGGGTAATGCCAGAACAGATCACGCGCCGCGAGTTCCCCCGTTTGTTGCAGGATGGGTGTCAGGCTGACGCCGTCGACGCCATCCTGAGGTTTGCCGAGGCACAGTTCGGTGATCGTCGGCAACAGGTCGATGCTGGAGACGGCGGTCGCATTCACCGCCGGTTTGATTTTTCCAGGCCACTTCACCAGCAACGGTACGCGGATGCCGCCTTCATAGAGATATCCCTTGCCTTCACGCAGGGGCGAGTTAATCGTTGCCGGTGTGGACATGCCTTCTAGCGTCGCCAGTCCACCGTTATCAGACGTGAAGATGACAAGTGTATTGTCGGTTAGCTTGAGATCGTCCAGTTTTTTGATGACGCGACCGACTGCCTCATCGAGGCTCGCCAACATGGCCGCGTAGACCGGATTGCGTTGTGTGCCGACCCCGGATTTCTCGGCCGCGGGAGCGAACTTTGCTACAGAATCGGCCGGCGCTTTGAGCGGTGTGTGGACGGCGTTATGAGGCAGGTATAAGAAGAATGGTTTGTCGTGATGTTGCTCTAAGAATTTTTCCGCTTCGGCAGCATAACGGTCGGTGAGGTATTCGCCTTCAGGGGCGTTCTCCAGGCCGGGGATTGTGCCCCCGTTACGCTTGTAGGGAGCAAAATAGTCCCGTGGACTGCCTGTCTGATCGCCACCGATATTGCTCAGAAATCCCTGCTGCAGCGGCCCAAACCCGTCACCGCCCAAGTGCCATTTTCCGATATGTCCCGTCACATATCCCACGTCCTTCAGGATCTCAGCGAGCGTCACGGCTTCGAGCGGCAGCTCTTGGCGGATGACGGGACGCTTGAGTCGTTGGCCCGGTTGATCACCGCGGCCGGGTAACCAGTCGGTCAGCTGAAAACGCTGCGGATATTTTCCCGTTAGCAGCGCTGCCCGCGTCGGTGAACAGACCGGACAAGCCGCATACGCTTGTGTGAATCGCACCCCTTCGGCCGCCATGCGATCGAGGTGCGGCGTCTGATGAAACTTGCTGCCGTAACAACCTAAATCGGCCCAGCCGAGATCATCGGCCAGGATTAGTACGACGTTCGGTTTTCCCTCGGCAGCCGTGGCCGTACTTGTGGCGACGGCACTGGCTAAACAGAAACCGACAATGCCAAACAGAACCCGCAGACGTTGAGAGATGCGCATCAGGATGTCCTTTGGTCGGGGGCTTCTGCCCGACGGAGTCAGGCGGGGATTGAACGGCATGTCAATCGTCTAACAACCATCCGACTTACGTCGGAGGCTCGCCTGCTATTCGGCTGTTTTTTCCGTGCGCCAGAGCCAACGCAAGGTTTCGGGTAACACGGCCCCGCCATGTTCGCCGTTGTGGCCCCCTTCGCCGCCGACGAATTTGACATCGTACTTCTTGAACTGCAGCGACTTTTCCATTTGCAGGTTCGCGAGCCACCAGTTGCCAAACTGATTGTCGATGTCATTCGAACCACCCTGCAGACAAACCCGCAGCGGCTTATTATCAGTCTTGCGGATGAGTGCGGGGTAGACGTATCCGCCGCGAATGTCCGTGAAGCTGCCGACGTGGCTGAGGACTTTGCGAAAGGCGTCGGGACGTTCCCATGCCACCGTGAAGGCACAGATACCGCCGGATGAAATTCCGCAGATCGCGCGGTTCTCTGGGTTGTCGGTCAGTTTATAAGTTTTGCCGACTTCGGGCAGAATTTCTTCTAATAAAAACTTAGCGTACTGGTCACTGACCGTGTCGTATTCGAAGCTGCGATTATTGGCACTCCAGGCGATTTCCGGATAAGGTTCGCCCTTATGGCCGGGGTTCAGAAAGATCCCAATCGTGACCGGCATTTCCTTCTTATGAATCAGGTTGTCAAACACAATCGTCGTGCGAAACTGGCCTTTTTCACCGACGTAGGCGTGGCCATCTTGAAAGACCATGACGTTTGTCGGCTGTGCTGCGTCATATTGCGCGGGCACGTAAATCCAGTACTTGCGAACCGTGCCTTCGAACACCTTGCTGGTCCAGGAGTGTTCGGTCACCTTCCCTTGCGGTACCCCTTCGTGTCGTTCCGAGTCTGGACCGAGTTTGAATTTGGGGGGCTCGTCGGCGAAGACGGGCAGGCTGGTCACCAGCAGCAGAGCCAGCATGTATCCGAGAGTCGGTTTTCGCAGGATGTTGAGCATGGTTGAGGCTTTTTTAGAAGAAAGTCGTTGTCCGCGGAGCGAACAACGACTGTGGCTGAATCGAGAATGAGACGTTCAGTTTTGTGGCGAAAGCTATTTTGTCCAGTAATCGAAAACCAGGACTTTGTCGACGCGGGGGCCGACCAGTTTCACGAATTCCTGGTGTGCGGGGTGCGGCAGATAGATCTCGCGGCCCTTTTCGTCGGCGAAGGTGACCAGGAAGCCGTGGGTGAATCCGTCGGCTTTCATTTCAATACCGACGTCCGTGCCCTTTTCGAAGTCGATGATGGTGTCGATTTTGCTCGGCAACGCGGCGAAGGCGTCGACGACTTCTTGGACCTGGGCCGGTTTGACTTCGTCCTTAAACTTGAAGATCACAAAGTGACGCAGCACCTTGCCCTTGGTGGCGTCAGTAGTCGCAGCGGCGTTGACTCCCAGGGCTTCGAGCATGCGTTCCGAGACGAATTGGTTGCCGGCGGCATTCAGGTGCACGCCATCGGTGGTCAGCTGATTCTTGTCGGCATCGTCCTTGTTGTGGACCTTCAGGTAGTCCACCATTTGCTTCCGGAGTTCGATCAACTGTGTCTTGGTTTCTTTGGCGACATGCTTGCTGATGTCACAATACTCGCCCAGCATTTTGTCGAGCGGGTTGGTGCCCGCGGCTTTTTCGCCGATGACACTGGCGGTACTGAGGATGACACGTCCACCGGCTTCGGTGATACGTTTGATGATTCGCCGCAGGCCGGCGTCGAATTCTTCTTTCGAGGTGCCATTGCCCGTCTGCGAGTGCCAGACGTCGTTGATTCCGATATAAATCACCACGACGTTGGGCTTGTGAGCCAGCACATCACGATCGAGGCGTTTTTCGAGATCGGGGACTTTGTTGCCACTGATTCCCGCGCCGATCACGTGGATATTCTGATCCTTTAACTTGGCGGCGATGGCTTCCCTGACGAGAGTGACATAACCCCCGGGGGCGGCCCCAGCTTCGGTGATGGAATCGCCCAGAAATACGATCTTGTCGCCAGCTTTCAATTTCGGTTCCTCCGCGGCCGCGGGAGTGGCCAGACTCATGGCACCCAGTGCGAGGCTCATAGTCAGCAGCAAATAAGAACGACGAGACAGATTCCGCATGCGAGCATCCTTCCAAGTTGATGAATCGACGTGAGCCGCCGGCTCGAAAGTGACAACGCCAGGCGACCGCCCAGGGGCCTGATTGGCCGGGGCAGTGGACCGCGTGTCACCGCTTCCTGTTCCCACGCAGGATATCGTTTTCCAGGTGAGTCGTCCAAGCAGTGAGAGCGACCAGGGATACTGTTGAGGCGTCGTGGCCGGAGCGACTTTTGCGGGATCTCGCCGTGGCTCGTTTTCCAAGTGGCAACGACTCATGCGGTGGGGTATGCTCGATGTACAGGTCTTTCGAGACCCTCTGGGCTTTTCTGGATCGGTGGTTGAGGGGGCTGTTTCCCATGGGGCGTGTGCGACGACAAATAGTGTTTCCCCTGTTCTGTGGGGTGTTCTTATGCAGTCTGATCTGGTGTGGGCCGTCGCAACTGTGCCTGGCAGACGAGTTCACCATCATCGATGAGAAGGGTCAGGAAGAGACCTTCGAAGCGGAACTCATGGGGAGCGACGATAAATGGCACGCGCTGGCTTTGCCTGACGGGCAGTACAAGTTGGTGTCCCAGGCCGCGGTGAAAAAACGAATCTCCAAGGAAGGGCCCACGCCGCTTACTCCCGAAGAGATGGCGAAAGAACTGGAGAAGGAGTATGGGGAGGATTTGTTTCGATACGATATTCTGGGGAACTACGTTGTCGGCATCGTGTTGGCCACGCCGTTGCCGAAGAATTCCGAAGGACGGATTAAGAAAGTTCTGGGGCGTGCGACGCGGTTTATGAAGCAAGTCGAAACGGCGTTTGCGACGTTCTTAAAAGAGGCCAAGATCCCGTCGAACAAGCCCAAGTATCCGCAGGTCATGCTGATCTTCGAAACGGATATTGAGTTCGAAAAGTACACGGTCAAGATCACGCAGCAACGCGGATTACAGGCAGGAATGATCGCCGGGTTCTACTCGGCATTGACGAATTTTCTGGCCATTCGTCTGGAAGAATGCAGCTCGTTTGAGACCCCGTTTCACGAAGCCATTCACCAGCAAGTTTATAACTGCGGTCTGCTACAGCGACTGTCTCCGGTGCCGCAGTGGTTTGACGAAGGGATCGCGACCGGATTTGAAGGGGCCAACGGGAAAGTCGGGGCCCATCCTATCAAGGTTAGTCCGCGGTATGCGCGGCAGTCGCTCCAGCACGACAACATGACCTGGGAAGAGATGCATCTGCATGATGAAGCCTTCCGCGGTGATGTTTTGGTCTCTGAGGCCTATGGGCAAGCGTGGGGGCTGCATTGGTTGCTGATCACGAAGTATAAGGCGGAATACAATAAGTATCTCAAGCTGTTGTCGCAGAAGCCCGCGTTGGGTGACGACAACATGGACGAGCGCAAAGCCGATTTTGCGGCGGCGTTTAAGAAGCCGATGAGTGAAATGGAACGCGAGTTCCCTCAAGTTCTGGAATTGGCGATCAAGAAGCAGAAGGTTGTCAGCGAACTTCCCAAGATAGCAGGGCTGTCGATGACGGAATCGAATCTGGGCAAGGTCCAGATGACGGCCATTCAAGGGAATGGCGTGCTGCGGGTGGAAGGGAAATTGCTCAACATGTCGCCGCTGCGCCCGATGAGTTTTTTGGTCATGGTGGTGACCGACTCGGGGAACTATGCCTTGTGGTTTCAGGACAAGGTGGAGATTAATAAATCGGTTTCTTTGCCGGCTCAGGCGGCGAATCAGCGGCTGCCAGGAACCAATGGTTTCGGAGTGGGGCAAACCTTCCGGGTGCTGGTGCGGTCGGCTCCGACAGATAGTCCACGGGTCGCCGAATGGCGCAGCCAGCGTGGTTCAAGTGTGCTCGACGAATTCTCCGGCCGGCGGAACGCCGCCTCAGCCTCCCCGAAATCGAAGCCGAATGAGTAGCGTCGAGGGGACGGATTCCGCTCAATCCGCTATAGTTCGGGAGAGATGCGTCGGGGTTTTGGTACAGGATGTTTCGGTGAAATTGTTATTCCGAATAGCCTGAATGCGACCTAGTCCCGAAAGGGACGACAGAATCTAGCCGTGGGCGCAAGCCCACGGACCCGTCTCTAATTGATCAAAAGCCCTGAAGGGGCGATACCAGCGAATTTCAGAGTGTCGCCCCTTCAGGGCTGTGAATCCGTTTTAAGACGCAGACCGTGGGCTTGCGCCCACGGCTAGATTCTGTCGTCCCTATCGGGACTACGGAAAATCCAGGCGATCAATCGTCCGCTTGGGAGTTGGCCCGATTCCCAATGAGAGTGGACGTCAATTTCGACGAAGGTTCTCAGTTGCATCGCAAGGGCATCGCGGATCAGAAGGAGTTCGGATTGAGTAAGGCCGTGGTCATCACCTTCGACAGGTGGCATTGTGGATTTCTGGGCTGTCAGGGAAATCCGTGGGTGGATACCCCGCATTTCGATCAGCTGGCACTCCGTGCGACTGTTTTCGATCAGCATTTCGCGGAGAATCTGAACCCGGAGTCGGCGCAACATGCCTGGTGGACCGGCCGGTTTCAATTTCCTTTGACCGTCGAACAACAGCGCGGCGAGCCGACCTGGCTGCCGTGGTTGGCCGGGCAGGGGATTCAGACCACCTTGCTGTATGATCCGGCGGCGACATTGCCGCTCGAGAAAGAGCAGTTTGCGGTTTCACGAGCCGTTCCGTTGGATGATGTTTCCGGGCTGCACTACGAGCGTGATCTGCCGCGATTTGCTCGAGCGGCCATTGCGCGGATCAAGCAGATGGCTCAGACTCCGGAGACCTCAGAGTTGTTGTGGATTCATGCGGGCGGGTTGCCGGTGGATCAATCGAGCCTGGCTCACGATGAGTTGTATGGGGATGATTCCGAAGAAGCCGCGGCTGAGAAATCAGGTGAGACGGCCGGACACGATCCGAATGACGAAGGTGAGAATCCGGACTTTCCGCCGCGGTTCTGGCGTCGTAAGCGTTCCTCGCCCCGTGAATTGGCTGATGCCCGTTTGCGTGGGACGGGCTGGGCCACGGATGGTGGCTCCAATCAAATCGACTGGCGGCGTCGGCGAGATCTGTACTCGGGCCAGGTAACTCAATGGGATGCCTGGGTGGGACGCATCCTGGAAGCGGTGACGGCGTTGCGACAGACGACTCCGGTCTTCCTGGCATTCACGGCTGGCGCTGGAGAACATCTGGGCGAGCATGCTCATATTGAGCCTTCGTCAGAGCTGTTTGAAGAGCGGATTCATACGCCGCTGATCATTGAAATGCCGTTGGACGAAGCGTTGTCGGGGCGACGTTTGCCGCTCAGTCAGTCCGTGGATTTGCCAGCGACGTTGCTCGACTGGTTTGGGGTTGCGGTGCCTGCCGGAACGACATTGGATGGCCAGTCATTGCTGCCGGTGGTGCGGGACGATCAGCCGTTGCAGCGGGACATCGTTTATGTGGGAGATGGGGCGCACGCGGGAGTCCGCACTGTCGATTACTACTATCGCCAGCAATTGGATCCGGTGGGGTTGGAGCCGCAAGAGTTGATCTTCGTGAAGCCCGACGACCGTTGGGATGCTGACAGTGGCTTGCGGCAGTATATTGATGCTGCGGACGAGCTCAGTTTGAAATGGCGTGAGTTCGTGAAATCGGTCCAGGTGCGAGCGACGAAATAGTCCAGGCTCAAGAACCCGTGCCGACCAGTTCAAGACTCAAAACGGCGACGGCATAGGCACACGCGGCCGCCGCCAGGTCGCCACTCAGTTGCTCCGACAGATCGATGATGCGTGCCTCACGGAGTCTCGGATGCCGTGCGGCGAGGCGCCGGGCGAGAAAGCTGCCGGAACCAGAAACGATCACCGTCTGCCGCTGCACGCGGTGGTGTAAAACCTGGTCGAGGGCGAGGGAAATGTCTGTCGCCTGGCAGTGTGCCAGATGCTGTGCGACTTGAGTTATCGCCTCGGCATCGAGTTCTGTCCGATCACAGCACAATTGCCGTGCCAGTCGATCGTGGGCGGCGTGCTTCGTTGCCGGGCGGCCGTTGGCGGTCTCGGTATCGGTGTGGTCTTCGGGGATGTCGCCCAGCCACAGATAGACATCCAGAGTGGTCGCGAACCACTCTGCGGCGAGTCGGTATTCGGTATCTCGAATCGGCGTTGCGGGGGCGATCGCACAGAGGGGCGTTCGGCGCACTCCGGTGTAAATGAGCTCGCCGGCTGACATCCGCGTGGCGTCGGTCATCCCGATCGTTGCCGATCGCCCGGCATCAATGGGAATTAAATCGGTGGTGGTGGTGCCGATATCCATGAGGAGAGCGGGGCTCCCGTTCGTCCAGCGTACGGCCCAGGTGGCCAGAGCTTGCCAGTTTGAAGCGGCGGCCGCAAGCGGTTGGGAGATGGCCTCGGCGGGTGTGATGAACTTGCCGCTGGTCGCCCACACGTGAACGGGTCGTGATCCCGCAACTTCTTGCACGGCGGCCAGGATTCGAGTGACCCCCTCGGCCTTGGTTTCATAACAGTCGGCCAGCTCCGCGGTCATCGTTACCGCCAGGGCGTTGGCTCCCGGGAGGGAGTTATCGAGCACTCGGAGTTCTGCGGCCAGCTTGTCGGGCGTTTTCCAGATGGCGAAGGGCCGTGAGATGCAGAGCCCCTCGGTATTGGCCGCTTTCAGATTGGCCCCGCCGATGTCGAATCCCAGAACGGACATGCTGCACTCGTGAGGGCTAATAGTCGTTGTTCGCTC
>JAZKFE010000475.1:0-3137 GCA_040386595.1 Planctomycetota bacterium | reverse complement strand
CGAGCTGAACGGGTTTGTTATTACCCGCTGGAATTTGCATTGGATCTCAATGCTGATTCCAGCCGGCTACTGCGATCGCGTTCTGTTCGCGGAGCGAACAACGACTATACGACAAAAAAACAGCCCGGCTGCTGGAAGGCAACCGGGCTGCGGATTCTACAGTGTCTCAGGCCAAATTACTTCTTGGCTTCGACCTTGAAACCCTTTTCGAAAGCCTTGTCACCGAAGACAAGTTCGATTTGTTCTTCGCCAGTGGCCTTCTCAGCCTTGCCCTTGCAGTTGTTGCAGCAGAAGGCAACTTCGACATCGCCCACCTTGATCTTGGTGGCGGGGTTCAGGTCAGCACCCGACAACGGGCATTTGACTTCCTTGGCTTGTTCGGTCTGGACCAACTGGAGGTTGGCGCGAGCGGCGAACTTGGCGGTGTCCTTCTTGAAAGCTTCGGGGCAACCACCGCAGCAGAAGTAGACCTTGCCACCCTTGTACTCAACGCTCTTGTCTTCCTTGGCAGCCTTCGTCTTGGCGACGGGGCAGGTGGCCTTGAATTCCTTCTTGGCATCGGCGGCGATGATCGATGAAGCGAATGCGAACAGGGCCAACGACGCGACTAACGAAATACGACGAAACCTGATTTCTGCTCCTGAAGTTGAAACAAACACCCATACTGTTGAGAGAACCGGAAATTGCCCCGCCTACAGGCGGGTTACCGGTCCGATAACGTTCTGCTAATGACCGTCACGAAGGCGAACGACATGGTCCACAGCTTCATGGCGAACTGAGTTGTTCGGTACCGATCGAAAATCGATACCACGTTAGATTGCACACTGACAATAAGGTTACACAAAACATTGAGTTGCTCGGCGTCGGTCACAGACCAACAGCACCATTGCGTGATCTCAATTTGGTTGTCTGCGGGGTGCAGATGACGAAAATTGATGCCCAATGAACTGCGAAAGAGAGCCTCGACCGGACGTTAGAATGTCCGGGGCGTACTACTACACCAGCCAGCGACACAATCGTGCGCAAGAATCTGGACCCCAATCAGGGAAGGCCGAGTCGGCCGAGTGCATTAAAACCTGAGATTGCACCACATGAGATGATGCATCGTCAGTCTGAGGTGCAATCCACACCACAAGATGTCGCAATAGTGCGCCATTAAATACAGCTCGACTGCTGCGAGCCAACTGAGAACCCACACGACATTTACACTGACTGGAATCGTGAATTCCAGGCCGGGTATCTGGGAGTTGTACACCGGAATTGGCGGCCGCGGCTTGTTGGGCAGCTTGCAGCCGTTTCTGGCAACATGCAGGCAACGAGGACGTTTCGGCCGAGGTGTGTAAGGTGGCACTGCGTTCTTGGGCACAGCAGCAGGGACGTAGCAACACTTGCGGCGTTACGATGAGTAACGCCAACAGTGTGATCAGGCTACGTTGCAGTCTGCCACGCCGAAACATGTTTCGACCTCGGATGAATTTCCGTCAAAACCACCGCACGCGTTATTCTATCGTCCCAAATCAAAAATCAACAAGAGTGAATCTGTGTTTGACTCCAGTTTGAAAAGGAAGAACGCTTCGCGCGTTACGACCTATCGGACAGTGTAAATCGGTTTAAGTTGCCGAACTTCTCTGCCTGTCACCGTTTCGGGAATGTGACGACCTCCTGGGTGTACCCTTTGGAATCTGAGGAGCGTCAGCCACGCGGACTGATTCAAGCGTGACGTGTCGTCGCGCAAATTGAATTGCGACCGTTCAGTTGCCGCAGGTGACATCCAGACCGTGTTGTGAGTGGCGAATTTCTTGACGAGGTGGCTCGGTCTGGCTGGGGTGGTGATCTTACGGCTGCCGTTTGCGGGTTGGCCAACGGGCGTAATGTCAGTGATAGTTTTGGATTAGCGAGGGAGAGCGGGGGCGAACCGAGGGAAGAGCTAACAGGATGGGGCGGAGTTGCAGCCGACACGGCCGGTGTGTCTGCTTCCTTGGATTCAAAAACTTTCCTGATTTTGTATGACGATCCGAATTTCGAGGCATACCGATTGCGTTACTGAAGATTGCATTCGCGAGTCCAATGGAAGGCCTGGCGATCAACAGAATAACTCCACACGGATGATCCTTCCGGTGGCGAATCTTCAGTTTTTGCAACAGGAAGCCAATCATGACAAACGAAACCATGACCGAAAGTTGGAGCGACTTGAAAGACCGCGTCCGGGCCAAGTGGTCGAACTTGACCGATCGCGTTTTGGAGCAATCCAAAGAGAGCAAAGACAAGCTGGTGAGCACCATTCAGCGGATGACCGGTGAAAGTCGCGAAAAAATCCATGAATACTTGGACAACGGCACCGAGATGGCCAGTGACTTTTATGGCCGTGCCACAGAAGCCGTTCAAGCGGGGACCGAGCAAGTTCAAGAAGGGGTGAAGTACGCCCGCGAATCGCTCGAGACCGGGAAAGATCAGGCCGGAAAACTGGTGCAAGCGCGCCCGGTGGAATCACTGCTGGCGACGTTTGCGGTGGGCGTTGTGGCAGGACTGGCGCTCGAAATGGTCTTCCGAGCGAAGCCCACTCATGCATCCATGCTGCAGAGTCATTTGAATCATCTGCAGAACCAACTGCCGCAGATGCCGTCGATGGCCTCGTTGCCGACTTATCAAGGAACGATGCAGGCCTTCAATAAGTTTATGAAGGATCATTTTCAGAGTGCTTAATGGCAGATGAAGAAATCTCAATATGAGTGCTAGCCCGACGCACGAGGGAAGGACGCTGTTGCAGCAACCTTCGCTTGTGCGTCAGGTTATTTGTGTCGACAGAGTAGAGTATAGACGAAGAAGTTGCACCACGGAGACACGGAGAACACGGAGTTCTGAAAGAACGTTTCGTGTTCGTAGGGGGGAATGCAGAATTTTTTAGCCACGGAGGCACACGGATTGAACACGGAATAAGATCGCAGAGAGTCGTGTTTGATAGGCGGTTCTAACTTTGATAGTCGGTTCTAACAACGGAGTTTAGTCCCGAAGGGACGATAGAACTTAGCCGTGGGTGTAAACCCACGGTCCGCGCTCAAAACAGACTTCAAGCCCTGACGGGGCGACACTCTGTAGTTTCCCCTAGTGTCGCCCCGTCAGGGCTTGGTTTCATCTGA
>JAZKFE010000474.1:6004-18215 GCA_040386595.1 Planctomycetota bacterium | reverse complement strand
TCTCTCTAATAAAAACCGTTTTCTGGTCTAGACAATGGGGTCCACCGTACTCTGCAAACATGTCGGAGATCAGATCCCATTGCTCGTCCGACAGTTGTGACTTTGGCTCCGTCCTGGACGCCGTGGTACCGCAGACCGCACAGGTCTGTGGTGACAGCGTCGTGTGCATAATGGCACATCCTTACCGGAGATGTCTGAAGCAAATTGCGCCATAACGTTCACTGAATTACAAGTTTTGAAACGCGTTCTAAGCATTGGCGAACTTCTACTGGTACCTAACGGCCTCTCTTGCCCAACTGAATATCACGCCGAATAACGGACCAAACCCGAACCCATGACACGTGAGAATCCCCCCCTTATATCACATGCGGCATGTTTCAGGCCCTGACGGCATAAATGCATAGAACATTCAGTCATTAACAATATCATACACGCCGATTGAAACCGATAATGCAGCACACAATGCAAATCCAACCGCAGTCTGGCCCCTTGGAAAGATCGTAGCCCGACATATCATATCGCCTACCAGGTGTGAGAATTCCCCCTGCCTAACGCCCAAGTTCACCTACGTGTGCCGCGCGAGGGGCCATTGATTTCACCCTAGGCCCGGTCGCGCCCCATGTCGGATTTTGCCGTTTGCCTCCGTACACACAATCCTGACGAAGCCCAGGTTTGCGATGTGGCAAAGGCAGACAATACGGTGGAACAGTCCCCAGCCGTCAAAATCTACTCGCAGGCCAATTTGCCTTGCCAGATTGATTGCCAACCATTCGGCCAGATCGTTGCAGGGCCGAAATTTGCCGAATTGAGTCCGTAGACGTTGTTGAACCGGGCAGTCCCAGTAGAATAAAAGATACATTTGTTGACAACATCTGCGTCGAAACGAGTTCGTCATCAGAATTTGAAAGTCATCGCCGTCACGCCACGGTATCGAGAAGAAGTTCATGTCCAAGCCTCACTCACAATTCGACGTCTCGCTCGGGGAATTCCTGCGTAATCTCGAGGAATCGGACGTCCTTTCCTCGGACGAAGTCGCCAAACATCGCGAGGCGCTCTCGCGACTGAGTGACATTTCAGCCGGCATTCGCGGGCTCATCGATGCTCAGGTCCTGACGCAGTACCAGGCCGAGGCCATTGCAGGTCGGCATTTCGAGCAACTGCGGGCCGGAAATTACGACATTTTGTCAAAACTTGGAGCAGGGGGAATGGGGGCCGTTTTTAAGGCCCGCCACCGGCGGATGAAGCGAATCGTGGCGCTGAAATTGCTGGCCCCCGAGATTGCTCAACAGGCATCTTTCGTGCAGAGATTTCAGCGGGAAGTTGAGACGATCGCTCAGCTGGGCCATCCGAATATTGTGATGGCGTACGATGCTGATGAAGCGGAAGTCGGGCACTTCCTGGTGATGGAATTTGTCAACGGGCACGACTTGGCCTCCGAAGTTGAAAAGCATGGGACTCTCTCGGTCGAGGCGACGGTCGAGTACATCGCTCAGGCTGCCGCGGGTCTGGAGTACGCTCATACGAAGGGGATCATTCACCGCGATATTAAACCGGCGAACCTGATGCTCACTTCCGAGGGGGACATTAAAGTTGCCGACTTGGGCTTGGCGCGTCTCACCGAAGCAACATCGAGTGGCGAGCAAAGCAATTTTTCCATCACCCAGGCCGGGGGCGTTCTCGGTACGGTCGATTACATGCCGCCCGAGCAGGCCATCGATTCCACCACGATCGATCACCGGGCCGATATTTACAGCCTGGGGTGTACGCTGTATTTCTTGCTGGCAGGAAAACCGCCATATGCAGCCGGATCGTTGATGGGCCTGATGCTGCAACATCGCGAGGGTAAAATCCCCGATCTGCGAGCCGTGGCCCCCAAAGCTCCTCTGGCATTGGTTTCCGCGTTCGAACGGATGATCGCCAAAAAAGTTGAAGATCGGCCGGCCAGCATGAGCGATGTCATCCGCTTAATGGAGGCATTAAAACCGCAGGTGAAAGGGCTGACAGACAGGCCCATTCGCTCCGAAGCGACACTCGCTGCCAGCGAGGACATGTTCCACAAGACAACCATTTCCGGGGCTGGATCGTCACTTGCCGTCTCGAACGTGTTGCATGCCGGTGGGGCCAACGCCTCTCTCTCCGACACCCGTCGTCTCACCGAACTGGTACTCGTTCTCGTCGAACCGTCGCGAACGCAGAGTTCGATCTTTCGCAGCTATTTGACGAATCTCGGGTTGTTGAACGTCCATTCGACCGGTTCGGGAGCCCAAGCGGTGGCATTGGTCAAACAACATAGGGCCAACGCGATCATCAGTACCATGCATTTGTCGGACATGACTGGGGTGCAATTGGCGACACTGATGCGGGAAGACGCGGAATGTGCCAATGCGGGATTCGTGCTAATGAGCAGTGAATCGGATACCAGCCAGGCCCAGGCGGTACTGGACAATCCACGTTCAGTCCTCTTGATGAAGCCGTTCGATCTGAAGCAACTCGCTCAGTCAATCGCGGTGGCGACCGGCCGCACGACTGAAACGCTCACTTCGCCAGTGTGACATCTGCGATTTGCAGGAAAATCATCCCGAGTTCACTTTGAAAACTCAGCACGTACCATTCTGCCCGGCCCTCAAAGAAGGAAGCGCGGTCGAGTCCTGAAGCGACTCGCGGCGTTCCAAAGGTGTAGTGCCGCTCGGTTCCGTAGAGCATCGCTTTGCCTTGTCCCGCGATCACGTTCGCAATCTCGCCCAAACAGTCGTCGATCAGTAACGCATCAATGGCGACGTCTTGGCCAGCCAGGACACGGGTGGCAAGTACGCCTGCAGCGGGTTCTGACACGCTCAGGACAAGCGCACCGGTTCCAGAGGGAAAATTGAGATCAATCAAGGCCGACCGCTGGCCGAAATCCAGTGGCTTGGTGGTGAGTAGAGCAGGGCCGGGAAACACCTCGGTCGCCGCGACTTCTCGGAATGAGACAGCTGTGGCATCAGTTAATGGAGCGAGAAACTGGGCTCGAATTTCATTTTCAACTGCCCGGGCTCCCGCCGGTAAATCGAACTGCTCCATACACTAACTCCTTTAGCGGGATCTCGTCAAAGTTCCGCGATCGCCTGCAGACTTTAAGGCGGAACCCTCGTGGGATTCCGCGACACAGGCCGTTGAAAGGCGATCGGTGAGAATTTCAATTCAGGTTCAGCAACGCATGCTCTCGGCGCTGATAGTAACCGGCTTTCGATTGCTCCACGCGGCAAAATGCGTCGCTAATGTTTAATGTCGTTTCCGCTCCTCCCAAGACCAGATAGCCGTCCCGTCGGAGTACCCGTTCGACCCGTGTGAGAATTTCCCGCTTTGTCGCCACGTCGAAGTAAATCATGACATTTCGCAACAGAATCACATCGAACATCGGCAGCGCGGACCAAGCCGTCGCCAGGTTGAATTGGCGGAACTCGACCATATTGCGGATCGAGGCGTCGAGCTGCCAGGTTGTGCCGGTCTGTTTGAAATACTTGACCATCAACTTTGCAGGAAGTCCACGGTTGGCCTCAAACTGAGAATAGATCCCCAGTTTTGCTTTGGCGATCACCTCGGTCGAGATATCAGTTCCCAAGATCGTAATCTGCCAGTTGGCGAGTTGTGGAAAGAACTCGCGGAGAATCAGTGCAATCGTGTAGGGCTCCTGACCTGTTGAGCACGCAGCAGACCAAAACGTCAATTTCCGTTCGGAGGCGCGCGCGGCAATCAATTCAGGCAGGACTTGTTTGCGGAACACTTCAAACGGAGAAATGTCGCGGAAAAAGGAGGTCTCGGACGTGACCAGAGCTTCCACAACTTTGGTGACGATCCCCGGATTCGAATCGAAACGCAGCTTCTGGACCAGATCGCTAATCGACGACACATTGAGTTGCCCGATCACTGGTGCCAGGCGTGCCTCGACCAAATATCGTTTGTCGTCTCCCAGAACGATCGCGCTGCGGTCGACGAGCAGTTTGCGAATGTAATCGAAATCGGCGTCGGTCATGGCAACGGCTTTCCGGCGACCCGCCGATTGATTTCCTCTGCAATCAGGGAGAGTGGAAGAATGCAGTCAGCCAATCCAGCACGGGCAACAAATCCGGGCATCCCCCATACGACCGAAGTGGCTTCATCTTGAGCAATGACTTGCCCTCCCGCAGCGCAGATCGCCTCGCAACCACGGAGACCATCCCGGCCCATTCCAGTCAGGACGACGCACAATGCGGCCGAGCCGAACACTTCAGCCACCGAACGAAATAGGACGTCAGCCGCCGGGCGACACGAATTTTCGGGAGGGTTCTGGTTCGTTTGTACTCGGACCTCCTGCCCGACACGGGAGGCCGTCAAATGATAGTTGCCCGGAGCGATCCAGGCTTGCCCCGGTTTGAGAACATCGCCAGGCACGGCCTCATGGAAAGGGATTGCGCATTGAGCCGACATTCGCTCTGCGAGGAGTTTCGTGAACATCGGCGGCATATGTTGCACGATCAGAAACGGCACCGGGAACGAGTTCGGAATGCCACGAAAAAGTTCCGCGAGGGCGTTCGGGCCACCGGTCGAAGTGGCGATGGCCACGACTTCGATCTTGCTCGTCGAACCGGGCCGCGTCGCAAGTCGAGGAGGCAGCGAGACCGCTGGGCTGACTTTACACAGGGCTTTAATCGCAGGAACCAACTCATCCCGGATCACCGCCAAAGAGGCGTCCAACCCGACGCTATTCGACGGTTTAGCAAAGTAATCACTGGCCCCCAGTGCGAGGGCCTCGAGAGTCGTGATCGCACCACGCTCCGTCAGCGAACTGAACATGATGACGGGCAATTTAGGATGAGTTTTACGCAGGTGGCGAAGTGTTTCGAGCCCGTCCATCTCAGGCATTTCGATATCGAGGATCACGATGTCAGGGTTGACCTGAGTGATCTTCGCGAGGGCGATTTTGCCGTTCGCCGCAGTGCCGACAACTTCCAATGCGGGATCACGGGCCAGTTCGTCGCTGACGGTACGGCGAACGACCACGGAATCGTCGACGACCAGAATGCGGGCTTTGTTCACAACGAAGTGTCCGTTTCAACTGCGGTAGCTCAGACTTCAGTGGCTCAGATTGGTAAAACGCGGCAGGACACCGGCATTAATACTCTAAAACATCCAGCATGCTCAATTTTGCGATCAAGACCTCTTTGGTGAATGGCTTCATGAGGTATTCATTCGCGCCAGCAGCAAGGGCCTTGGTGACTTGTTCGCTTTCCGCTTCTGTCGTCACCATCATGATCCGGATTCCATCATAGATATGTTGAGCACGAACCGCCTGAATAAATTCGTACCCATTCATCACGGGCATATTCCAATCCACCAAGATGAGCTCGATGTCCGGATTGTTTTCGAGCTGGTCGATTCCTTGCTGGCCGTCCCCGGCCTCGAACACGTCCATACCGGCTTCACGGAGGATGTTGCCGATGATCATCCGCACGGCCCGGGAATCGTCGATGACCAGCGCCTGCATCGTTGTCCTCCGCGTTTGTGAATTCGTTGTTCCTGCGACCGTTTTAAGCCCCACGATCGACTGCTTAGTGTGGAAACATCTCGAATTCTGCACAAGCCTAATACTTGAATTGTGACACGATGTTCTGCAATGCCGCCGCCATCTGAGCCAATTCGGTTGCCGAGGACTGCGTGTTAATTGCCCCTTCGGTTGTGCTGCGGGCAGCCTGGGCGACCCCCAGGATATTCTGGGCAATTTCGCTGCTTCCCTTGGCGGCCTCAGTGACATTGCGACCAATTTCGCTGGTCGTCGCCGTCTGTTCTTCTACCGCACTGGCAATCGTATTTTGAATATCGTTAATCTGATTGATGATCTGGCCGATGTGCGCGATAGCGTCCACGGCCCCCTTGGTATCGCCCTGGATGGCTTCGATTTTGCGGCTGATGTCTTCGGTTGCCTTGGCCGTTTGCTTGGCGAGTTCTTTCACTTCGTTGGCCACCACGGCGAACCCCTTGCCCGCTTCCCCTGCGCGAGCTGCCTCGATTGTGGCGTTCAGGGCAAGCAAGTTCGTTTGCTGGGCAATCGAGGTAATCACTTTAATCACGTTGCCGATCTCGGCACTCGATTCGCCGAGCTTCGCCACTTTCGCATTTGTGCTCTCCGCAACCTTGACCGCGGTCGTTGCCACGCGGGCCGCTTCATTGGCACTCTTCGCGATTTCCTTGATGCTCGCTCCCATCTCTTCGGCTGCCGTGGCCACCATCGCCACATTCGAGCTAACCTGTTCGGCCGCGGCACTGGCGACGTTGGATTGCACCGCGGTTTCTTCCGCATTCGCCGACATCAACTGGCTCACCAAGGACAAATTGGAGGAGGCTGTTCCGAGTGCCGTGGCGTTAGTTGCGACATCCTTGAAGGCGCACTGAATATCCATCCGCAACTTGACCTGAGTCGTCACATCGGTCGCGTACTTAATAACTTTCAGCGGCCGGCCGTTCTGATCGAGGATCGGATTATAGGTGGCCTGCAACCAAACGACCCGGCCCCCCTTGGCGATTCGCTTGTACTCGCCCCCCTGAAACTCGCCACGGCCCAGCTTCGTCCAGAACTCCTTGTACTCATGACTTTGACGGAGGGTATCGTCGACAAACAGGCTGTGATGCCGGCCCTTGATCTCATCGAGCGTATAACCCATCGTCTGCTGAAAATTGTCATTGGCAGAGACGATCGTTCCGTCGAGTTGAAATTCGATCACAGCCTGGGATTTGTCGATGGCGTTAAACATCGAATCCAAGCGAGCCTTTTCGTCCTTCCAGAGGCTGATATCTTCCCAATTCACGATGTACCCGAGAACTTCATTGTTAGCACCGTGAATCGCGTTGATCTTGGCCTGCAGCGAGACATTGCCGAAACCGAACTCGGCCTGGTGCGGCAGCGCAGACGCGTTCTTCAGGATCCGCTCGATCCGCCGTTTGTCTTTATGGAAGCGATGGATCGATGCACCGACGATTTCATCGAAGGTTACTCCGAACGCATCTTCGATCTGGTCGGCGAGTCCCCGCAGGGTTTCGAGAGCCTTTTCGTTGGCATGGATCAGATTCAAATCCGCATCGGCAATGAAGATGTTCGCCTGGACTGCGGACAGACCCGCGCGCAGAAATTCGAACGAATTCAACAGATCGCTGGTGGTTGGCGTGCTGCTCATGCTGGCTCCGAATGGTCCCCGATGTGCCCGGGACGACGTATAAAATCATGTGTTAGGGGGAAACGCGGACGACAGCCGCGATATTTACGGTCTTTGCAGTATTCAGGATCAACAGCAAACTGTGGGGCAATTTGTAGGCTCCCAGGATCAGGTCGCTGGCGGGACCGGTCAGCGTGTCTGGTGGTCGCTCAAAGTCCGTTTCCGGGACCTCGAGAACGTCACCGATTTCATCGACCAGCAGGCTGACGGCTCCATCGTCAGTTTGCACCACAACATTAATGGGCAACTGATCACAAGGCCGATCGGGAAGATCCAATCGCCGGCGCAGGTCAAGTGCCGTGACAATCTGGCCGCGGAGATTAATCAGTCCGCGGACGACTGGGGGAGCCAGAGGCACCCGGGTCATTTCCTGATAGCAGATGATTTCCTGCACGTGCATCACATCCAGCCCGAAGTAGTGCCCAGCTGCATAAAACGTGCAATATTGGTGAGTTTCAGTCATGAGTACACATCCACCGGAGTCGAATCGAAAAAGTCGGGACCAACGGCCTGCACGAGCCCCTCGACATCCAGGAACTCCGTCACCTTCTCCTGTATGACTGCGGAGTAGAGCACTCCCTGACGTCGGGCACGAGACTTGGTCACGATGGCCTCTTCGACGATATCCAAGATCTGTCCCACGATCAGCCCGACCAAGTGGTCCTGGCCGATGTAGACGACGACTTGCACTGGCAGGGACGATTTCTGGCGCGAGGCGGATGGCGTCTTTTTCTTCTTTCGACCAAGAGCTTTTCCGACGTCTAACAAGGGCAGAATCTGCCCGCGATATTGCACGACATACCGCTTCCCGACGCGTTCCAATGCCGATCGCGGGAATTCTTCGAGACGGGCAACACTCGCCAAGGGCACAGCCATCCGTTCTCCCGATCGCGTCGAGAACAGAAGGACGGTCTCCTTCGGAACGGTATCAGCCACGGCAGCTTTATCGGCCATTCCCCGTTCGCGGATACTCAACACCACGTTCGCTTTTTGAGCAATCCCCAGCACATCCAGAATCAGAGCAACTTTGCCGTCCCCCATGATTGTTGCCCCGGAAAATACGGTGACTCCCTGGGTCTGTTTCTGCAACGGTTTGACGACGATTTCTTCGGTGTCGTGGATCGCGTCGACAATCAGGCCGAATTGCCGGTCGTCAGCCTGCAGAACAACAATATTGACCTCTCCGTCGACTCTCGTCTCTTCAACCTGCAGTACTCGATTGAGATAAACCAGTGGTAAGAGGTTTCCTCGCAGACGGTAAACGGCAGCGTTTTGAATCCATTCAATTCCCTTTTGAGCTTGTTCTCCTTCGAGGCGTACCAGTTCCAACAGGCTAACCTGGGGAATCGCGTAGCGGTCACCGCCACTGGTGATCGTCAACGCAGGAATGATCGCCAGAGTCAGCGGGATCTTCATCTTGAGCGTGGTGCCGTGCCCCGGTTTCGTATGGATATCGACCGTGCCTCCGATCTTCTCCACGTTCGTGCGTACCACATCCATGCCGACGCCCCGGCCGGAAAAATTCGTCACCTTGTCGGCGGTCGAAAAGCCCGGCAGAAAGATCAGTTCGGTGATTTCTCTCTCGGACATCCGCTCGGCTTGTTCGGGAGTGATCAGCTTGTTGGCGATTGCCTTTTCGCGGACTCGGTGCGGGTCAATCCCGCGGCCGTCGTCCACGATCTTAATAATAATCTTGCCACCTTCATGCGAAGCCTGTAACGCCAGTCGGCCCTCTGCTGGTTTTCCCTGGGCGATGCGTTGTGCAGGAGTCTCAATACCATGGTCGACGGCATTGCGGACAAGGTGCGTGAGCGGGTCGCGGATCGCTTCGACAATCGTCTTGTCCAGCTCGGTCTCTTTGCCGTCCATCTCCAGGTGGACCTGTTTACCACAGGCCACCGCCAAGTCACGCACGACACGCGGAAACTTACTCCACATATTCCCGATCGGCTGCATCCGGGTCTTCATGACGCTGGCTTGCAATTCGGTCGTCAGCAGGTTGAGCCGCTGGACTGTGCCGAGAAACGCAGATTCTTCCTGAGTGGTGCTGAACTGCATGATCTGGTTGCGCGCGAGAACGAGTTCGCCAACCAGAGTCATCAATTTATCAAGCAAACCCACATCAACACGTAGCGCCGAATCAGAGACTGCCGTCGCTCGCGGTTCAGTGACCTCAGACGACACAATCGATTGTGAGTTCGGGCTGCGAGTCCGCTCAGCAACCACGGGCACGGGCATGGCCTCAACAGCAACCGCTGGAATTGGAACAATCGCTGGGGTAACCGCTGGAACTGGGGCGGATGGTTGAACAGACGGCGGAGTCGATATTGCGACCGGCGGGACGGGCGCGGCAGGTTCCGTCGGCAACACAGTCGTAACACATTTGGGAACCGGGATAGACTCCACTAGTACGGGAGCAGGCTCCGCATTTCCGGAGGCCAAAAGAGCTTCCAGGGTCGCGATGGCGGCCCCGAAATCGTCATCGCCTTCTGTTTCGGTCTTCTCAAGCGAGTCCAACATCTTGCGGACCGCATCGACAGCAGCGAGTAATCCGCTGGCGATCACCGGCGTGTAGGCCATCTCGCCCGAGCGAAGTCTGGTGAGCAAGTTCTCAGCCGCGTGAGCCACCGCTTGGAGTTTGGGCAGCCCCAGAAAGCCAGCGGTCCCCTTAACCGTGTGCAGCGTCCGAAAAACCCGCGCTATCGTTTCAGTACCGCCGGGATCCTTTTCCAACTGGACCAGATCGAGATCCAACTGCGCGAGGTTCTCATGCGTTTCTAACAAGAACTCGCGGATAACCTCGTTCATGAATGCGATCTACTTCGAAAACACGGGTGGCTTAGAGCATGCCAAACTTCGGCAGCGCAGTACACAATTACAGACACACCGAGCTGCTCCCGGCAGTTCGGGATGCTCGTTGATAGAGCTGCTGGATGTGTACCAATAGGGAATTTCTCCCAACACTACACCTTATTTCAGCCATCCGAGTATTTTAAACCCATTCCTCTCAGGGTTTACATTTTGCCCAGTCTGCCTTACGGAGAGATCCACGTTTAACGGATAGAACGACAGTGGTGAGGCCACCAAGGCGTCATTCACGCCAGCAGTCTTCTGACTACCGTTTCAGTCTGATTCTTCATGTCCGGTGGGGCTACTGTTTGTGGCCGATAAATCCGCGTAATCCGCAAGCATGACGCGGACGACTTTCGGAGCACATCACATGAGAACAATCTGTTAATGCCGAGTTTACCGATTTGCCGAGTGATGACGGATAGGTGAACCACATTAAATGTGGCTAATTTCGGTGCAATCACCTGCGCACCCCATCATTTGCAACCTTGACGCCATTTCACAGAGGGCCTTCCATGACCGACATACCCTTGGAGCGCTACCCTGTCTGCCGGTGTTGACGCGCTTCGCGATTGCGTTCGCGGTATTCCGATTTGTTCCCAAGCTCTGCTCGCGAATTGGCTTGCCGTCCGCTCGGGCGCCTTCATGCGATTGATGGCCACTTCCCGAAGGACGGTGGACGACGTGTGCAGATCGAGACTGCGGAGCTTCCAAAGAACGGGGTCGTTCGCCGTCCGGATTAAGTGCTCGATGTTCTTCTGATCGGTTGCCATGGCGGGAACTCCTTTCGCAGTTGGCCGTTCAATTTCGACAACCAGCACGACTAAGCGGTTCTTGCAATTTGCATGGAAACGGGAGACCTGAGATCAAAATCATGATCCAGTCTGCTTCGGTCACATCGAAAGAAACATTCTGTCCTCTGCAATGGACGGTGACGGTTCGGTAAGATCTTCTTGACAAGCGAGCAGTTTAATTTCAAATCGGTCGATCTCCTTTCTCGCGTGCGTGTTACGCCAATTCAAATGCCATTCCCTCCAGCGACTTTTTTTCTTACACTCATTCCTTTGGTAAAACCCCGGCAAATTCGGTCATTCGCCCGTCTCGTTGTGTTTTAGCAAAATGAAAATAACTTTCGTCTCTCCAAAATGTTTTGGAACCGACACGTTTCTTTTAGACTCATTGAAGAGCAATGCTCATGGCTGCTTCGACCTCAACTCTCGCGGATAAACTGCACGAGTACCCCCAACAAAATGTGATCGACGGAACATCCGGAGGAAGCGCTTCGATTCTCGATGACTGCCTCAACAAGCACGGCGGGGTGTTGCAACTTCTGCACCGCTACGCCGGTCGGACATTTTGTACCCCAGGTAAACGCCTTCGCCTTGACGCGCGATCGTATTATCCGGACTACATGGGCGGTACCGGTCTGGATGAACTCTGGATGTGTTGCACCGTTCCCATCGTGACGGGTGTCATCGATACGCGCACGAAGAAGGCACCGTTTCGCGAAGGCGAAGCGCACGTCCTCACCTCGGACGGGCAATTCATTTCGCTCCAGGATTTGATCGCCGCCAATCCGAAGGCCGTGATCGGTGACAAGGTTACGGCCTTTTCGACAGAGCTGTTCGGCAATCCGACCTGGCCGATTGTGTCGAAGAAATTCGACAATCTGAATCCGATTCCGGATCACCTTCACTGGGCAAAGTGGGAAGTGTATGACATCAATTCTTTCGACAACCCCGGAGTCAGTGCGTCGCATTATCACACCACAGCCATGGGCCTGTACTCGTTCGTGACGCGGGAGCAGTTCCTCGCCTGCATGAAGAGCTTCGGAAAAGGCGAGTACAACGGGATCCGCCACCTGGCACCGCACGTGATGATGAAGCTTGATGACGGCTTCGTGATGCCAAATGGTGTGCTGCATTCACCGACGAACCTCTGCACGCACGAGCTGCACGTCACGATGGATGAGCACTTCTTGGCCGAGGACCTGACACTTGACGGACGTATCGGCGCAGCGGATGCGTTTTACGCTTGTCGGGAAGAGGACTATCCCAAGGCCAAGCACGAAGACTGGGACTACTTGGTTGAAAAGTTCGACTTCGCAGCGAACCAGGACCCGGACTTTGTTTTGA
>JAZKFE010000474.1:0-5994 GCA_040386595.1 Planctomycetota bacterium | reverse complement strand
TTTGAAGAATTCGCGTCCGGCAATCTCGGCCGAAGAATTTAAAGGCCACGGGGTCGACGCCAAGTGGATCGTTTACGGTGATTTCCTCGGCGACCAGAAGTGCTCGATTCTCCGGCTCATCGTGCAGCCTGGCGCCAAGACGAACTTCCGCCCCGAGTGCCCCGCGCTGTTCCACACGAACGGTGGAAGCGGCCGCGTCGGAAAGCTCAACGTGCGCTATCACCAGAATATGATTCTCGGCGAGATCTATCCCGAGATCGGATTCATTACTCAGGCGGCGCTGGCGAACGGCGGTGTGGAAATCGAGAACACGGGAACTGAACCGCTCGTGTTGACCTTCGACTTCCCGCAGCACGCGCATACCAAGACGCCCGGTGTTGCCGTTGCGAAGTAATTGAGTGACGTTGCTAGTCCCCATCCCCCCGACTGCATTCTTCAGCCGGGGGGATGGCTTTAAACACCAGTGCGCAAAAGGTAGATTCGATCGAGACGAGCCAGCGAAATTCGCAAACTCAATCTACCAATCTACAAGGACGAGTACAGAGCGTATCTTGCCTGCGAACGAGGTCTTACGCCTCCGTGACCAGCACGGGAGGCGCTAGCGAAAACCGATCTAGATCCGAACGTCTTTTGTATCAACGCCAGTCGAATCACCATTCGTCAATCGGAACTCAATCGTCCTGACGCCACATTGCTGCTTTTTGCCTTTGAAGCCGATTTGCCGCATGACTTTTTGGACCACTGCTGCAGTAACTCCAGTATTAAACTGAATCTGCAAGGGATCGCCATTCGTGCCGCCGGATACGCTACCAACGACGGTTCGTCCGACCCGCAAACGCCCCTGACTGGCATTGACCTGACCGACCTTACGCCCCTGACTGACGAGACGCAGGACATCGCGAGGAAGAGCTCCTGAGACAATAGAAATCGTCAGCGTCGCTCCGCTCATTTCTTCGTCTGTCGCGCCAATGAGTGTCGCTGCAGGATCAACAAGAACCTTTCTCCCGTTGGGGCTGGACGTCACACCGGGTGAAAGCTGCACGAAAAATTCTTCAACCGAGTTAACGGTAATGGTCACCGTCGCAACATTGCTGTTCAAATCCCCGTCATTGGCTTGATAGGTGAAACTGTCGGTGCCCCAGAAGTTGGCGTTCGGCGTATAAGTAAATGAACCATCGGGATTCAGTACCACCATACCGTTAGTCGGCCCCACGACAAGCGAGGCGGTCAGGGTGTCGCCGTCGACGTCAGTGTCGTTGGCTAGCACAATATGCCCCTGCAGTACTTCATCTTCATTGACGCTGTAATTATCGTTCACCGCAACCGGAGCGTCGTTAACACTGTTCACCGTGATCGTCACGGTCGCTACGTTACTATCTAATGCCCCATCATTTGCTTGATAGGTGAAGGTGTCTGTCCCCCAGAAGTTGGCCGTCGGGGTATAGGTGAACGTGCCGTTTGGATTCAATGCCAGAATGCCATTAGTCGGTCCATTAATCAGGGACACCGTGAGCGTATTGCCATCAACGTCAATGTCGTTACCCAGAACCGAGCTCCCCTGCAGAATACCGTCCTCGTCGACATTGTAACTGTCATTCACAGCCACTGGTACCATATTAACTTCATTAACGGTCAGAGTGATCGACTGTGTGCTGGTCAACGTACCATCCGACACGACCACATCGAATGTATAACTGCCTGGTCCTTGAGCTTCAGTTGGCGTCCAAGTGAAGACGCCGGTCGAGCCATCAATCGCGGCACCGAGGGGCGCCCCTGTCAGACTGAAGGTCAGAGTCTGGCCGGGGAGGTCAGCGTCTGTTGCACTAGCGGTAAAGCTGTAGGCCACTTCTTCATCAATCGTTGCCGAAGCCGGGACACCACTCAGCACCGGCGCCACGTTGACTTCGCTAACCGTAAGGGTGATCGACTGCGTGCTAGTGAGCAACCCATCCGAGACGACCACATCGAACGTGTAGCTGTCTGGCCCTTGGGCTTCGGTCGGCGTCCAGGTGAAGACACCAGTGCTTCCATCGATCGATGCACCGGCCGGCGCGCCATTTAAGCTGAAGGTCAACGTCTGGCTGGGGAGGTCCACGTCAGTGGCCTGAGCGGTGAATGTGTATGCGACTTGTTCGTCGATTGTTGCTGCGCTGGGAACGCCACTCAATACCGGCGCCACGCCGAGTGTTGTGAGTTTGACATCGGTTCCTGTGTAGTTCACCCGCACCGTTTTGCCGTTCAGTGTGAATGTACTATCGTTGGCGTAGCCATCGAAGGCGCCGGTCAGGCTCGCCGCTGTGACGATCGTGAAAATCTCGGATGGGCTCGGCACATAGGCGCTCGTCAGGTCGAGGTCTGCGCCGGTGAGATCGGTAGTTGGCGCTGTGATATTCACGTTGCTGTAACTACTTGCCGATGTGATCGTCAGCCCCAGTTGGCCAGAGAGACTAACTTCTTGCCCAGCACTGATCGTGGCGTCGCCGAGACCGACGTTCAGCCGACCGGCAACGTCGACACTGTCGCCGGCCGTTAGCCCCAATGTCTCCGCGGCGACGAGCACACCAGACGATTGCGTGATCGATCCGGTGGTGCTCGTTAGCGAGACGGATGCCAGACTGCCCCCTGCGCCCATTTGGATCGAGGCATCTACGGCGAGGTTGTTGTTCGAGACGATGGAAACCTGCGAGCTGGCGTTATCTGAGGTGATACCCGCGAGCGTCCCGACCGTACCAATTGTTAGCAAGCCGCCCGAGTTATTTTTAAAGGACAAATTGCCGCTGTTGGTCGTCAGTGCCAGCGTAGAAACGTTGTTGTCGACCGCTGTCAGGCCAATTGGCCCCGTGGCGACCACGCCCAAGGCAGGAGCAGTGATTTTGCCATTTGCCGTCTGTGTCACGTTGGCGGCTTGCAGTTCGGCGCGATTGCCGGCCGCTGCGACGGCAATGCCGCTCGCTCCGACGCCCCGCCCGCCAACATCCACGGCATCGATCGACAAATTGGTGCTAGAACGCAATAGGAAATTGCCGGTTGATGCGGAACCGCTGAGTGTGGCAATACTATTGCCGGCGTCAGTCAGATCGACAGCTCCCCCGACCACTGCCAGATTCGCCGAAGTGACCGACGCCCCTGGAACTTGAGAAACGGTTGCACCCGATTTGAGCGCCACCACACCGCCTGATGCCAGAGTGAAGCCGTTATTAAAGTTCACGGCTCCATTGCTAAACTGGATATCGCCAGTAGTGATAAACCGTAGCGTGTTGACCGTTGTTTCATCGAGAGCAGCCAACTCGTTCGCCGAGAAATCTAATCCGCCAAAGTTGAACGTTGAGCTAAATGAGATGGGTTGGGTGGCGACGATCTCCACGGCTGCCGCCGAGACCGACTTAGAGATCGCGCCATTCAACGCCAGCGAATTGGTTTCGAAGCGTAGTGTGCCCGTCGCCGCATTTCCGGACAAACTATTGGCGACATTGATCGCACCCGCTTGGAGCGCGATCAACTGCGAGGCATCATCGCCGAGCGTCATCGCGCCCGACACCGTGATTGCGCCCGAAGCTTGGAATCTCAAATTCGTAGCATCGATGGAATTGAGTTCGGTATTGGTCAAGCCCGCCCCCCCTAGTGTGAGGTTGGTCCCACTACCGACCGTGGTAAGCACCACGTTTTCCGCAGTCAGCGGTTTAGTCGCATCAAGGTCGAACGCATCCGCAGCGAGCGTCAGCGTGCGCCCTGATCCGCCGGCCGTTACGGCCTCGCTGATTGTGATCGACATCCCTGCCGCAGTCTCTAATTGCACGTTGCCTGCCGCGGTGGAAACTCCCACACCAGATCCTACGGCGGTGACGTTCAGGTTGAGCGCCGATCGGAACCGGAAGTTGCCTGAGGTCAACGATTGCCCGGAAATGTTTGAGACATTGTTGGCAGCGGCCGAAAGGTCGGTGCCTAAACTTGCCTGGGCATAAACTGAGCTCGCAGTAATCACACCGGCGGCGCTCTGATAATTTGACCAATTTTGACCGGCAAATATCCCGGCGTGTAATTCCACCTGCTGCCCGGCAGCGTTGATAGGTGCGTTCACGGCAATGTCAGAGCCAAGCGTTTCGAGGGTGACATTACCCGTCGAGTTGATCGTTTGATCAATATTGACAGTCGAGCCTACCCCTTGACCCCGCACGTACAGGCCGCTCACGCTAAGAGGCCCCGTCGTGAAATCAACGGTGCCGCCCGCGACGCTGAGAGATTCGTTCGCAAAGGCCGCGCTACCCTGAATCTCGACGTAGCTGAAGATGGTAGGCCCGCCGCCGCTGCTAATCTGGATGCCGTCGAAGGCGTTCAGCGAAAAGGTGGCACTCGACACTCCTCCGACCGCAGCGTTGCCATTCACCAATCCCGAGGTGGATGAGAACGTCACGTTTCCGCCTGAGGTAGAAACCTGCAGATTGTCGTTGGCGTCCGTGCTCAAATAGACGACGTTGCCGACGATCGCAGCCGTCGCGGCCAACAGCGTTCGATCTTCGAGCGACTCCAGCGTTGAAAAAGCCGGTCGCAAGATGCGGCGCGGCTGTTTTGCACGCCGCGTCGATTTCGCAAATCGGCCTTGCAGTGATAACTTGACGGACTGGAGCCAGCGCTGAAAGGGCTGATGCATAAACTTCTACTTACTGGTGCAAATTAACGCGGGTTCGAAACAATGGCCCAGGAAGATCAAAAACACTGGATCATCCCCAATATCTGCATAATGCACCGAACGACGTACGAAATTAACGGGATTGAACTGCTAAAAAAGGAATCGCGATATTGGAAACGTCGCGACTGCGTGAATCGTAAATGTCGCCGTTAAAGCGACGGAGGTTAAACCCCCATCACAGTACAGCGTCCTCATGACGATCGCAGGGTGACACAGGTTCTCCGAACCTGTGTGAGCGAAGCGGGTTAGAGTCAACTTCGTTTTGGCGCCCGCCAATGGATATTCTGGCGGCGGCACGTCCGAATAATTGCCAATCGAGATCCTCCGCATGATCCACGGGTGTTTCACGCGGAACGCTCGGGGAAGCCGCTGCCTCGAATTCGCTTCGCTCACACGGGTCCAAGAACCCGTGCCCCCCACGCTACCGTACGCTCGGGGGTTGCCCAAATAACCCTAGCCCCGAAGTGTGCCACTGACACACTTCGGCGACCATCGCTACCTATTTGCTGCGCATGTAGGCGACGACGATGAACCGTCGTGGTTCATCCGTGTCTCCCGGCTGCTTTTTGGGGCTGATGTCGATCTCTTCATCGACGAATCCAGCCTTGGACAAGGTGAGCGTGAATATTGGCAATTTGTTCGGAGAAAACTCGCTGTCGCTTATGCCAAATCTGCCGTCGAATTCGCCATCCTTGGCAGAAAACAATGGTTTGGCAAATCCATAGTCAATACCGTTGACCTTGAGCGTTACCTTCACATCTTTGATCGGCTGACCGTCCTTCGCAGTTTTAACCGTTCCAAAAAGTTCGTATTCATAAACGAACGAACATCCGGCAAGACTCAGCACCAACAGGGCCAAGGTAATGACCGCCGAACCGCGAAGATAAGTTCCCATCGCCTCTGCTCCAAAATGCGTTCACATGTGTCTTCGTAGACCCCACAGCCTTAACCATCTCCTCATTGTGAGACTCTCGCTACGCGACGTTTATTCCCGCCATCTCTAAAAATGGATCACAACGTTTTTGGGTGGTGTGTCTGGGACCTCTGGCCAAAATTGCACCGGCGCGATCGAAGAAGTCTCTGTTGACCACTGGGTTCTGTTAACCGAGAGAGTCAGAGGGTTCGATACCGTGTTGTTCGGGGTGCGAGGGCAACCATAGGGATTGCGATTGCCCCCCGAATATTTGACTACGCGAACCAGAGAGAGCGGCGAGAGAGACCTTAGTGGGCGTAACTCATTTGAGAATCACGCGAAATCGGGATAGGGGTCCGCCTCACGGCGGATCCCCTCCCACACCACCGTGCGT
>JAZKFE010000473.1:0-21959 GCA_040386595.1 Planctomycetota bacterium | reverse complement strand
CCCTTAACGCATCTGGAGCAGCTTCGGTAATTGGCCACGGGTTTTGTTTTGAACTCACGATGTCGTCGGACGTTGAAAACCGTCCGTCAGCTCCGTTTGAGCACACGACAAACTCGTTTCCTCCATTTGCCACTGTCCTCATCGCCACCCAGATCAATCCACCCCATGGATCCACCGGAACACTGTCCGTTGCGTTGAACTTACGCCCTTTCTGTTGAAATACAGATCTTAGCTCACTTGCTGTCAGAACTCTCCAACCATTCTGTTTCTCAGTCTTTAACTTTGCCCCATCGACACAATTGTAAATGCGTATCATATCGGACTTCATGACGATAATTCGCTCTTCGAACACTTTACTGTATACCCATATAACGAAAAGTATGCTGGCGAAACATAGCACAATATGTAATCTGGCTTTGTTGCTCATTTCGGCTCCAACGAAAACTTGCAGGGGAGAGGAAAAAGGTGGAGAGGAAAAAGGTGTCAGGAACCGTTATTCCGTGACTGGGCCCGAACTTCGCTCGATTCCCGGCATGAATTACCATCCCGCCCTCACTCGCTCGTTGCGGTTGCCCCACGATCCATCAGGCAATCAACTCACAACTGCAGGCTTGTTAAGAAATAGGTTCCTGACACCTTTTCTTGTTCCCGAACGCGGGCATTCCACAAGCACTCCCGCGGCCCCAAGCGTCCGCCGCCCCAACGCGCCAGCGGAAAACACAGACACCACGACTCGACCCATCGCCTTCTGAATCCCGATGATAAAAAACCTTGAAAGGGATGGTTATCGGTGACGACGCTTCTTCGGAACAACCTCGATCGACCGTGTGGCGATAGGAGACTGGCCGCCTGCGGCATTCGTCACGCGAATGGTCAGGGTCCGCACAGGCGTTTTAGGGCCTTTGCCTTTCGTCGCGAATGTGATTCCTCGCAGAAATGATTACATATCGGCAGCAGTTACTGTCTGATTCAGTTGAACCTGCAAGCTGATTTGCCCATTTGCAAACACGCGACCAGATGACGCGCCAATGGTTGATGTCGATGGCAGATCGAGCGAGCATTATGAGACCTTCGGTTCAATGCCGGACGCTCCTAGATCACGCGGTGTAACAGCTCCTGACCCCGTAAACCTCGGAGCAGATTTTCGATCGAGATTTCCGCCATCTGGCGTCGGGTTTGCTCTGTGGCACTGCCCAGGTGGGGGGCGATTGTCACGTTATCAAGCTTCAGCAACGGGTGATCTCTCGGCAATGGTTCAGGGTCGGTGACGTCGAGTCCCGCGGCATAGATCTGACGGGATTGCAGAGCTTGAGTGAGGGCGGCCGTGTCGACAACTGGGCCCCGAGAAATATTGATCAGGATCGCAGTCGGCTTCATTTTCGCAAAGGCACTAGCGTCAATCAGGCCACGGGTTTCGTCCGTGAGAGGACAGCAAAGGATCACGAAGTCGGACTGAGCAAGCAACTCATCGAAAGTGACGTAGGTCGCCCCAGCGGTGGTTTCGCCCATGTCGTTCCGCCGCCGATTGTGATAGACAATCCGCATGTCAAACGCGCGAGCCCGTTTGGCAACCTGCTGCCCGATTCGGCCCAGTCCGATGATCCCCAATGTGTTGGAATGAACCTCGCGTCCGAGCATATAGCCGGGATCATAGCGTGTGAACTGGGGGCTGCGAGCATATCGATCCCCTTCCACCAGGCGACGTGCCGCCGCCAGCAACAACGTCATTCCCATGTCCGCTGTCGCTCCATCCAGAATGCCCGGCGTATTTCCGACCGGAATTCCCCGTTCGCTGGTCGCTGGAAGTCGAATGTGGTCTACCCCGACACCGTAATTACTAACGACCTTCAAACTCGGCAATCGGTCTAGTAGTTCGGCATCAACGAGCGGGTGACCGTAGGTATATAGACCCACCACCTGGGACGCAATCGGCTGCATCAATGCGGACCACGGCAGAATCTCGACCTGACCCTCCAACAGTCCAGAAACGGTGGCATCCAAGGGGGTATCAGCAATGATCAGCGGGAGAGGCATTTGAGTTCTGCAAGGAGGATGATAAGGCGGCCTCGTTTGATTAATACCCCACCGAGCACGCCTCGGTCGTTAACGGTCTTTTGCACCAGGCCAGATGACGACGCTCATCTTAAGTCCGCTCTAGAAACCCAGCAAGTGGCAATTTCCGCAAGCATCTGAGATGCACTGACCGAACCAATCTGCATGTTGGATACTCAGTGGAGAATGACGCGGAATCCTGCAAGCCAACAATCGAAAACTCAATATTGTGCTCAAATTGCAAATCTGGGAGAGGAAAAAGGTGTCAGGAACCGTTAATCCGTGGCTGGGCCCGAACCTCGCTCGATTCCAGGCATGAAATACCATCCCGCCATCACCCGCTCGTTGCGATCGTTCCACGATCCATCAGATAATCAACTCACAACTGCATGCTTGTTCTTTTCCTCTAGGTTCCTGACACCTTTTTCCTCATCCTGACGCCCTTTCTCTCCTGTGCCCTTTTCTCATCAAGTTGTAACCTCATTTCATGCCCCTTCGACCACCAATAGGCGCGGCGCACAAAGGTTTTGTCAATCCAGTGTATCGGTTCAAACAGCCATGCTGCACTGTATGGAATTGGTTCGTATATTGGAATAACATGCTCCACCGGCAGCCCAACGCTATACGGCGTATATTCAAACCTCACTACGACAGAAGCGTACACGACGATATACACAACCGCTGTTGCGATCAGTAACCCGAACGCTTTAAAGATCCATACGCAAGCCGCGGGCATACCGTGAAGAGTTTTTTCTATTTGCTGGTGCATGGCACTGATGGCTCCGAAGGTTGAGCGCCTAGGGCACAACGGTTTTTATTTCGTTTGGCTTATTCGAACAACTCTTCTGGCTGTCGTCCATCATTTTTATCGAGTTTTGCGTTTTGCTTGCAAATCTCTAAGCAACCAGCGAAGCCGTCAAATGATTTGCAGTCGGGAGAGGAAAAAGGTGTCAGGAACCGTTATTCCGTGGCCGGGTCCGAACTTCGCTCGATTCCAGGCATGAAATACCATCCCGCCCTCACTCGCTCGTTGCGGTTACCCCACGATCCCTCAGGTAATCAACTGCACAACTGCAGGCTTGTTAAGAAATAGGGTCCTGACACCTTTTCTTGTTCCAGCGTGCCAATTGCGATGTATTCGAGAATCTTTCCAATTGGAAGGTCCAGCCAATAGTAGATGGCTGAAATCGTCAGAATGACGCACATAAAAAATTTAGGGTTGAAAGTCGGCATTGCAGCGTCTCGAAGGTGGTGCTTCTGATTGCAAAGCGAGATCAGAACCCGCCCACCTTCCGAGGAGCCACTGCCCATTCAATGGCAGTCTTCGTCTATTCGTGGTCGATTGACTCAATCTCTAATGAGTATCGTTGGTTGATCTTCTCCAACTCCAAGAGAAAGTGCTTGCCAAGGCGAGCGGCACGCTCAATTGCCTTATTCATATGTTCGATCATTTTAAGATTGTTAATAGCTTTCGGTTGGACTTTGGTAGGACTCGTACTAAATCGGTTGTACATGGTCAGTGTTGACCACATTTCCTCGATGTCCTCCAAAGTGGAATCGGGAGAGTCATATAGCGGTGTTCGTCGTAGTTCATCCTCTAGCATGGATATTCGAAACAATAGATAGCTTCCGTCGTCATTAAGGAAGAATTGCCGCTGCCGTTTAAGCATCGCCAAATTTCTGAAGATTTCATTCAGGAGAGCCATATAATGACGCCGCTTCTCTTGATCGCTCTCATACGTTGCAAATCGGTCTTTGTTGTCAAGCTGCTCACCGTCTAAGAAATACACGTTCTCGCCGAAATGCTCTTCAACGCACCAATCGTGAATGCGAACCCTCGCTTGTTCCGAGATCGTCCCGCTTGTCATTACGTATACTGCCGCGATGCGTTGCTCATGTGCACCTTTGTGAAACCGCAACTTGACCCGAAAGCATCGCCTGACTTGATCCAACAATGCATCGACTTCCCTATCGCCGCCGCCGATGTTCCCGAGCTTGACTTGGGCTGCGTAGTATCGGGCATGACCGAAGCGGTCATGGTCTGTAAAGAAGAAGTCTTTGCCCTGTTCGGCTGGTCCGTGAGTATTCTTGATATTGATGTAGCCCAGCTTGGCGAGAAATGGGGCAATCCACTTGTCTCGAAACTCCTGCTCATTCTTGAACTCGGGCAATGACATGGGATTTACTCACAGATACCGGGCAGGGGGGCGAAAACCTCTGGGACGTTTACCTTGAGATACGCTGCTTGACGTGTCGTTTCTCGTGCAGAATTTCAGGTCGCCCCTTCCTTTACGGCGGATTCATACTTCGCTTGATGCAAGTCTTGAGCTTGATTCCAGACTGCAGCGATGCTCTCGCCGAGTTTCTGTTTCCTCTCACCTATCAGCCGACTTGCCGCGTCAATGTCTTCGGAAGCATCCGGTTCGTTATACGTTCCGACTGTCTGATCAAATGCACTGATACACCGACATAGGTCGGGTGTTAAATCGTTATTTATTAGTTTCAACATTATCACATCAGACTTCAACGTGATCGTCGAAGTTGTTTGCCGATGAGTTGCGGCATTGCAATCTCCGAGTGGATCTCCGTTGGCGAAATTGACACTCGCTAACCTTGGGGCGTTCTTCAAATGTCTCCGGGCAGAAAGCAAAGCATATGTGTCGTTCTCCAGCATTAACGCGTCAGAGTACACTTTAAGCAATGCGTCTCGAAGCTTTGAGAGTTCAACCTCGTCTCTCATTTGCTTCTGTAGAAGCACGTTTTCATTTGCCAGCCGCATCTCTTCAGCTTGAATTTTGTCCTGTTCCATCTGGCGTTCACTCGCTTCGCTCCTCTCTACTACCTGAAGTCTCACTGTGTAGAGGGCTGCCAGCATCGCTAATCCAGAGAAGAAGGAATTCACTGACCCAAACATATCGCCGACTTGACCGTATAACGCGATGCGTGTCTCCGGTAGGAGTGTTGACAACAAAACTGGCATCACGATTCCGAAGGCGACCCAGAAGCTAACAGTCACAAATCCAAACCATCCGGAACTCCGGACCAGGCGCTTTAACAACGACGGCTTGTTTTCCGACATTCTGCTTCACTCCATCGCGTAGCGATTACGCGAGATCAAAAGAATCTGGCAACCGCAACTATATTAAGGCATGGAAGTACGACAACCGACACTCTTGGGATATCCCGTTCGTCTATCCTCCGACGCTCGAAGACTTTTGTTCCGTGCCGACATCGTAGAAATTGCGGACCTCGCCATTACTTATGTCGAGGGTACAAGAGGGCTGGCGTTTGGTATTTCCGCCGAGCGACATCCCGTTGAATCAAAAGTAGACTGGAAGTCGGAGGGTTTCTAATCATTTAGCAGTCGGATTCGGCGTTCCGGACTTCGTTGCTGAGCCACCCTTGATCATGGTCGCAGCTTCTGCCACCGCTTTAGCCTCCGCCTTGGCCTTGTTCTTCTTCTCGTCTGCCGCGTCTGTCCTGCTGCCGTCATCCATCAGGCCAATCATTACAAGGACTACACCGATGTGGACAATCGCAGAAATGCCGAAATGAATGCAGAACCAATTTCTTTGCTCGTCTCCCCATATAAGTCCGGTCGGTTTGGTGATCTTACCTGCTGCTTCAGCTTCCAATTGTTTCGCAAATTCATCTGCGATCAGCACAGCTTTGCTTTTAATGTTGTTCGCACGATCCACATACGACCTGTATAAGACTCCATCCGTCGCATGGGCAGTTTGAGTTAGGTAGTTCCACCTCCAGCTAATCAGGAATGAAAGTACCAATACAAAGATGCCGCAGCCAACGTAGCATGGAGGTGCTGTTTTCAGGAACGGCGTCAAAAACACAGCCGCAGCGTATGCACTTGCCGCCAATGCTCCGAAGTGTTGAATAGCAAGTTGCCATTCAATCTCTTTTCGAGCGTTGATTCTGTTTGTCACCAGCGTTGCACAATCAAGCCAATGGCCGGCGTCATGTTGGTATTTGTCGCATTTGGTCTGATTTTCAACTGTCGACAAAGTCGCAGGTGGCTGGCTGTCCTCAGTCGCCGGTAGTTTCTCTCCTGACATTCTGCAACGCTCCTGCCTAAATAATGAATGAGAATAAAAGACCGTATCATCGAACTCCGCAGAGTTTCTGCATCAACACTTGCATCCAATCCTAAAAATTGGCGTCTACACCCGCTCAATCAACACAACGCCCTCCGTGGCTTACTCTCTGAAATCGGTATCAGTGCCGCCGCCATCGCGGTTGAACGCCCAGAAGGAATGGTCCTCATTGACGGATATCTCAGATCCGAAATCCTTGGGGACGAAATCATCCCTGTTCTGATCGTCGATCTGGCCGACGCAGAAGCTGACAAGTTACTCACCACATTCGATTCAATAACTCAACTTGCCGACGCCGATCCCGAAAAGCTCGAACAACTGCTGTCCGAAATCAGCACTCAGTCCGACGCGGTTCAAGCTATGTTGGACAAAATGTCAGTCGATCATGGGATTTATTCGCCAGACTTGCAACCTAGTGACACGGAACTCAAGGGCTACTAGGTCAAAAAAGCCAATCACCTGCCCCCACGGTGGAGAGGAGTTCACAAATTGAGCACTCTCAAGCTGGATTTTTGCGACTCGAAAGCCTGTCAATACGCAGTCGAGAAGTGGCACTATTCCGGAAGTTTCCCCCCGCCGCCAAGAGTTTCGTTCGGCGTTTGGGGAGATGGGGTGTTTCGTGGTGCTGTAATTTTCGCTCGTGGGGCTTCGACGAATCTGCTCAAGCCATACAGGGAGAGGAAAAGGTGTCAGGAACCGTGAATCCGTGGCTGGGCCCGAACTTCGCTCGATTCCAGGCGTGAAATACCATCCCGCCGTCACTCGCTGGGTTGCCCTGGTTGCTTTGCAACCGGGGTCTACCAGAAGCCTGTCCGGCATTCAGGCGTGTTTTCTTAGGGTTGTGGTGCCGTCTCGCCTTGAAAGGGGTTGTGGTGCCGATTCGCGGAGGTGAAAGGGGAGCCATCGGTGGGTTGAGTCCAGGTGTGGTTGATGACTTCCGTAGACCCAGATTGCAAAGCGACCGGGCCACCCCGCGTCACCACGACAACGAGAGTGCCATTTGTTCCCGGCACCTTTTCTTTCCGAGGGGTCAAGCATCTTTGTTTTCCACTGTTTCTGTCCGCCCTCCGTTGAAAGCACATTGGAATAAGATAATTCCCAAAGAGCAGAAAGTGGAAATACACACGAGTTTTGGTTGATTTCTCGGCGTAACGGCTTGGACGGCCCCGCAAATTTCAAGTGTCACTATCACTGCAACAAACACTCTAATTGAGTTTTGGACAACAGGATGTAACTTCTGTGGCCGAACGTACAGAAGGCCAATAGTAATCGCAATACTTCCAAAGGACGCGATCAATTCAAGCGGAGATGCCAACAACCCCACCACCAGATAAGTACATCCCAAGCTAGTGACTAGAAAAGGATATTTCGCTTGTGTGCACGCCGCCAAAATTTCACCATCCTTTAGGTACATCTGACGGAAAGAACGTATGATCATCCTTTTCGATTGTCGTATTGTCAAGATAGGCGGTTTTGCCATTGCAAAACGGGATTTTTATCGCCGCGTGTCTTGTGGACAGAATGCCTGCAGGGTTGTTCCAGAGTTGCAAGCTGGCGGTCACGCAACTATTAACTTCGAATAACTTCGAACGCAGATTCTGATTGGGAGAGGAAAAAGGTGTCAGGAACCGTTGTTCGGTGGCTGGGCCCGAACTTCGCTCGATTCCAGGCATGAGGTACCATCCCGCCCTCACTCGCTCGTTGCGGTTGCCCCACGATCCATCAGGCAATCAACTCACAACTGCAGGCTTGTTAAGAAATAGGTTCCTGACACCTTTTCTTGTCCTTCGTTCGTACGGAACTTGCATCCGGTACTCCCTTCCGGCTTTTGCCGGCGCTTTCCCTATCCCCTTTTCTTCGTTTAGGTTTAGACTCCGCCATAGCATGCTATTCCTGAGGCGGATCGTGCCATCTTCCGTCGTCAAGTTTTCTTCGTCTAGGCGTGTGCTTATTGACCTTTTCTGCTCGAAATTCTCGAATAAAATCAAGCATTTCAATCCCGGCGGAATGCACCACATTTGAGGTGTAATTCAACACTTCATCCTTCGAAAGCCACTTCAAGAGAATAGCAGTCAGTTCTTGAGTTCGCACCATTTTCTCGAGGAATGTCACAACGGCCGCCGTCTGTACATCGTTCGGCAACCGCTGACGATCGGCACTCACGCACCACCGATAATATTTTACAATTGATTGACAGGCTTCGGAATTTCCGGACTGAGACGCGTCGATTAACTTGGTTCTTAAAATGTCCCACAATTCAGTTTTATTGAATGTATTTGCGATATCCTTGGCGAGTTGGGGAATAAGATCGACCGCGACTCGACGCCATTCTGCCATAGTTAATCGTCTCACTCTAAGGTTCTAAGGGGCATTTCATATATTAATGCGATGGATGGTAAAAGATGCTCCATTCTATTAAGAGGAAAAACGTGTCAGGAACCGTTATTCCGTGGCTGGGCCCGAACTTCGCTCGATTCCAGGCATGAAGTACCATCTCGCCATCACTCGCTCGTTGCGGTGCCCCCACGATCCATCAGGCAATCAACTCACAACTGCATGCTTGTTAAGAAATAGGTTCCTGACACCTTTTCTTGTTCCGCCCCGCGATGGAGTTCCACACGCTGGTATTTACAGCAAGGATCAGTCGGGGTGCCAATGAGCTGGATTGAATAACACACAAGCAGCGGGTTGGATCCAGTGAGCTTGCTTGACTCCCGTAGACCCAGGTTGCGAGCAACCTGAGCCACCCCGCAGGCTTATAAGCGAAACTCTTCTTGGCAATCCTTTTTACGGCATCGCCAAAGTATCGCGACACTATACACCGATAAAGGGATGAACGCACAGGCTCGTCCTAGTGACTCATCTGACGCAGATAGTTTGCTTACTATAAATATGAAAAAAGGCGAAATGACAAGCACCGCCGCCCACAGGCACAATAGCCTTATCGCCAGTTTTCTTTTACGATTGAGTTGAATCCCGAGTGCGATTAGCATGATTGCAACAATCGTAAGCCAAACGCATACATAAGCAATCACCGGATTGAACCAGGCCGGAAGAGCAAATGAAGATACTGCGATCGCACATAGTCCTGCACTTGTAAAGCATACGTTTCGTAATTCACTTCCGCAGCCGGCCATGTCGTAGGCCTTTCTATCCTCGAATATTGTTATCCTGGTGAAATGTCACCTCCTGGTGCTTCCACTCCAGGAATGCCATCCCAAGGGTTGCAAAAGACGATAGCGACTTCTGGAGCTGCCTGTTGGCACGCGTCACGTTTTTTGGATCATCTGGGGCGCTCTGATTGCATCCAGTCCAGTATGCCTCGTGCGTTTCGTCGCTGGGTGGCATTCAGGCGTGTGTTCTTAGCGTTGTGGTGCCGGTTCGCGGAGGTGAAAGAGAGCCATCGGTTGGTTGAGTCCAGTGTTGTTGATGGCTTCCTGTAGACCCAGGTTGCAAAGCAACCTGGGTCACCCCGTGCACCCTGACACCTTTCCTTCCCCGTTCTTGCATGCCTGATCTATACATCCAGGTTTTACTCAACGGGCCTCTTAAAGTCTTCTGCGGTAAGTATAGGTAATGGAACTTGAATTGGATTCGATAGATCAACTTTATCCCAATCAGAAAGCATCTCTGTCTCACAATATCCACTTCGATATTTCTTACCCTTTTAATAGCATGTATATGAACTCATCCCCGTCTTGCGATAGTTCACAATGGCGACTGTATCCACATCCATATGATAATCGATCTGGAAGTATATACGCCCGTACCAATCACTGTCATCTGAAAAATTCAAGCCGTAATAGTACGTGTCAATGAAGGGCAGCGCCGAACATGTTCTCTTTCGAGGGCGATAGAACCAACATAGCAATCCAATCATCACGATCGCGCAAAACACAGTTGGTACTCGCTGTTTAAGCATCACATGTGCACAATTGACAAGAATGCGCAAACACGCTTGTTGATATATCGGGAACACGCGAGTAACAACCGTTTTTGTCGAGTGGTGTTGCGAATGGCTCATTTGGGTGTTCTTGATCAAATGGACAAGCTTGAGGTGAGGAAAAAGGTGTCAGGAACGGTGAATCCGTGGCTGGGCCCGAACTTCGCTCGATTCCAGGCATGTGACGCCGTTTCTTGTCCGGAGTGCCAATGAGCTGAGTTGAATAACACACAAGCAGCTGATTGGATCCAGTGAGCTTGCTTGCCGTAGACCCAGGTTGCGAGCAACCTGGGCCACCCCGCGTCTTCTTCCGATGGATATGTCTTCCTGGCCCTCGAAGGTATTACCAATCAGCAATTCTCGAAAACAGCCAGCCAAGCGCCAACCAAGTCGGAGTTAATAACAAAGCCGTGGCTAAGCTAGCATGCTTTGGCATAAACGGAATTGCAATACATACTATCCCAAAGGCACATAAAGTAAAAAAGCACAATAACTCAGGCGTGGCGCCGCGACCCAGAAGCCACATCGGTCCCGGAGCCGGCCCATTTCGCCAATTAAAAAGTACAAACACAAACCAAACGAATTCTCCAGCCAATGCTGCACTTTTAAAAGAGGGTAACTCAGGCTTTTGTGAACAGTTCATAGCAATCGCCGTTATTGGTCAGGAGAGGAGAAGGGTGTCAGGAACCGTTATTCGGTTGCTGGGTCCAAACTGCGTTCGATTCCAGGCATGAAATATGAAATACCATCCCGCCATCATTCGCTCGTTGCGGCTGCCCCACGATCCATCAGATAATCAACTCACAACTGCAGGCTTGTTAAGAAATGGGTTCCTGACACCTTTTCTTGTTCCGACAACAGGTTCCTTCAACTTTTTTCACCGAATCATAGCTGGGAACCCCTTTCGTCACGCTGCGCAGAGGTTGCCCTGATTATCATTGAACGACTTTTCTTATCCTTTGACCATTCCAGTAATGTCGCATTTCGAGGCCCTGGCTGACCGACTTCAGCGCCAGCTTCAATCAAACGCCTCAGGAAGGAGGGTCTCTTTTCGTAAACGGCGTAATACGCAGCCGTTCCACCGTCCTTGCAACGATAGTTGGAATTTGCCCCAAACGTTAGCAGTAGTTCAAACACCTTCGTTCGATTAGATACAATTGCGGCCGTTAAAGGAGTCTCCGAATCGGTCGTTTCCACATTCGGATCCGCACCATTGGATAGCATAAGTTCTATAGCAGCCACCGGTAACGATGAAATTCCAGCATAGAGTGCAGTTCTTCCAAATTTGTCCTTCAAGTGCAAATCAGCGCCACGCTCGATAAGTAATGCAATCAGCGCCTTACTCCCACCATGTTCGGCCGCAGAAATTAACGGAGTGATTCCCGAATGGGCGACACAGTTTATCAATTGAGGATTTTTTTCTAAGATGCGTTTAACCGCTCTCGTAGAACATTCTCCACATGAGGCCAAAAGCTGGTCGCACGAGCCATTGTAAGTGATCATAATATGCCGCCGTTGCAGTTAAATTTGTTGAGTACGAGAGGAAGAAGGTATCAGGAAACGTTAATCCGTGGCTGGGCCGAAGTTCGCTCGATTCCAGGCATGAAATACCATCCCGCCCTCACTCGCTCGTTGCGGTTGCCTCACGATCCATCAGATAATCAACTGCGCAACTGCAGGCTTGTTAAGAAAGGGTTCCTGCCACCTTTTCTTGTTCCGCGGTGAAGCATCATAAAACCATAATCGCCGTCAGTACGTGCCTGATAGTCGATCAATTTCGAGTCCGGAGACACCGTCTACAGTGCGTATATGTATCGCCACCAAGGCTCCTTCGTCGCGGGCAACACTGATTTTATCGACCCATTTCGTCAACTCTAGTCTCAACTCCGACTCGACAAATGAATCGCTTTGCAAAAGAAAAGTGAGTGACTTCAATAGGCCGTCCGGATGATGCATCTTTTTGATATCTGTCTGTTGGTATCCGAAGTCGGAAATGCTCTGAAACCCATTTTCATGAAGGAATGCATCAAGTTTGTCGAGGTGGACTGCAATCTCTTTTCCGTTGAATGCTGTGCGAGGCAATTCCTTGGAAAGTTTCTGGCTAAAGTATGGGTGGACCACACAATAGTTCTTGCGGAAAAATGTAGCTACCAAGAGTATTGCAATGCATAAACTTGTGGCTACGAGCATTGCCGCGACTATTGGATTCGAGCCAGAAGCCGCGAGGTATGCGCCAACGCAACCTGCGATTCCCAACAATGTGATCAATGTTAACTGCGTTCTTAATCTGAGCTTTCGGACTGCTCGATTCATGGCGTGCATCACTTTCGGCATTCACAAGGATCAATGTCATTGTCAGCGCCGTGAAGGAAGGAAACAAAAAGTATGACGGCGCCGGGTGTCGGTCCACTCCAGTTCCCCACTGTGGCGATCCAAGTGCCACCTTTTCTTGTTCTTCGTTCAATATTAAACATTCTATGGCACCTGCAATATTCCAAGCATTTCGTCATTTCCCATTGCCTTGGCCATATCGAGTGGAGTGACTCCATTTTTATTCGACTGGATCACAGATGCACCATTTGCGATAAACTTCGACACAAGTCGAAACGAGCAATTGGGAATCGCATAATGCAATGGTGTGTCTCCGTTGGCGTTAGAATGATTCGGGTCAACTCCAGCGTTAAGTAAAGTGGATATAAAGTCGAAATTTCCCCAAAGCGATGCAATGTGCAGAGGGGTGTCTAAATTCGAGTCACGGATATTTGTATTTGCACCGTATTTAATCAACCATTCGGCACGTCTGAAATCGTTTAAATAGGCGAACAAATGTAACGCCGCCCATGAGTCGTTTCTGCTGCAGTCAGGATCGACACCAGATGAGATTAGCAACCGAAAGCACTCCGCACAGTTGCATTGAAAAAGTAGTGATTCTCCATTCGTGTTTCGATACTGCGATACCAACGGATAAGTTGAAAGGATTGAAGACGGTACGACGTGGTCGCAAAATTCAAAAGAACTATCAGACTGTTTGGCTACCGACATTGTACTTATCCTTCTGCAGTCCACGTTGCGCGAGAGGAAAAAGGTGTCAGGAACCGTTGTTCGGTGGCTGGGCCCGAACTTCGCTCGATTCCAGGCATGAAATACCATCCCGCCCTCACTCGCTCGTTGCGATTGCTCCACGATCCATCAGATAATCAACTCACAACTGCAGGCTGGTTAAGAAATAGGTTCCTGACACCTTTTCCTCCTGCTATTTGTTCCCGAAGTACAAAATGTCCGCCGCGAATCTCCTCTGGCTTTCCTTGCCGTCGTTTTCAATTTCGATCTGGGAACACGATGCATAGGACAATTGAAAGCGCGGTAGGATTCTGCGAATTCTGGCGAGCGTCACTTCGTCTAACTGTAAACGACACGCTTCCATTTGGCTCAGTTTGACCATCATCATCAGGGATTTTTCAGAGAGATGCGTGACTTCCGTCCCAGAGATCGAAATAGAACGCAAAGACAAATGATTTGCCTCGAACAGTTTCTCGATCGAACTGTTCGAAAAGGATGTATTTCTAATGTCTAGAAATGCCAGATTGCGAAAGTTCGATAACTCTGCGATGGAGTGTTGATCAAACTCGCTATCTGAGCACAATAGGAGCCCAATTGTCTTATGCTTCGCGATCTTTGAACTAAACCCCGACTGCAATTTGCATCGTCGCATCGAGAGTCCAACCAAGCGATCAAGGCGAAGCAACGAATCCGCGTCCTTTGCACTCAGGCTTAATCCGTCGATTCCGACCTGTGTTAGATTTTGAGCGGCCTGCAAGCAGTCTAGACTTGAAATTTGTGTGTCGGATAGGTTTAACTCCTTTAGGCCTTTTGCGTGGCTCGCGAGGAACCGTATCCCTTCGTCGGTGGCACTGGTGTTTTGTAGTGAAAGTCGCATCAGTAGCGGCTTCGCCAATTTGCGGATTGTTATATCATTTGCAAGAGTTCCAGTGAGGTTGATATCCCTTAAAGAGGTGGAACCGTCAATATTCAGATGAAAGCTCGGATTCAACAGCGACTTGGTAACTCGCAACGTAGTTAACGACGAGGCGGTTGTAATCCATGACCAATCTAGATTGCAGTTGGTACAATTGATAATTTCATATTGCAGCAACTGATCAGTCCGTATTCCGGACGTCTTGATCGATGATGCCTCAGTCATGTCACATCGAGTGAATTTGAGTCCTCGAATTCCTGGATATGACATCAGACGCGAATAGATTCGCGATGACACTCGAACTCCAATTAATTCCACATCTATTATGTTGCGTTGCTCATCATGTGAAATCTTGCCCCCGATACGCGCGATATCACTCGCTAGCGTAAAGGGATAGGCATAGGTGCCAAACCGCTCCGCAAGAACGGCGAGAATGAAAAGCACAACAATTGTTCCGCCAATGGCCACCGCGTGCCATGCTCGTCTACTGACTTTGAACATGCCAGGCTTTCCTCGCTAGTGGGAGAGGAAGAAGGTGTCGGGAACCGTTAATCCGTGGCTGGGCCCGAACTTCGCTCGATTCCAGGCATGAAATACCATCCCGCCCTCACTCGCTCGTTGCGGTTGGCCCACGATCCCTCAGATAATCAACTCACAACTGCAGGCTTGCTAAGAAATAGGTTCATTCTTTCTCCTTTTCTTCCTTGTGGCAACTTGACGCTCGTTTCTGCCATGCATGTTGCGCAAGTAAGCCAATCGTTGCCGCGCCGTCTTTTAACGGTTCACATGGAAGCAAATCAACTCCCAGCTCCTCATGAATGCTCTGCAGCAATTCGCACGATGCAAACTCGTATGATTCATCGTCCACAATCTCGGCAAGATTGTCGTTTGGACAAAAGTGCCAAGTGGAATAGCCAAGTGATGTCTGCACGCATCGGAGCAGTCTCTTTACAAAAGCGTCCTCAAGTCCGAGGGAGTTCCACTCGGACATTACCGAAGCGTCTCGTTTGGCGAGACGTTTCGCAGTTAACAAAAATCCTCTACTTTGTGAGTCGGCCATATTTTCTTCGCTCTTGATAGTAACCCAACAAGATCACAAATTCGCTGGGTGGCCCCGGTTGCTTTGCAACCGGGGTCTACCAGAAGCCTGTCTGGCATTCAGGCGTGTTTTCTTGGCGTTGTGGTGGCGTCTCGCCGCGAGAGGCGTTGTGGTGCCAATTCGCGGAGGTGAAAGAGGAGCCATCGGTGGGTTGAGTCCAGGTGTTGTTGATGGCTTCCTGTAGACCCAGGTTGCAAAGCGACCTGAGCCACCCCGTGGACAACTCAACCTTCAGCTTCTTAGAGAGATCTGGCATCCTTGTTTCCTGAATCGAGAACGACTCCCTCGGGAAGTCCAGAATACGCAAGCCTGACATTGATCGATAGACAGACCACTACCTGGCTTTAATGAGATCCAACCGCTGTTCTCATTGTGTGAGTGCTCCGCAGCAGAGCAAAGCCATTCGACAGGAGAATGGGGAACCATAAAAATACGGAGAGCAAATTCCCATATGCAACTTGAGATGAGACGCTGATCGTGTCACTTCGAATAAGTAACATGCTCCATCCCACATATACAACGCACAGCAAAGTGGCCGCTAGGACGACGCGACGTCCCGTCGTAGGGAGCCGCGATTGGGCATCCAAGCCGCCGATAGCAATTGCCGCCTGCAAAAAACATGCAAGGGACAGTAATGCGTGAATTCGATTCGCACCAATATACACTTCTGTTGGATCTTGGGATGCGGTGAACGTGTAGGTCGCCCATCCAAGTGCGATCATGATTAGTGCAGAATTGATGAGAATAAAGGGCTTTACGCGGACCGCTAGAAATAATTTAAGTTCTCTCATTGCCCCTCCATTTTATTGTTGCCACGATAGGTCTAAAACCTTCGCTTTCAGGCGAAGCCTTTAGGTTCTTTACGTTGCCGATGAGGTCGGTTGGTATGGAAAACTATCAAACCAGTTCGCACCGCCATTTTGACATTAAGTTCTGTCTCATGTGGGTGATAGAATATCGCTGGGTGGCCCCGGTTACTTTGCAACCGGGGTCTACCAGAAGCCTGTCTGGCATTCAGGCGTGTTTTCTTGGCGTTGTGGTGCCGATTCGCGGAGGTGAAAGAGGAGCCATCGGTGGGTTGAGTCCAGGTGTTGTTGATGGCTTCCTGTAGCCCCAGGTTGCGAGCAACCTGGGGCACCCCGCGATCGTCCCGCCGTCCATCAGATAATCAACTCACAGCTGCTTGCTTGTTTAGAAGTAGGTCCCTGACACCTTTTCTTATCCGATGCTGCTCCTCTCAAGCATTTCGAGTGTCTCCAATGCTCGACACACTATCGCATCACCGGAATCGGGTTGATCGGAGACTTTCCGGATAACTTCTCGCAGCTCTATTATGGCCGACAATGGAAAGTAAGCATACTCGTGCATTGCGCAGAACCGATACCTGAGTGCAATGCCCGCCCACATTTGATCGACGTCCGCGATGGCCTCCGTATTCTTACCGTGCGACATCGCCTGACCAAATAGATCCGCCGAATACATGTCCAGAAAGTTGAATACGTCGTAATAGTCAATAACGCGGCTGGACATCGCGCGTCCTATATTCAACGGGATACGCAGTTCGTCATCAGTGTCGCAACACAAAACCTTCATAACCACCTCGGTGAGGTGCTCGATGTCATCCATGCTCAGCCCGGGTGATGCGCAGCCAACAGCATCACTATGTCTGATAAGAGATAAAAACGCCTGTTTTACCCGGTCTTCAGGACCATCATTCGAGTACATTTGCATAACACAATGCAAATGATGCATTAAGTCATCGCACCGTTCACTTCTAGTCATTGTTGCCCTCCTGACTCATCATCGTGCGAAAACTCAGAATACCGCGAAGTTTACGGAAAAACAAAATACCTTGAAAGGGATGGTTGCGAGCAACCTGGGCCACCCCGCGGTCGATTGCCTGCACTTGAATCCACAACGCGCGGGGCTGGTACAACGGGCTGTCGACGGGCGATGGAGTTCCACACGCTGGTATTTACAGCAAAGATCAGTCGGAGTGCCGGTGAGCTTGCTTGCCTCCCGTAGACCCAGGTTGCGAGCAATCTGGGCCACCTCGCGACTGCGCCCGTCAATGCGTGGGGCAATCACATAAGGCAATCTTAAGAACCTCAGCCCTGATCGGAAAGTCGCATTTCAATTTATTGACACTAAGTATGGTCATCATGAAATCGAACGAGCGCTCCCAATCTCCAAAACCTCGACGGACGCTGTTTGAAATTATAATCATTCCTGCAATCGATCGAATGAATTCTATGTTCGAACATCCGCAAGCGCTATACGTCGCAAGTGCAGCAGTGCAGGCATATTGAATGTCCGCCCATCGAATACTGCCTTCGTCGTTGAACGCATCAACGAAATCTTGCGATGAGAGACCTTGTCCGTCTACGCCACAGTCCAGGAAGAGTTCGTTGGCAAGATGATTTAAATCGACATCTTTTCCGAACAAATGCTTATAAGCACTGTTTAGTACAGAATGTCGGAACGTTTGTGAAGATTTCATTCTCTAACTCTTTCCAATGAGTGACCGTGGCTGTCTTTCCTGAGTCCTTCCTGAATACAGCTAGGGCTTAGCATTCGCCTTGGTGAAGCAGGTTGCCAATGCGATTGCAAGTTGGGCTACTTGTGTTTTATGACCTGTCTCGGCTACTTTGCTTCCACGGGCAATGCTTCGGGCAAGGACACAATCACACTTGTTCTTCAAATTGAGGCTTCGCTGGGTGCCCCCGGCTGCTTTGCAGCCGGGGTCTATCAGAAGCCTGTCCGGCATTCAGGCGTGTTTTCTTGGCGTTGTGGTGTCGATTCGCGGAGGTGAAAGAGGAGCCATCGGTGTGTTGAGTCCAGGTGTTGTTGATGGCTTCCTGTGGACCTTGCGGCCTTTTTCCTCACGGTATCCACAATGCGGCATTGATCAACATCCAATGAAATCCACTCAGTGCAAGCGAAAACAAGCAAGTTAAGAACCACTTAGAGCGTCTGTTTCTGCGGTCGGCCCAGTTCCACGCACAAATCGCAACAGTCACAGCTGGAGCCACAAAAACAGCCAAACAAAAGTACCAATCAGTAAATTCGATCCAACGGTCAGTGTTCCTGACATAAAGAACCAGAATGAGATGCCACGCGATGTTAGCAGCACAGATCAATAAGAATGAGACATGACACCGCGTAACCATAACATCACAATCTACTGCAAATACCTTGCGTATCGAACGATTGCGCAACTTACAAGTCCCTCAACCCATTCTTTGCAGACTGAAGATCAACACCCCATTCGCTGGGTGGCCCCGGTTGCTTTGCAACCGGGGTCTATCAGAAGCCTGTCCGGCATTCAGGCGTGTTTTCTTGGCGTTGTGGTGTCGATTCGCGGAGGTGAAAGAGGAGCCATCGGTTGGTTGAGTCCAGATGTGGTTGATGGATTCCTGTAGACCCAGGTTGCAAAGCAACCTGGGTCACCCCGCGTTCCCAATAGTGATGGACCTGCTCTCTTTCTCCCATCCCTTAAAATCAATCGTTCTTCCTATAAGGCCAATCCTCACCCGGCAGGCAAGTGGATAATTCTCTGGATATCATCGCCATTGCCATTTTCGTCGCGTCCATTTCGTCCCAAGGATCGAACTATTACAGTTTTACTTTTTTTTGAGTAAGAAAAGATCAACGCATTTCCCCAACGATCAACCCCCTTTTTGACAGATGGCCACTCATCGCATTCGTATGGTGGTCGATTGGGAATTGAGTTTTTCAAATGATCATCCATGGCATCAATCACATTTGTCAAATTGCTATTCGGAATCTCTCCCCCATCCATTACAAAAGCGATCAATGCCATAGAGAACAATCTAAGCTCTCGGTCTATTTCCTCTTCTTTTCCAGGGCGATTGTGTATTTCGATTAAGACAAGTGTACAAAAACCTATAAATACAAACGCCGAGGCCGTCAGAATTACTTGCATTACTCTATTATAGATGCGTGTGCAGTTCATTTTAGCGACTCTGGCAAGTCATTCGGACATGTGAGCCTACAGGGGGATCTACTAGAATTGCATCCGCCACTGTTATCAGCGAAGATGCCCGCGGAGCGTAACGCTCCTTCGTACTCCCAGCTCCATCCGGCCCCCATTTGCTCCAAAGGCCCGAGCCCTTGAGAGCATCGAAAATCAAGCCCCAACTTCGACCGAACGTCATTGATATCCGCGTTCAGAATACTGCGGACGATCGCACCGCGTACCCAAATCTTCTCATTCAATACCGCCGCCATTCCATTCCATGCGGATCTCCATAATTCCTTGGCTTTCGCGCATGTCAGTTTGTCCGGGAAGCTCTCTTCAATCCCGAGCCCGGGGGGAAAAACTTGTCCTTCAGGCGTGCGCCCAGAGTTCATAAATCTTGTAATCTCAATCATATCTTCCAAATGCTTAAAGCCAATCCCAGTATTGGTCGCAGAAACTAAATATTCCGTGGTATAGCCGAGAGCCTCTGCTCGTGTCCTTCCCGTAAGTGAGTAAGCTGGTAGGTACCAACCCTCTTTGTCATCCAAAACATGAACGCTCTCATGGATAACCGTATTGGGGGCTACTGGCTCGGTAGTAAACATCGTGTTGGTGGTAGGCAGGTAAAAGTTTCCGCCTAATGGATCCCAAACGAAACCGACAATTGTTGATGTAGCTGCTCGTAGTTTGTTGAACATTTCCCCCATTTTAGATAATCGATAATAAATGTATTTTTTGTGTGGTTTTTCAGCTTCAGTAAGTCTGTTGTTCCAAGCTCGAAGTTCCCCGGGAGTCGGCAATAAACCTGATGGATCAATTTCTACGGTTGGTGAATTGTTCGAGTACGCATAAAGATTGCTCGCGTAAATCGGATCGATACTCAGCCATCTCGCAATATCAGGCTGAAATGTACGTGCCCGTATGTAGTGCGATGATAATTCAGTGTCCCAATAATACCCGGAGCGTCCAACCCAGTAAAATGGATTGACAAAGTTGCCGGATTTCGAAACAGGATTTCCCAATCCATCGTAGGAATAAATATCAGTTATGCTACCGCTGGAATCGGCTAGGTACCTGGTCGAACCAAGGGCGTCGTGAAAGTAAAAAGCCTCCGTCGAGTCACGACGTTGGCTGATTATCCCACCGTACTGTGACGGTTCTTGGGTGTAAACGGCAGTGGTTTCACCGGTTTCGTCCGTTTCCATTAAATAACTGTCGTTAAGTGGATCCCAAACATAATTGGTGGTGGTCATACTTGACTCTTCTTTGAAGTACGCCGCAGATCGGCATTGAGTGCTGTGATCAAGGGGACGGCACCAGATCGTTGAGCCGCCGCATTCCTGCCTTGTAATCCTACACTTAGGTCGCACGATTGCCACTGAATTATCGGAATAATTTGCTCGCAATTGCATTATATCGGATGTGTACATTACCCGGGTTGCCGCTGGGTGGCCCCGGTTGCTTTGCAACCGGGGTCTATCAGAAGCCTGTCTGGCATTCAGGCGTGTTTTCTTGGCGTTGTTGTGCGATTCGCGGAGGTGAATGGGGAGCCATCGGTGGGTTGAGTCCAGGTGTTGTTGATGACTTCCTGTAGACCCAGGTTGCGAGCAACCTGAGCCACCCCGCGAGCAACCTGAGTGGCCCCGCGTCACTACGACAACAGTAGTGCCATTCGTTCCTGACACATTCTTTCATCTCCCAAATTTTCTTCCCTCAGTCTCGCTTGGGTTTTCCTAGCACCTGGAGAGCAGAATCGCGCAAGTCAACAGCATCCGCATCGTCAAACCAGTCTCGTACGAACGTAAAGACTCGCACTGCCCTTCGAGATTCCGCCAACTTCGCATTGTTCTTTGAGACCCAATTTAACAAAAAGTAAAGCCTAATCGTCTTTTTTTGGTCACCAATTTGCACCGTAATGACCTCCGTTCCACTGTCAAAGACGTTATCGCCATACTCTTCTGCGAGTTCAAAGTATCCTTCTCGCACTAGCACTTCACGAAAAGCAGACCACTTCTCCTCCGAAATTTGAAATTCGCGGCTGATCTCTTTTGGAAAAGTGTCAATAATCAACGTGGCCGACCTCTGTGAGTCAATTTCAAGATTCCACGAATAGCCCTTGTTAAATCTACCGTCTGTTCTAATAGATAGAACCATCGGCCCAGTTCTGATGTGTGATTCGGACACTTTAGGTTGCTTCAATTGTCGGAATGCGCATGCAGTCACGATCGCAAGTATTACGCACATAGACACAATAATAATACGTTTATAATTCGAAAGCATATACGGCTAATTCCAGGGTGAGGAAAAAGGTGTGAGGAACCGTTATTCCGTGGCTGGGTCCGAACTTCGCTCGATTTCAGGCATGAAATACCAACCCGTCCTCACTCGCTCGTTGCGGTTGCCCCACGATCCATCAGATAATCAACTCACAACTGCAGGCTGGTTGAGAAATAGGTTCCTGGCACCTTTTCTTGTTCCCGCATCCTAGATTAATCGCGCCAAGTTTGGCCGTGATAATGCAATTACGTTCTTGCGGTCGATTGCCTGCACTTGAATCCACAACGCGCGGGGTTGGTGCAACGGGCTGTCGTCGGGCGATGGAGTTCCACGCGCTGGTATTGACAGCAAAGATCAGTCGGAGTGCCAGTGAGCTGGATTGAATAACACACAAGCAGCTGATTGGATCCAGTGAGCTTGCTTGCCTCCCGTAGACCCAGGTTGCGAGCAACCTGGGCCACCCCGCGGACCTTGCGGCCTTTTTCCTCACGGTATCCACAATGCGGCATTGATCAACATCC
>JAZKFE010000472.1:0-4899 GCA_040386595.1 Planctomycetota bacterium | reverse complement strand
CGACTGAGTACAGCCGCAAGGCAGTGCCACGACCTCTGTTCTACGGCATTCAAAACAGTGCCACCCAGCCTTTTCCATCCCCATCACTCTATCTTGCCACTCAAATCACCAATCGATGCCTTCCGATTCTCTTCGTAGTTCTTGGTAAAGACCTGCTCTACGTCGTCACCATTGCCATTCTCGTCTCGCCCATTAACCCCATCGCTCCAGATTCTCACTTGAAAATGCCACGGGCTCACTTCGTCGACGAGATAGTGGAGCTTACGCCCCCACGGATCCAAGCCGCTACGCGTGAAACGGAAAGTATCATACGAATGCAAGGCTGGCGAGTACGTATCCAATGCTTTCATAAATGATACAGAATCTAATGGTGGCTTCACAGTCTTAGGAAAGTCTGAACTATTCCGAACTCTAATTCGCAATTTATTAAATTCGCCTATCAACTCGATCGAACGACGAGAAACAAAATGCCCCTCGTTACAGAAGCCTTGTTCCCAATCAGTGAACGTATCGCCGACTATCGGAATCGTACTTAATGCCCACAGAGCAAGCAACAATCCAACAATTGCCCATCCCAGCCACCCGACAGAACGATAAACGGCACGCATAGCATTTACTCAATGGAACAAATAACTCAACCAATCTCGCTATCTAATTCGCGATCCACAGCAGCTTCATATCAATATCATCTCCTCCGCCAGCTTCATCTCGTCGATTGATTCCAGTGCTCCAGATACTGATCTCGAACGTCCAGCGGTCAATTGACTCTACGCGATACTGCAGCTTCTCTCCCCAAGGATCCTGTCCTGATCGGATGATTTGAATTTCGGGGCTGTAATGCTTTGGGTGCGGGCTGATTCTATCAAGAGTTTGAATCAGTGTCGTTACGTCGACCGGAGGACGACCTGTCGAGACTTCCATAGCCGATCTAGCCCAATTCCGCAGGTTGTAAAACTCTTTGGCCAGACGACGTCCTCGATAAGACACGATTGTTCCACGAGGACAAAACGCCTGTTCCCAGTCCGTCACGACATCCCTAACAGGCGAAATAGAATGAGCCATAATCCAGGTGATGCCCAAAAAGAGCAGCGAATACAGAATTGCTGCAACTGGACGAAAGCCAACGCTCGAAAACCTTTGCATTTGGTGAGGATCTTCCGACTTCGTCGCCATGTCAAATCCTCTTCAAACGACACGCCAAATATATTCGAGCCCTAAGGATCCGTCAGACGATGGATTCGAGAATGGCTGGGGGGCATTAGTGTGAACCCAACGAAACAAAGGGCGTGGCACTGCTTTGCGACTGTACTCGGTCGCTAAGCAGTGTTTTCGAGACGGGCCTGCTCATGGTCCCACCGCCGATTGGTTTGGGCAGTCCGGTTCACCAATTGCGGAATCGTCCTCCCGGGCATGTTGGAATTTCCATGGCAAGACTGACGCGTCAAGGGCGGCTACTGAGTCAACTTCGTCGCAGAGCCATTCTGCAATCGATTGTCTCGTACCGCCACTTCGAGACAGCACCGTTCGGCGCGAACCTGAAGGTGACATTTCCGCCGCACCTCAGTAAGTGCTCCGGGGGACTCATACCATTCACAAAACCACTGCTTAATGACTGAGTACAGCCGCCAAGCAGTGCCACGACCTCTGTTTTGCAGCATTCAAAACAGTGTCACCCGGCCCCGCAGCTACGGATTTTGCGGCAGACGCCTGAGTAGCCGCCGCGTCGTATCATCCTGTGCGCTATCCAGCGCGGTTGCCTCACCTTTGTTCGCCAATTGGGGGGCAGCCCCAGCCTCCATCAAGATGCGGATCACGTCGTAGCGATCCTGCTTGCGGTTGCTACGGCCTAACGTGGCCAGCACTGCGGCGTGCACCGCGGTCTGGCCACCGTCGTGCAAATAGTTGACATCCACCCCGTTGCAGTCGGTAATCAGAAACCGGACGATTTCCACGTTCAGACTAGTGACGGCAGAGATCAACGGCGTGTTTCCTTGAACATCCGCACCATTGATGTTGACCCCGAGTTCCAGGAATCGCTTGATGATTTTTTTCTTACCCGAGTTATCCTGGCGCTCGTAGGCCTCCCGGTGGATATCGGCACGACAAGCATACACGAGCCCATTGCCCTTCCATCCGTCGCCGCGCCGAGGGTCCCCGCCGTAGGTCAGAAATAGCTCCACGAGTTTCATATCCCCACAGAGCGCTGCACAATCCAAGGGACTTGGTACCCGCCTGACGATTACCCGCCCGCCGACATTAGGAAACTTGATTGTCGCATTGGGATCTGCTCCTTCCTTCAATAACATCTCCGCGGCATGGAACGAATTATTCGCAGCGGCAATGTGGAGCGGAGTACTCAAGTTCGAGTCCCTGCTGCAGTAGTCCGCACCGAGATCGATCAATGTGCGGAGAGTTTGCGGATGGTTGCCGCGAGCCGCCAGGGAGACGACCGTGCCGCCGTCACCATCGTCGGCATAGATCAATTCCGGCCGCTCCTTCAAGAGGGCGTGCACGTAGACCAGATCACCTTTGCGAACAGCCGTGCAAAATCGACGCACCATGTCAGGTGGAGCCACAGACGCTTCAGAATTCATGCTCGCGACTCCTAGACCCACGATGCACACAGCCAATCTGAAATAAGAAGGAGGTGATTCCCGCATCCTGACTACTTGATTAAGTTCCATACTTCACCTGGCGTATATGTGATTAGTTAGGGAATAGGAAGTTTATCCTGTAGTTTGACCAAACAATCCGAATACTTCCTCGCGCGTTCCGCAGATCCCGGTATCGTATCGCGGTCAATCTCCCCCATAGCAGCGGTCCATGCGCTAATCAGTTCCGTCTTATACATCGTGATCTGGCTCTTAGAGCTCAGAAAAACAGACAAGCAATCTGAATCTAATCTGGACTTCGTCGTTGCAACATCGGGCGGGGTGGCACTGGTTTGAACCCAACGAAACAGAGGTCGTGGCACTGCTTTGCGACCGTACTCGGTCGTTAAGCAGTGTTTTCGAGACGGGTCCACTCATGGTCCCACAGCCGATTGGTTTGGGTAATCCGGTCCATCAATTGCTTTCAATCGGCCCCTTCCGGGCAAGTTGGAATTTCCCTAGCCAGACTGAAGCGTCACGCGCAGCAACTGAGTCAACTTCGTCGCAGAGCCATTCCGCAATCGATTGTCTCGCCCTGCTGCTTCGGGACAGTGCAGTTCGTCGCGTACCCGAAGGTGGTATTTCCGCCGCACCTCAGTAAACGCTCCGGGGGACTCAGACATTCGTAAAACCACGGCTTAACGACTGGGTACAGTCGCAAACAGTGTCCCCCCAGCCGCGACCACACACATCGCCAAGACCACTTTCAGTAAAGTAGAGCGGCCAATATCGAGGTCTATCGTTCGCTTCGCGGCCCGAGGCCCGTCCCCTCGATACGATAGTGCGCTTTAGATTTTTTGAGTACGTCATAACTAACATTGCAATGACTAATGTTAACATAACGCCACTGATTATTCTGCTCAACAATCTCAACAACCCCATCTGTCACACGTGTCCCGATTAGGCTGAGGGAACGCAGATTTTTCGAAGATGCCAGTGTTCGGACACCGTTGTTGGTGATGCTGGAGCGACCAACATCCAACCGCTCCAGAAACGGAAACCTCGCAAAAAGAGCCATATTGTCATCTGCAATCCCGCGACAGCCGAAAACGCTTAAGTTCCGCAAATGAACTAGCGGCGCCAGATACTCTAAGTCTGGCGCCGTCAGGGTTGTGTTCGAAATCTCCAACCATTGCAGCGACGTCAACGACACGATTCCCTGCCATGGTTGCGAGCGAAGTGGATTACCGTTTAACTTGAGCTCAATAAGATCTCGGCATAGGGCCAAACATGGTAAGCTCTCGCCTGTCACCTGAGTGTGACCTAGCCAGAGGCGCGTCAGTTGTCCTCTACTGGCCAACGCCTCCATGGTTTGATCGCCAACGCGAGTACGGTCCAAAATCGCAAACTGCAACTTTGGCAGACGATTTAGTAGCGTGCCTCCCTTGTCCGTGATGTCGTTACGAGAGAGATCTAAGACCGCCAGATTCGGCATCGCGCAGATCTGCGCGAGGTCCTCATCAATGACTCCACAACCAGGTAAGGCCAAGTATTGAAGATCGGAGATGCCTGCAATCACGCGAATGGCAGTGCGATCTAATTTGCGATCAATAAGTCCAAGCTTTCGATCCTTCGGTTGCAGCTTTATCCAATTCCACTTCTCTGTTGAGATTTGAGAATCGTCGACAACAGCGCGATTGGGATTCTCTGCGCCATTTGCTTGTGAATTCAGATGGCATCTACTTCCATCGGAGGATGTGAACTGCACGGAAATGCAAATCACCATTGTTCCAACAGCGAAGAGTTTACCGAGTCGAGACACCATAACAATCTCACAATTCCACGTGCTTGTGATCAGCAATACATGACCGTCGACATGAGCCCTTGAGAGCGACATCGGGCGTATTGCCCTCAGAGATATCGCAAACAGACCTCGCAAACTGACATCGATATATCAGTTGACTCCTTGAACTACAGTGGGCGGGGTCACACTGGTTTGCCCCCAACGAAACGAAGATCCTGGTACTGCTTTGCGACTGTACTCGGTCGCTAAGCAGTGTTTTCGAGGCGGGCCCCCGCATGGCCCCACAGCCGATTGGTTTGGGCCGTCCGGTTCACCAATTGCTGTCGATCGCCCCCTTCCGGGCAGGTTGGAATTTCTCTGACCAGACTGAAGCGTCACGGGTAGCAACTGAGTCAACTTCGTCGCAGAGCCATTCCGCAATCGATTACCTCGTACCGCTGCTTCGGAACAGCACCGTTCGACGCGAACCTGAAAGTGATATTTCCGCCGCGCCCCAGCAAGTGC
>JAZKFE010000471.1:0-8674 GCA_040386595.1 Planctomycetota bacterium | reverse complement strand
TGTTCGCTCCGCTCACCCAGATTCGAGAATCTGGGCTACCCATCGACTGCGTCGACCGAGGCGCAAGCGTTAAGTTAAACCACTCCCGCCGACAAATCCGGAGCATCCCCACAGGCGAACCACTGGCCGCGTTTGCAGACAGAGATCGAAACCAGACGCTCAGACGCCAGTCGGATCTGATTCTCGACATCCGCCAAGACAAATTGCCCCCGTTGCCGTTTCATCAAGACGATGTCGGCCTGCCGCCCCGGAAGCAACGTCCCCAGGCGGTCCTGGACGTGCATGGCGGCCGCGGGGACCGAGGTCGTTGCTCGGATGATCTGCTCCAGAGGCATCCCCAGGTAGAGAAACTTGCTCATCGTTGTGGGCAGGTCGAATACCGGTCCACGCAAGTTGAACTTATGAATGTCGGTGCTGATCGTGTCGGGCCAGAAGTTGAATTTCTGACATGCCGGTTCGGCCACGCGCCAGACAAACGCCCCGACACCATGCCCGACGTCAAACAGCACGCCCCGGGACCGGGCCTCCTGCAAGGCGTCCAATGGCGCTCCATACTCGTCGAACGCATGATCCGAATGAGGATTATACAGGTGGGTATACATGTCACCCGCCCGCAGCGTGCTCAAGACGGTCTTCGTCGGGATGCGTGAAGCCGCATGATGAATCATGCAGGGGCGGCCCGTTTGATCGGCCGCTTCAAACAACCCGTGAAACCCGGCCCATTCATTCTTTTCTTGAAAGTTCGCTAACTCTGACGTCAAGCGAACCTTCATCCCCACAATGCGGTCGGGATAACGCTTCACGCACTCAATGGCCGAGCCCACATCGGCATGCCGGATTTCATTCAAATCACCGGTATAAGGCGGAAATTGTGGGTGGCCCTGAATGGCCCCAATCATCGAAATGTTCAGTAATGCGAACACATCTTCTTGGGCCGCCGGAATAATGAACCGCGCCAGATTGGCGTAGGTCAGGGCCCCTGCCGTGCCGGTATCCAGCATGGACGTCACACCAGTCCGCAAGCCCGCATCGACCGGGTCGATCGAATACTGCCCGATCCCACTGAAGACGTGGACGTGCAGGTCGATCAACCCCGGCGCCACGATCAGCCCATCGGCCTCAATCAGTTCCTCGCCCGCCGGAATCAGATTCGGGCCAATTTCCTTAATCAAGCCATCGGCAATCCGGATGTCGACACGCTGGGCAGGATTTCCCAGGCCGTCGTACACAGTGCCATTCTTGATCAAGGTTCCAGAGTTCATCATCGTGTTGACCGATTACGTTGAGAAGTAACGACGTTCTGAATTGCTGCCACAAGATATTCGGACTCACCGGGACGCAGGCATTGCGGATAGAGATAAGCCCGGTCGTGCGACACTTCATCCTCAGCCAGCAGAATCTTCCGCGGCAGCGAACGCAATGCCAAAATCAGGTCCCGCACACTCAGCCCCGCCTCACCGGAACCTGACTCAATTTGGAGCAGCGGATACGGTTGCCCGTTGAAGGCCTTGGAAAATCGCGTGATCTGCAATGCCCCCTGATCACGCAGCCCCTCGTAGATGTCGTCGATGGTCTGCTTCCACGACGCCTGCTCAGCCGCATGGTCGCGCTGCGTGTATCTCTCAAGCGCCGTCATCAACCCGATCATCGCTTCTTTGCTGACCTTCATCGATCGCCCCACACCATGCCGGGGTGGGCGAGAAATCCAGCCATTCTCGATCCAATGCTGCAGAGACCAGGTCCCGGCCCGCACATCCATGTCGACCATCTGCACCCAGGCATTGCGAATCAAATCCGCACGGCCACACAGCATTCCGGACGCCTGCGGCCCCCCCAGGTGCTTCCCACCGCTGTACGCAATTAAGTCGACACCGCGGCGGCTGAACGACGTCAGGTTTTCCGTCGGAGGCATCGAGTACGCACCATCCACAATCACGGGAAGATCGTGACGATGCGCCAATGCAATCAGCTCATCCAAGTTAGGAAATTCTTCCAGACCATGCCACACATAGCCAATCGCCGCAGTCCGCGGGGTGATGGCCCGGGCAATCAGAGCTAACGCGTCTGGTGATCGGTAATCAATCGAAATCAGCTTCGCCCCAGAGAGACGAATCGCGTGGTCGTAGTCAAATGGCCCGGGTGCCGGATAGATGATCTCACTGCGCGGACACTCCGAAACATCGGGCAACTGATCCATCAACTCAGGATTATTGCCCGTCAAACAGGCCGCAGCAGCCAACGTCAGCGCGGCGCTGGCCCCACACGTCACGATGCCAGACTCGGCCCCCGTGCAGCGTTGAATCAGTTCGCTCGCCGCCGTGAGCAGATCGTCGATTTCGACATACTGCGCACTCGCCGCAGCCATCGCGGCAATCACGTCCGGATGGGGACTACTGCCACTGACTCGCGTCGAGTATCCCACCGCATTCACAATCGGTCGCACCCCAAAATGGGCATAAATATCAGACGGCATGGGGGCGTCTCCGAGAAAAGGCACGGGCCGGATTGACCACGAGAAGCTGGTGGATTTGTTCTTCGGTGATGCCCCGTTCGCGCAACATCGGCACGAACACCTCTAAGAGATAACCGTACCCCTTGCCCCCCAGATACTTCAAATGCTTGAGCGTACAAATATCTTCAGAGAGGAGAACTTTGTCACCAAAGCCTTCCTTCACCAGAGCGGCAACATTGTCAGCTCGCACATATTCCGGCTGGTAGTCCAGGTAGCCGATATTATCGACTTCCAGGTACACCCCTTTTTCCGCAATCGGGAGGAGGTGCTTAACACCGATACGATCTCCCAGGTGACCAATGATGACGCGTTGCAGGTCGGCGCCAAACTCTTCCAGCATGGCGATCTGCTCCATCGCCAACGATCCCCAACGCGTGGTGTGTGTTGTGATGGCCACGCCGGTGCGGGCCGCGGCCAGGGCCGACGCGCGAAACACGCGTTCTTCGGCCGGCTTAATGTAGTGGCGGCCGGTACCAATCTCGCCGATGAAACCGGCCCGGACTCCGGTGTCTCGCACACCGACTTCAATTTCCCGGACCAGCACGTCAGCCAGCTCACGGCTGGTGAACTCTTCCACGATCTTCGGGTAGCCAAATTCGCGATACCACCCGCAACCCATCAAGACATTGATGCCGACGCGTTGCGACAGCCTGACGAGCGCCTCGGGATTGCGACCGATTTCATCCAAGGTCACATCGCAGATCGTCCGCCCACCGCGACTGACAAATTCCTGGACTTCCTGAGCAATCAGGTCCTCGTCATCGACGACGTACTCATAGCCAGGATAATGATCCATCGCATCCAGAAACAGATGCTCGTGAGTTTGCGTGATACCCATTTCTTCAGGGCGAATCGTTCCGAGGACCGTGATGACTTCACGCGGCGGCTGTTCACTGCTCATCAGACTCCCTCAATCTCACTGGGCTGGAAACAAAGTGGGGCGGATAACTGACCGGAACGAGTATACCTCGTTTCGTGATCGCGGTGATGAGCGCTCCCGCGAGACCAGAATTAGACGCCGTCGAATTCTGGTCACATTCCAATTTCGAAACCAAAACACGTCACAGGGACGACATACCGGCAACAATTCAGAGCCGGTTTAGCGTTGTCTAAAAACACCAACAAACGCTGCCCCAATCCGTGTTTCATCCGTGTGAATCCGTGGCTAAAAAATCTTCTTTAAAAAAACTACTTGGTTTTGTTGCCGCTGGTGAGATGAAAGTCGAATTGATTGTCTCCACCTGCCACGTCCGCGCTCAATGTCGACTTGGCGTTGTATTGCTCCGGAATGAACTGCCGGGTGAGTTCCACCTTCTCCGGGGCTCCTCCAGAAGTCGCGGACGGGCCAGGAGACTTCGGACCTGGCACTCGTCCTTCAACCACCACTCCCGTTTTGCGACGGGCTCCAATCTCCACCCGATTCGGTCCGACTAAGGGGCCTTCCAGCTCTTCGAACAAGTACTGACCAGCTTTAATGGGGGCCGCAACTCGTGACTCATGCCCCCCTTGATTGTCACCGGCCATCACGAATTCGATGATCCCTTCATCGATCGGAGTCCCATTCCAGGTGACGGTTCCGCTCACACTTCCGCGTTGAGCGGAAGTTCCGAAGCCGCAACCCGCACCCGCCGTGAGCGCACATAACAACGTGAGATAGATGCTGGTCCGTGCAAACTGCATGATCGGCGATCCCTTAAAAAACAAATTAGACGCACTAACAATACATTCAGTGCCCAACTGAGCAATTGAAATAATGCGGGAGATTTTCACCACGAATTACACAAATGACACGAATAAATCACGGAAAGATCAATTCTCAATTCGTTGTCCAGAACTGGAACCAGCTTCGAATACTCCGCGATTTCCTAACAACTGCAGTCGATGGTTCTGCATTCGTGTGATTTGTGTAATTCGTGGTTTCACATCTTTTCAATTCAAGCTCGATTTCACCGTTGGCAATTTCGAAGTTTTGCTAGGTGTCTTTAGAAGTCAGACACGACCTTGCCGTCAGCCTTACCACCCAAATAGTTGTACATCTGAAAATCGATGTTATTGCTGATGAAGCGAACGCTACCATCACCCATCACGAAATGCGCACCCCCCACGTGATGGCTACCAGCTCCACCGTTTCGATTGAGCGGCTCGTCGCTCGTGAGGGCGAAATTGGGGCTGTTGATCTTATTGCTCGTTGATGTTCCCGGGTACAAGCCAAATATCGCGGCGCTGCGATCCAGCTCACCACGACGTTCACAGAGCAACAGCGTGTTGCTGGTGCCATCGCTGACCTGGGCAATCCGCGTGGCGGTGATTCCCCCCACACAGAAAATCCCCTTCATCAACGACGCATTCGTCGCGGGAATCGCATCAGCCAGATTGCACCAGACTTGATGGCCGGAGGAATTCAAGCAATCGACGTAGTCAAAAAAGCCGGGGTAGGTCGTCACCATTCCGACCGGGCCCGCGCAAGGAGAATAGCACTGCGGGCTGGTCTCCCAGAACTCGGGCTGGGCCGGTCCCCCTTGGCCAATCGTTAGATAGCCAAAATACTGACGCCCCGCCGCCGTCTTTTGCAAGCCGCTACTAGGATTACTAGGACAAGCTTGAAAGGGATAAACCCTTTTATTGAGCAACGCCGCATTCGAAGCGCTGGAATTATCCTGGCTCATATTAATCTGGTTATACAGCGGCGCCTGGTCGATGTACGGCAGAATGAGCTCATTCCAAGTGCGAGCGGAACCACAATCTTGATAGCTCAGATTCGCCAGCTCGCCGGCCGATGTATAGGGGAAGATCATGTGCACTTCATGATAATTGTGCAGCGCCAGTCCCAATTGCTTCATATTGTTGCGGCACTGAGTCCGGCGTGCCGCTTCGCGAGCCTGCTGCACGGCGGGCAATAACAACACAATCAAAACGGCGATGATCGCAATCACGACCAGCAGTTCGATCAACGTAAATGCCAGGCGACGATGTGCACGGGGAGTGCCATTAAGCCCATTCATGTTTCTGCTCCTGATAAAATAAAAAAGATTCACCCACACGTTGGCGAGCGCAAAGACACTTGAGGACGACAAATCTTCCGCAACCTAATCCGGCCTGCGGTTCGATTCGTGAACGGTCTACCCTGGTGCGTCGTTAAAGCGAAGATCGGGATGGCCACCGACAGAGCCCGTAGCACCCAACCCTGCGGATATTAAGCAGCAACACATCCTGAGGGCTTCGGGCCGAGTATAACCCGCTTCGTCGCCAGGGCGCGCTCAACTCTTGCGAGACGAGAATTAGACGTGGCCGAATTCTCATCTCGCCAGTCCTTGCTGCTGAGGCGGCCCTGTCGCTGCTACAATGAGGCCTGCTCAAGAAGTAGTGAAGTCCCCCGAGTTGTTCACGGCATCGAGGCCGCCACCGAGACAGTCCCGCCTTTCAGGATTGATCCTTCCAGCATGGCACGCACTTACCGATACAAGGACATGCAACTGGCGCAGCTGCGCAGTTTCTGCATCGCGGCACGGGAGCGAAATTTTACGGTCGCCGCACGGCAGCTCGGTCTCTCGGCGTCCACGGTCTGGGAACAACTCCGGGCCTTAGAGCGAATGCTGGGCTGTTCTCTGCTCCGCCGCGAAGGCCGTAACATCGAGTCAACCGCTGAAGGCAAACTGCTACTGGAACTCGTCCAGCCTCACATCGAAGCCATCGATTCGCTGAAACGCCTGTTCGACGAGGGCCGCGCAAAACTCAACCCGCATCTGGTCATTGCCTCTTCGCAATACCTGCTGCGATTTCATCTGCCGCACCCCATCCAGGAATTCACCACCACATTCCCGAATGTTCAATTGAACATTCAACTGCCGACTTCCCAGCATCAGGCATCGATCGTCGAGCAGCATGCGGCCGATATCGCCTTTTGCGCGTATGAACCGGAAGAACCGCGTAGTGAAGTGCTGCGCTATGAACCCATCCTCGAGTTGCCGCTCATGCTGTTGTGTGCCAAGAAACATCCCCTGGCCCGCAAGAAGCACGTTACGCTCGCTGACTTGCTGCAATATCCAGTCATTCTCCCCGCGGTGGGCGCCGTGACTCGCCGGTTGATTGACCGTTTATTGCAACGGCACGATCTCACGGAGCGTTTGCAGATCATCATGGAAACGCCGCTATTCGACACAACTCAGCAGTATGTCGAGATGGGCGTCGGGGTAGGGCTGATGCATATTCTGGTCACCGCGAAGACTCTCGCCAATATCCACATGCGGCCCATTGAGGAATCCGACGTGCCGCTGTCGATTGCGATGGTCGTCCGCAGGCATGGAAATCTGCCGCAACCTGTGCTCGATTTTCAAGAAATTGTGCGCAGACACCTGGAAAAATCCCCCTGATTGTCGGACGCGTGGCTCCGGCCTCAACAGTACATGACGACCTGTCATTGAGCTTTCGACCGGGTCGACGGTTACTATCCCAATTGCCTGTTTCTGGAAACGCAAACTTCCTGGTAGAGTGATAGTGGATTCAGGGGAGATGCGAATCTCTCCCGGCGACTCGGAATCACATTGTGTCTCCCAGCCAATCCGCTGACTGCCAGGAAGTCTTGAGGAACTCCGCATGTTACACCGACGAGATGCGATGCTGAGATTGGGTACTGCCGCCTGTGGAGCCCTTACGCTCCCCAATCTGCTGCAGTCCCAGCTGGCGGCCAAGGAATCCCGCACATCTTCGAGCGGTTCCGCGAAGTCCTGCATTTTCCTGTTCATGTGGGGCGGGCAACCGCAGCAGGACATGTGGGATATTAAACCCGATGCGCCGACCGGCGTAAAAAGTCATTTCGCCCCCATCCAGACGGCGACACCGGGGATTCTCCTCAGCGACCAGATGTCGCAAATCGCCCCGCACACTGATAAGCTCTCCATTATCCGGTCGCTGAATCACGGCACGACCGACCACGGCATCTCGGTCCATCACACGCTGACCGGACGAGCCATGTCACCGCCGCGCACGTTTCCCGGAAATGCGCGACGACGGACCGATTTCCCCTCGATCGGTTCGATGTTTTCGTACCTGGGCGAGAAGACCGCCATCCCGACCAGCTTTTCACTACCTCGCCCCGTGGCCCATGACGGCGTGTATTATGCAGGAACGAATGCCGGATTCCTCGGTTCGGCACATGATTCCGTGGAACTAGGGCAAGTCTACAATCACGTAGAAGTCGGACCGCGAAAGGATGCGGCACAATCGACCATTCCGCTGACACTGCCGAATGACATCTCGGTCGCCCGCCTGCAAGCGCGGCGGGGTCTCTTGGGCGTGTTGGAAGATCAAGACCGCATGCTGCAGAAGAACGGTGGCATGCAAGCGTATTCCAATAACTACGACGACGCCTACCGAATCCTCAGCTCGACAGCCATCAAGGATGCACTCGATCTGGAACAAGAATCCCCAGCGACTCGCGACCGTTATGGGCGGAATGAGTATGGCGAAAGTTTTCTAACGGCTCGCCGCCTGGTGGAAGCGGGGGTTCGACTGATCACCGTCAACTGGATGTTCATCACGCCGCAGGCCAAGGTGTATAACGTGTGGGACGCCCACGGCGGTCTGGGTGACCTCGAGCATGGTGCCACCGGCTACGGAATGCTCACGGCCCACTACTGCCTGCCGGCATTCGACAAAGCCTTCTCGGCATTGCTGGATGATCTGTCACTGCGCGGCATGCTCGACGAAACAATGGTGGCGTGTGTCGGCGAATTCGGACGGACGCCGCAGGTCAACGCCGTCGCGGGTCGCGATCACTGGCCGTTCTGCTATTCGGGAGTTCTAGCGGGGGGTGGAGTTCGTGGTGGCACCGTTTACGGGGCGAGCGACAAGAACGCCGCCTACGTTAAAGAGAACCCCGTCACACCAGGCGACTATCTCGCCACGATCTGTCACGGCTGTGGACTCGACCCGGCCAGCAAGATTCACGATCTCGAAGGCCGGCCATTCTCCATCTGCGACGGCGAACCAATCACAGAGATTCTTAGCTGACACATGAAGCACCGAGGCGAGCCGGAGCTAGAGCGATTTCACTGAAAGTTATCGTAAAGATGGCAAAGAATCGTTGTCTTGTCTTCAGTTAGCAGGCCTCGAAAATCTCTGTTCCCCGAAGGGGATACACAACATAGCCCAGGGTCGCCGAGT
>JAZKFE010000470.1:6165-12816 GCA_040386595.1 Planctomycetota bacterium | reverse complement strand
CACTTAACCATACAAGGGGTTGGGGGTGAGGGGCCTGGCAGGCCTCTGGGTTCCCTTGTGTTTCAGACTTTTCAGTCAGGAGTCTCCCTATGGCAACTCGATCTCTGTGAACTCGTCAGGAGGCCCCCTCACCCCCTGCCCCCAGATTACTGGGGCGAGGGGAGATCTTCTCCATTGGCTTCTTCTTTTGGGATTGCCGCACCAGGCCCACCATTTAACGGCTGCACCTCACTTCCAACAGTTGCAACGGGTGGTCCGCAGCTTATACAGAGTTCATTGCAGCTCGCGAGTTCAATTGTGCGATGCGAGCCTGCGAGTTTTTAAAATACCAAAGCCCGGAACCTGAATGTGCCAGTGGTCGTGTTTGAGCAGCAGAGTGGCACTGATTTGAGTGCCACAAAAACTGAGGTCATGGCACTACTTCGCGACTGCATTCAATCGTGAAGCAGTGGTTCCGCGAGCGCACAAGTCTCCCGAAGCGCCGGCACGAGACAATCGATTGCGAATTCAAGACGCCTTGGTAATCGGGGCCCCAGCAAAGTAGGTCGACAATAGCTGGTGTCGAACAGATTGCGGCATTCAGCCGGAGAAAATCCGCAGGGTGGCCAAACACGCATTCTGTAAACCCAGGTTGCAACAAACAACCTGGGCCACTCCGCGAATTCAGTCAGTTTTACACCTGTGCGACAGCTGGTCGTGATCGCTGAATGCTCATGCCGGAGTTTCAAGTATTCGGACGTAGAAATGAGCAAAGTTTAGATGTGAATCAGGTGGGTCGCGGGCGAAGTCCGGGCTACGGTAGAACCTCTGCCTCTCGATGCCCTGGCTCCCTGAGAATCCCCAATTTCTGGCATTGCAGCCAGGTTAGGCACATGCCAGACTGCATTTCATCGGGCCGTTCCACAATCTTTGGAGAGATGAGATGTCCCAAACGGTCAGCGAAGTCTTTGTCGAAACCTTGGCGGCCGCTGGTGTCAAACGCGTCTATGGCGTGGTGGGCGATTCTCTCAATGGGCTGACCGAAGCGATCCGCACCAGCGACGAGATGGAATGGGTCCATGTCCGGCATGAAGAAGTTGCCGCTTTTGCGGCTGGGGCCGAAGCTCATCTGACCGGACAAATTGCGGTCTGTGCGGGAAGTTGCGGTCCCGGAAATCTGCACCTCATCAATGGACTCTATGATTGTCATCGCAATCGGGTCCCCGTGCTCGCGATTGCCGCTCAGATTCCCAGCGCGGAAATCGGCAGCGGCTATTTTCAGGAGACTCATCCCGAGCACCTGTTTAAAGATTGCAGCCACTTCTGCGAACTGGTTTCACAGCCCGAGCAGATGCCCCGAATCTTGGGAATCGCCATGCGGACGGCGATTGCGAAACGAGGCGTGGCAGTCATCGTCATTCCCGGTGATATCGCACTCCGGAAATGTCCTTCTCCGGCTCTGGAACTCGGGCTGGATTATTCAAACTCGATCACCCTGCCCTCGCTCGAAAGCCTTGAGCAGGCTGCAGTGTTGCTGAATGGAGCCAGCAAGGTCGCGATTCTCGGCGGGGCCGGTTGCGAAGGCGCACATACGGAGCTGCTGGATGTTGCGGCGCGGCTGAAAGCCCCTATCGTTCATGCAATGCGAGGGAAAGAATTTATTGAATACGACAATCCCTACGACGTGGGGATGACGGGGCTGCTGGGGTTCGCCTCGGGCTATCACGCGATGATGAATTGCGATGCGCTGCTCATGCTGGGAACCGATTTTCCTTATCAACAATTTTATCCGACCAATGCCAAAGTCATCCAAATCGACCTGCGCGGCGAACAGATTGGACGTCGCACGCGTGTCGACCTGGGCCTGGTTGGTAACGTCAAGGAATCTCTCCGAGCCTTAACTCCCAAACTCGACCATAAGACGGACCGCAGCTACCTTGATCGCTGCCTGAAGGATTACGCCCAAAGTCGGCAGGGGCTCGACGATCTCGCAACCGGCCAACCGGGCCGCACTATTCATCCCCAGTATGTCGTGAAAGTGTTGAATGAATTGGCAGCGGACGATGCGATCTTCACGTGTGATGTCGGTACGCCGACCGTTTGGGCGGCAAGGTATTTGAGCATGAACGGCAAACGCCGCTTGCTGGGTTCTTTCTTACATGGCTCAATGGCGAACGCTTTACCCCAGGCAATCGGGGCCCAAGCGGTATTTCCCAATCGCCAGGTCGTCACCCTATCCGGAGACGGTGGCCTGGCCATGCTTCTGGGTGACCTGTTGACGCTGAAGCAGCTCGCACTTCCGATCAAGGTGATCGTGTTCAACAACAGCTCGCTGGGATTCGTCGAATTGGAGATGAAAGCCGCGGGGCAACTGGCCTATGGTACGGATTTAATCAATCCGAACTTCGCGACGCTTGCCGAATCCGCCGGGATATTAGGGTTGCGTGTCACGGCCCCGGAAGATGTCAAAGCAAACTTGCACCGCGCCCTTGCCTATGATGGGCCGTGTCTTGTCGAGGTGATTGTCAATCGTCAGGAGCTGGCAATGCCGCCGACAATCACGGCATCTCAAGCCGTCGGCTTTAGCCTGTATATGATCCGCGCGGTTCTGAATGGACGAGGGGACGAAGTCATTGATCTGGCGAAGTCGAATTTCCTTCTACGCTAAACGGCGCGGTGCGAGTGTCACGGAATGTGTGATTCAGATGATCCCGTCGGCCAGGTGGCACTGCTTCGCGACCGTACTCGGTTGTCAAGCAGTGTTTGCGTGACACGCCTCCATGATCCGACCGCCAAGGTTGGGGCGGTCCGGCTCACCAATGGCTGTCGATCAGCCCCTTCCGGGCAAGTCGAAATTTCCTCGGCCAGAGCGACGCGTCACGGGCAGGTACGGAGCCAACTTCGTCGCAGAGTCACGCCGAAATCGATTGTCTCGTGCCGCTGCTTCGACTCCAGTTTTTGTGGCATTCAAACCAGCGCCCCAATCCATTACTTCACATACTAAGGAGTATTTCAGTGATTCGATTTCCCGATGAATCTCCTTTGCATTTTTCGTATACACCAGGAAAACTTGTACTTGTTGATCCAAACTTGCACGAAATTGCTCAAGTGGATGAGGCTGAGCTTCAGAAGTATTTGGACGACCATAAATTATGTTCAGATCGCGATTTAGACGGGTGCACGTTCTCCATTCGAGATATACGGTTGGTATTTGATCGCGAATTGAAATCGATTCTCCAGAGGTACACACATTTCCCTACGGTGAAGATGCCATTCGCAATGCCACCTGCCAGTGAATTAGTCGAGTTCAATGGCTATCACGAGTTGTATTCTAAGCAGTCGATTGCGGACGTAGTTGTTAAACGCCTTCGATCTGCGCTTATTAAATATCCTTTTGCTGGGTATACGACAGGACTCAAAGAGTCGCATGTCGTTGGTTTAGGCCAAGTATGGCGAGATTGGTTCACCAATGATGTGCTGAGCGAACTACCTGAGGCTACAATCGTGGTCCCCCCCGGTGATTACCCTAAGTTTAGAGGAGCTTTTGTTGGCCGCAAGAACGCGGAGTCGTTGAGCGTCTTTTTAGAAAAATTGCCTCAGCAAGATTGGCAGACCTGGGCGTCATCTGAAGAGTTGAATGAGCTCACGAATTAGTACGACTTTGATCAAGAAGCCAACACAGAGAATGCATCTGGATGTTCTTACGGAAGGACGACACCTTGATATTCTGCTTGCGATTTTTCACGGTGTTGCTGGTGTTTGGCCAGGTCTCGTTGTCTTGCCTCGGGGGCAATGCTGCTCTCGCGGCGGAGCGCCAGGTGTTTCTTGATGGTGACGGAGATGCCGCACTCGTTCATGCCTATCCCAACCGTTGGGCGGTGTGGTACTGGTCGCTTTTGCAACCTGGCCCCCGTGAGAATGCTGTTGCTTTATGAGACACAATAATGAAGAGTGACAACCGCAATGAACAACAAAAAAGGCGATGAACCTTCGTTGGTCCATCTTTCAACGGGAGCTCACTGGACGATAGTGTATCACAATCTGTTTCAGATCGATCCCCAAACCGCGACTCATTTCGGAACTGACAACGAGGGATACACCATTTGGAATCGATATTTTCTCCAAGATCTTCTGCACATTCATAACACGGCAAAGAAGCTCATACTCGATGTTGGCTGGTATCCGGAAGCCGATCCTACCGGATCGTTTGGGTTAGTCGTTGTTCGAAGAGTGAGCGACGACCGAAATTTGGTTCCCGAAGATGATTGGGACCACCCTCTGGTCGATCTTGAAACGCGTTCATTGGATGAACTTCTGAAGCAGATTGAGAAGATTATTCATTCTTGATTCAAGGCAGAGTGACACTGGTTTGAACTCGACAAAACGGAAGCTAGGTAGGTCAGGCTGTGCCTGACGTCTTGCCGATGACACAGAGCAATCAGCCAGAAATGGCACGGTGTAACACGTTGTCTGAAGGCGTTTTCGTACTTGAACTCGAATCACGTCAAGCACAGCCAGACCGACGCGGCGACGCGACTCACCAATGCGGCGGCATATAATAAAACTATTTTCTATGGGAATGGAAACCCAATCGATATTGCGGGTTATTTGTCTGGTGGTCTGCGACCAATACAAATATCACGTTGATAGACGAGGGTGACTCACAGAAAAGTGGAATCGAGGAGATCGAGGATGACTGGTCATACATTCGAGAAACACCTATCTTCAACCAAAGCGTTGATTGCAAGGTGGAAGGGCGAGAATGCTCAGATTTGGTCCTATAGCTCTTCACACCGCATGTTAATACTCCGCGTGAATTCGCTTGTTCGGAAAGGCAATGTCCAGGTCCACTGTGGTGATGTGCAGTTTATTTCAGGACCGACGTCTTGGGCGAAGTGCGAAATTGAAATTACGCATGGAACCGAGGGAGGTTTTTTGATTAACGACCCCGCCTGTGGATTTATTGCCCGCGCCGGAACTGTCGAGGCGTTCGAGAATTGTAAGCCATTAAATTGACATTTTCGGCAGGGTGGCGCTAGTTCGAACTCGACAAAACGGAAGTCGTGGCGCTGCTTCACGACGGTACTCTATCGTTAAGCAGTGGTTCCGTGAGCACGCAAGTCGGATAGGTCAGGCAGTCGCCTCACGTGTTGATCCTGGAAGCGACGTCCACGATGATTCATGCCCCCCTCGCCCTGGTATTTCCGAGGCGAGACAATATCAGCCGCGTCGAGCGTGCCCTACCCTCACCATAACGACTACAGCCGCTTAGCGCGGTCCAATGCGCAACGCGACAGATCACCGCAGAGCGTCCCTTGTCCGGCACGGCCTGACCTACCCGACTGGTCCGATCAACAAATTTGGATGCATTACAGTTGGTGATATGATTGACCAATGCTCGCTCTGCAAGGCTCCTGTTCTTGGAATTCAAGGCAATGATCTTGTCATTCAACCGTATTTCTTGCACACCAGGGAAGGTGCGATTCTTGAATCAATTGCGGGCTCGGTACATTCCTCTTGTTTGCACGAATCACCTTATTCCCAAAACTACCATGATGCGATGAGGGTGTATGTGACTAACCATCTGCGATCTCGATTATTTCGAGAATGTGAAAATGGATTCATCGCCAGACATGATAATACCCTTGATTTGATCGTTGTCTTTGATCTGACTTTTAGCATTCGTCTTTCGTCCAAACAGGTCGCGAAGACGAGGATTGATGCTTGGGGAATGCAAGTTCCTTGCAAAAGCCAAATCAATGTCCATCGTATATTGCGAAAGCTAGAAGTTGATTCGCTTTTAAATGACTTTAAACACGGGGGAATAAAGCTAGCTCACCTCATGGATTTGACCGAGAATACTCAAAAGATGGGTCCATATACACGACTCGAAGGGGCAGTACTTCGCCCTTATGCTGATGATCCAGAGGCATCGATCGGAAACCTACACAAGCATGTGATTTGCGGTGAACTGTTTCATGAAGTGCTGCTTCCCCCCGACATCAGCGAAATCATAAGGTCCTTTTCGAGCTAGGGCCAAAACAACGAGGACCGGTCCATATCGCGAACGAAATTGGGGCGGAACTGAATGGCACTGCCTAGCCCAGAAGGTGGCGATCGACTGCAAGTAGTGAAATGGCCCGCGCCCCTAACCTCGGTGGTGGGGCCAGGGGCGACGCGTTACGAAAATACTGCTTAACGACTGAGTGCAGTCGCGAAGCAGTGCCACACAGTCCTATTCGCGATAAAAGAGATGTATAAACTCATTCTAGTAGCTCCAGGGCTCAATCGCCTCACGGTGATCTCGAAAGTTGCGAGCCGTCTGAATATCGATCGTCTTGCCGCGAAAAAACTTGTAGACACGCCCGGGGCGGCGATTGGTTATGGTGACTATCACCAAATTGCCGAGTTGCTGGATATTTACGGCGACCTTGGAGCCGACCTCGACTATGAATATTGGACAGAGGGAATGCACGCTGAAAGCTGGGCGAGCTGTATTTCAGCCGATGGAATATCATGTTCTGGATGTGGCCATGCGTTGTTCTTCAATGTTCCAGGACCTACTACAGCGGAACAAATAGCGACCGTTGCAGAGTCTTCTCACCCGGTTTTCGGTCATGCGGGCGTTTACTGTCCAGGCGGTGGCGTTTCAGTCACCGGCAATTTGGGGCA
>JAZKFE010000470.1:0-6155 GCA_040386595.1 Planctomycetota bacterium | reverse complement strand
TAAGTGGTTCCGTGAAGATCGCAATGAGGACATTGTAAGCCGTCACGGGTAAGCCCACGAATCAAACACAGGAACCCGCTATGTCGAAGATTCCACTTTTGCAAGGGCTGCTATTGAACCTAAAAGGTGAAATACAACCGGGGCGGCGTGAGTATCTTCCGCAGAAAGAAGCATACGGATCATTGAAGATGCACACTGGTCAAGATTTCGGAGATGATTTCGAGAAATGGGAACAGTGGATTCGTGAGAATCCAACCTCAACCAACGCCAAAGGCATACCCGTTGATACGTCAAAAACAGTTTCGGATTTTTTATCAAAGAAGTCATAAATGACGGACGCCAACACCCCGACTGGCAAATCTTCGCATTCGCCCGCGCGTGAGAGCCTGCGACCGTTGCAGACAAGAATCGTGAAGGCATCGGGTCTGATGAGTTTCTAGCCGTTGTGAATTGGAATTCGCCTCCGAATTGGTGGACGGGGAGCGAAAATAAGAGGTCAAGTCTCTTTGATCAACGAGACCCGTCCTCTCGTCCATCTGCAAGCCTATGCCCTCTGCATTATGCTTTACGAAGAAATGTGGTTGGCAAAATGTCTTCTCGCGATCTTGAACTTGCGGAGTTATTTGGCGATGACCCACCAACTAGGACCTGCATTTTTTGTTCGCTGCCAGTGCTCGGTCTCGCAGGCCAGGATCAAATGCTTGACACCTTTGATCTTGTCGATACGGATGAAGCATTCCAAGCCGAAGCGTGGGGGGAATGTCACTCGGCGTGCTTGTTGTCGACCAAGTGGGGGCAACAATGGGCGAAGTTACGATTGAGGAGTGAGACGCGTCGAGGCCGCTCTCCCCTGATTTATCGTGACGCAGAGTTTTGTGCTTTCCGCAATGAAGTCATGAAATACACGAACGTTGTTTGTGCCAACGGCGAATACGTAACGATTCTGGACTCTGACCTGGACCGTATTCAACCCACTGCAGGTGGATGGCTGATTCCGATGACAGAGAAGGTGTCCTGGAATCTGGTGAAAATGGTGGACGCTGTTCGAGACCTGAAACAAGAACTCAAACGGAGCCGAGTTGCGTCTCTATGGACTTTTCTCACGGCTCTCGGCCTGAGGGATGCCGTGCTTCATCCAGTCGCATTGCAATCCGGTCGGTTGAAACTCGTGCCGGAGTTAGAGCAGTATTGGAGTGATTCCTGGATCACTGTAAGAATATCGCATTTCCGATTCGTTCGGGAATCAATTTTATCGAAGGTGTTTGGAAGACCACACGGTAAGAATGAGTGGCAACGGCGATGACCATTGGCACGACATTTCATAACCAACTAACGCCCTCCGAATGGTACATTGTGGAGCTGTACCGTATTGGAGAGGTTGAACGGTTGGAGTTTTAGGGTAGAGTCATCGGCGACGCGCCGGGGCGACTGTCGGAATCCAAACAATGAGCAGATTTCGTCGTTTTCGTTCGGGGTGCAGTGACGTATGCGACTGGCTAATCTCGAATATGGCATTCGGAGACATATTCGGTGCTTGGCTGTTAGGCACCATTATCCTGGCGGTACGCTCTGGGATCTACAAGGTGTTGATGAGTCTTGCCATCTATGGTTCAAGTTTCATGCTTGTTCTTGTGATCGCATGGGCGTGTTCAGAAAATACTCCGAATGAATAGATAATGGGACAACCAACGGGACATTCTACTTTATGGTGCAGGCGGGGTGGCATTGATTTGAACTCGGAAAAACGGAAGTCGTGGCACTGCTTCGCGACGGGACTCAGTCGTTAAGCAGTGGTTCCGTGGACGAAGTAAGTCTGGCGCTGCCCGACGATGACGAGGGCGTTGTGAAACTTCGTCAAACCGAAGCAGGAATTTCGACGTGGAGAAAACGGCTGGAGGGCGAAGAGGCCGAGTTGAAAACACACATCGCTTTTCTCAAGAATCTAATTGCCACGGCACGCGTTTCAGCAGAGTAGCGATCAAGCGGCGGGGTGGCACTGATTTAAACTCAAAAAACGGAAGCAGTGCCACTCCGTCGAGTATGCCGAGAGATCACTCATGCGGAGTGATATGCCTTATCGTATTTCTGACACAGGCTTTCCAATGAGGGCACATGAACTCTCTCCACTTGTGCCAAATGTGCAACCGGAAACGTCATGATATCGGCCCGGAATCGGCCCTTGGTCGCATTTAGAACCGTCACACTGACCTACTAGGTGAAGTCCTAGTTTAAAGGGTTGAGAAACCAAGGGAATCCGAAATGGCAGAATTCCAAGAAGCAATTCAATTGATCGGAGCCCATCGACAACTCAACCCATCCAATACAGGGAGATGCGTTGAACTGATGGAGGAATTCCTGCGTCGAGAAGCCTTATGGGCACTGCAGTTGAACTTGATCAACGAGATTCCATTCGCAAATCTTGCAAGCGCGATATCAAACGACGCCCACTCCGAACCGTACGCTGAAACAATCAAACGATACACATACACGGCCGCTGAAAGTCGCTGTTGTGCGGCGATGCTCAATTGGTACGGAGTCACGACCGAATTGGTACATAATAACACTCAACAACCATTGCCTGATCCGTATGAGCCGATACTAGCATTTTTCAGACTAGGGGGGACGTTTGACAGGGAACATCGGGTGTTTATTGAGGTGAATAACAACAGGATGATTCAAGCCAATACAATCCAGCAAAGCGAGCTGTCGAAAGTTAACAGCTGATGTGCTGCAGATCCTCGCGAAACAGAGCGTCTTGCAACGCCCTGACTTGACACCTGTGTTGCGAACGAAGTCACTCGACCTCGGCGGTAGGACCAGGGGAACGCGTCACGAAAACACTGCTTAACGCCCGAGTACAGTCGCGAAGCAGTGCCACATAGCCGAAAAGTAAAGAACCTTATTTGTTGTTGGATTAACATGAGAATGACTTCTGATGCAATTTTTGTTTGCAGTTTTCTGCCTGTGATCACCGCGTTTACGATAATTCTCTCCGGTGGAATGTCTGACTGGCGCCCATTGATACCTGTTGATTGGAGGTTCCCTCTATTTTGTACTTTTTGCTTCGGCTATCTCGGTGCGTACTCGCTTTTTCGGCGTTTTTTACCGAAATAGGCCGCCCGCCTACTATTCACCTGACCTGAAGGTCTGTGGGGGCCAGACAGCTGCCCGCGACACGCAGCGGAAGGCTTAGCCTTCATGTTTCCTCTGTTCGAAATGGCGGAATCGCACTGATTCAAACTCAGAAAAACGGAAGTCGTGGCACTGCTTCGCGACGGGACTCAGTCGTTCGGGTAGCCAAGTAGGCCAGGCTGTGCCTGACGTCTGGTCACTGAGGTTGTACGCGTCACGAAAATACTGCTTAGCGACCGAGGCCAGTCGCGAAGCAATACCACACAGCCGTTGAACCTTGGAATGAAGAAGCAGTAATGGCTCTTTTACGACAGACTATTCTCTGCGATGGATCCTTACAACAGGCATACTTCTATCCCGTTTTTCTTCGCTCCAGCTCTGTCGTAGAACTGAGTTGCTTAATCATCTGTGCTTCCGGCAAAATCATTTGCCATGAGGAAGAATACTCCGTTGCAGACGTGCAGAAACTCATCAGCACTCATCATCTGCGGACATCGCTGACTGCCGGAGAACGGGTTCTCGTGGGAGACCTGATAACCTTCAAGATTACCGATGTTCTTCCTGTCGTCCAGGAAGAAGAATTTGTGAAAGAGATTGCAGATCTCATCCGAGATCTGAATGGGCTTCCTACAACTTCCGACATGTGTCGCACGGCGTACACGATATTTCTTGCCAGCCCAACCGAGCCCAACCGACTTCGTGTACAACAGGCGTACGAGGACGTGCCGCAGCATCTCCGCTGTTGGCTGTTGCAATTCGGTGAAAAAGATGCTCCGATCCGACGAGCAATCTCTTCTCGGCAATAGGAGAGATGTCTGTTGGTTTTCATTTAAGAACAGGTAAGACTGCACCGTCTGGACAAATTTTTTGATTCTTGCCATGCGACCATAGTCACCTTTGGTCCGATTTTAGATCAAGGCAACCTGCCCCTGTTCCTCATCCAATCTTGTCGATTGTGGGAGTTGCTGCGTGACCAAAGCCTATTACATGAGATTTCACAAAGGCGAAGCCTCTGGTCTTGATCGAATTGGAGGATCACCGTCCCATATACCTGCTGACTATCCAATAAACCCAAAGAACGGCGCACCACTTGGATTTGCGGCCCAGTTTGAATGTCACCCAGATCGCCTTCCCATAAACGATGCGATCCTGCTGCAGCTCTACTATCCTGACGACGACGTTTACATTCCTTTAGACGACATCCAGCCGATATTAATAACAAAGTCTACTCGGCTAGCGAGCCCGAGCGGTTTTTGGGTAGGACTCACTGATCCGGCATTAACTCCGCACGGGATTTCTTGGCGGGAAAGCGACGATCCGGATTCCAGTGAAGTTGATTGGAACGATATTTTTGGGTGCTCTTTTTTGCGAGAGTCAAAGAGTATGGGAACCTGTGGCTTTCCGCGAGAAATTCAGACAGGGGAACGTTGTCTTCTCCAACTTGAAGAATTGCCTGGCGGGTTCGATTTTGGAGGGGACTTATGCCTGGTCATTCTGAAGCCGGATGGATCCCTTCGAGTGACTACTGTGTAATCGCTACACAAAAGAGGGAGTAAAGGTGAAAACATCGCCCACGTTTCCACTTTGACACATCGGAGTTTGAGTCTTCCCATTCGTAGAATTTGGCCCTGATGTCCACTCACAATGAACTCCATGTCGTGATGAACTGCTGTCGTTGCGGCGTCCAGAATACTTTTAGCTTAGAAGTTTTTGGAGGGCGCGGCGAATTGCTTACGTACTCAATCGGCGATACCGTGCAGTGGAATACTCGGGGATCTCCTGCCAAAGGCGGACGGCCACCAGAAGGCTGCTGCACCTTTAGCGGCTATGGTGTTTGCGACCAATGCGGGAAGGACTTCTTTGTCAACGTCGACATTCGGAACGATGTGATTGTTGGTGTAAGCTGCGATCACCAGCGAGCTCCGTACATTGAATAAGCCAATACTGGCCATCGGATTCGTGAACGACTTTGGGAAATGACTGACTGACGAGGCAATCAATTGAGCGAAACGAAAGGGTATACGCTAGAGGAATTATTACTCGCCACAGAATGGACGACACGCGCGCCGGGCAGAATGGAAGGCATCCCCAACGCAATCGACGAGCAGCAGGCAATTGAACTGGCATTGCGCGCTGTCTGTGGAAAATCTGGCAGATTCAGAACAAGTCTCAACGATTTGTTGCGCCCGCACTACGAGCAACGCCCAAGTTATGTCAGACAGACGAATAGACGCCGCGGCCCCGACACTTGGGGATGGCACTTTTGGTTTACGTTCCCACTACCGCCCGGATTTGAGAGCAAAGCATTTCCCGTATTTGTGAATGATCCATCGGGAATCGTCGAGTTCGGGGATGCGATCTGAATCGAGCAGGCCAGGAAATGGGCCAGTCCATTCTGCATCACAGATTCCTGAAATCTGGACCTGTCATCATTTCTCCCCCGAGATATTATTGCCCTGTGACGGAAGATCTACGATCATCGTGATGAAACTCGCGATGAAACATAGTTGGGTAGTAAAATGCGAACCTCAAACTACATGACCCTGAATGTGGAGCGTGAAAGCGTCTGTGCTGGGGATGATGCCCATTCGCCCCACGCCAAGCGGTTTAGATTGCAAGCGAATGGGACGCTGTCAGACGCTCTTTCCGCCATTCTCGTAGACGGCTACCTGCTCACTATTAGTAGCGCTAGGGTGACATGGATTGCTGTGGCGAAAGACGGGCCCGTGGCTGTGCTGGCCCAGCAAGGGACGGAGCCAAAGTTCCTAATTGATCCAACGACTCTGGTGGCCGACTGCGTAACGCCCAAAGCTCCAGTCGGATTGTTTTTCCGCTACTGGGGCCAGGCAGACCCCGAGGTCGTGTTCGAACGCCTGAAGTCGGGCCGACGGTTGCCCAGCAGGTGGAGTCGCACCCCCAAAGCCAAGTAGTGGTCCGTCTATCGATCAATGTCAGGCTGCGGGTAAAGCGACTTGAGTTTGATCCGAGCGTCAGCTGTCGTGAATCGCCAATTTGTTCCTCGG
>JAZKFE010000469.1:0-2266 GCA_040386595.1 Planctomycetota bacterium | reverse complement strand
GGCACTCACTTTGCGGCTCGATTCGTGAGCGGCACGGCGCTAGCCGCCGGCTTTTTCCATGTTTCTGACAGAGAAGAGCCGGTGGCTAGCGCCATTCCGCTCACATACTGAGTGCCATTTGGCGCCAGCCACCCGGCTCGCCTGCGTAGTTTATTTCGCACGGCACTAGGTCACCGCAAACCATTTCACTTCGGATGAGTAATACGGATAGAGGCGGAACGTGAGCGGCAGGAACGAGGCACGATTGGCCATCGCGATTTCGGTGCTCAGGTTCTGGTCAATAATGGCATTCGTGGCCGTCAACGTGCCAATCGATGCTGCTGCCGACAACGAGGGAATCGCCGTCATGACAATTGACTGCGCCAGATTGAAGTCCAATCGGCCCACCAGTCCCATGTTCCCCATGGCTGTTCCATAGGGGTTGAGCGGACTCGCGGCACTCTTAAAGAGCACACTATCCCGCTCGATGAACACCGACGTCAGGAACACATTCCCGCCGCGATAGACGGAGTCAATGACCGAATCGCCGTAGGTGTTGCTGCGGATTTCTTCCTTGGCTGCCGACATGCGCAGGCGGAAGCCATCTTCTTGCTGGCCCATGCTGACTGCGTTATAGGTTGCGGTGTATCCGCCGGCGATGACCGTTGCCAGAGCCATGATGATTTCCTCACTACGATGATGACAAATGTGGATGCGGCTTAGTCCGACTGGGTTCCAAGTTCCTGAAGTCGAGATGAGCGCTGTTCCATAACAAGCTTCATGGCCTCTTTATCTGCTTCGCTGGCCCCCATGGAGGCCATTTCCTGCAGCTTCAGGAGGTCCGCGAAGGGAGCCGATGCCTTGCAGGTCGGGCAGGTGACTGCGACAGGTTCCGACGTAGCGTGGGTGGGCATTCCCGACCCGGGCAGGCAAGCCACATCGAACACTCCGCCGTCACTGCCCGGACTCGGATCAACTCCGGTGATGTTCGCTTTACCGGTTCGAATCTTCCCGGCCTTGTTGGGGTAAATCAGGTGAATACACACCGTTTTGCCAGGGACGAAATCATCTGCCATATCAATTCACCTTATGTGTAATTTCCGATGCCCTGGATTCGTTTACCGCCGAAGAACTTGACCGTTTGCGAGTATCCCACGACTTGATTCACTCTGGCGGACTTCGCGGTGGTCGTCGTGCCCCACCATTCCGGACCGCGTTCTTCCTTGCCATCCACCTGTCCTGTTGCTCGCAACATTTCCACAAACGGTGATGAGATTCCCGTCTCTAATCGTTCGTTGGCCATGTTGATTACGTCGGGTTGCAAATGGACCGCGTTGATCACTTGTCGTACCGCATAACTCAGTGACTTATCCCACGGCAGCGACAACTGCACGCCCCAAAAGTCTGTGTGATTCGCGGTTAACTTCACACTGACGGTGGCGTGAATCCAATATTCCTCACTGATGCCGTTGTCGAGATCGCCGAATTTCCAGCCCTCACTGTGTACCGCAACAAACACATCCGAAACGATGGCACTGGTCGGTTGCCCCGTGGGCCGGACGTCAATCCATCGCGCGTCTCGATTCTGCGAGATCACGGACCGAATCTGCTCGGCAACGGCATCACACAGAATGACTTCCGACATGAGTAAACCTACCCCAGGTCATTGCGATCACGGAACTGAGCTAACTTTGTTACACCGATAGGAAAACTAATCGTTCCGACCACTCGCACCTTGGCGCGGCTGTAGGCGTTGTCGATCATCACATTGCTGACCGCCATGCCGGGCGTGGTGCGTTGCGGGAGATCGGGGATTAACCCGGGCCCATCCTTCACATCTTTTAAACTGACGATGTATTCTTCATACATTTCCTGCAGGCCAGGGGGGACCACGCCCCCCTTACGTCGCATGATCTCGACCGCCGCAAATGTCGCTGCCGCCCACTTCACCCAGACATTGGCCGAGGTGATCGTGGAGACGTCGTATTTCAGGGTGAGGTACTGCGCCAACTTCGATTGGCCCCGCTCGATGGCGAAGGCCACGATCTCTGGATCCGAAACCGAGTTTCCTTGTGAGTCGTTCGTACTGACGCTGACGCCATTGGACGACAACAGATCTTCGATCTCCAGTTGTGTGCACCAGTTGGCCATGAATCCAGGTCTCTATAGCAAAACGGCGGAGCGGGAATCCGCCCCGCCGGGCTACGCCGTGAAGGATTTTTGAACGTAAATTCTCAAGGGATCTTGAATTTTTGGTGATTCGAATCCTTGGGAGGGTGAGGCTCCT
>JAZKFE010000468.1:4969-10385 GCA_040386595.1 Planctomycetota bacterium | reverse complement strand
CCTCCCGCCTGACGATTTTGCCTAAACAATGCCACCACTCTCACCGCCGCGACGTCTGCTGATCACGGTGTGTACCTACAACGAGCGTGAGAACTTGCCGCTCTTGATTCCGGAGATTTTGGCGCAGGTTCCCTGGGCGAACATCCTGGTCATTGATGACAATTCCCCCGACGGCACCGGGCAACTGGCCGACGATCTGGCCCGGCAGGATGCTCGGATACGAGTCCAGCATCGCAGGGGAAAACTCGGTCTGGGAACGGCGATTTTGGCCGGATTCCGTGAGGCAATTGCCCAGAATTACGACTTCGTCCTGAACATGGACGCCGACTTCAGCCACCATCCCCGGCACTTGCCCGCCTTGATTGGGCTGATGGATGCCTGCGATGTCTCGATCGGCTCGCGGTACGTGCCGGGGGGAAAAGCGGTCGGCTGGTCACTCAAACGGCATTTCATGAGTCGCGGGATCAATCTGTATGCGCGGTTGTTGCTCGGTCTGCGGACACGAGACAACAGCGGTGCCTATCGTTGCTATCGTGTGGCGAAGTTGAAAGAACTCGATCTGAATCTCATCCGGGCCAAGGGCTATGCCTTTCAAGAAGAGATTCTGTATCGCTGCCGGCGGATCGGTTGTCGGCTGGAGGAAACTCCGATCGTGTTCGAAGATCGGCGACTCGGACTATCGAAAATCAACTACCGGGAAGTGGTCACCGCACTCTGGGTGATTTTCCTATTAGGAATCGACAACCTGCGCGGGGTGTCAGTTCGCGCGACGTGAACGTCACAGAGGAAGATCTCACGCAAAGGCGCGAAGGCGCAAATTCCTGGAGTTCACCTCAATAGAATATCTTTCTTCATTTGCGCCTTCGCGCCTTTGCGTGAGATTCTTCCTGAGTTTTTTGGGCAAGCATTACGGTCGCTGCGTGACGACGCGCACTAGACGATCCACGGCGACAACGTGAAGATACTTGTGCTGAGGAAACACACAAGTCATTGGGAAGTTGAACTAAAAATGCAGATCTGGGTCGATGCGGATGCCTGTCCGGGTGAGATTAAACAATTGCTGTTCCGCGCAGCGGACCGGCGGAAGATTAAGGTCACACTCGTCGCCAACCAGTCAATGCGCGTCCCGCCGTCCCCCTTCATCAGTACGATCTGCGTCCCCTCAGGCATGAACATCGCCGACCGCCGGATCGTGGAATTGGTGGAGCCCGGTGACCTGGTGATCACGGCCGACATTCCGCTCGCCGCCGACGTGGTGGCGAAGGGAGGCCTCGCCCTGAACCCACGCGGTGAGCTCTACACCGACGCCAACGTCGGCGCGAGATTGGCCTCGCGAAATTTGTTCGATGAACTCCGCGGCGGCGGGATGGTTCTGGGAGGCCCATCCAACTTCACCCTGCGTGATCGTCAGGCCTTCGCCAATCAGTTGGATAAATGGCTAGCCAAGGTGAAGTGAGCGTTGGAAATCAGACCTTAGGCGAGCCCGGCGGCGTCAGCCCCGGGATTCTGCACAGTATAGACTGACTCTCTAAGTTGGGTATTTTTTTCCGGAGAAAGCCTCGACTCGGAGAGTCAAGCTACGAAGAAAGAATCCCGGGGCTCACGCCGCCGGGCTCGCCAATGCCATTTTTTCAGGCCTACCACAGGTTCAACGGGGCATACCACCACGATTGCATCCGCAGGACGCACAACGTTTGAACGACGAACGGCAACCAGATCCAGCCGAGAATTCGTACGCATTCGGCTCGTAAGCCGCGCACGTTCAAATCGATGATTTCCGGCGACGTATACTGCCCCAATCGCGGCCACCAGCGGGGGACTCGCGAGCAATATCCTAAATACTCATCACCCAGCTTTTCCGTCAAATACGCTTCTTCGGCCGGGACGACGCCCAGCGTATAAACCAGAATCGGAATCACCAGCCCCAGCGCGAAGATCCCACTTTTCAGCAGCAGAACTTCCGACACCATTACAAACAGCGTGCCCCAATACAGCGGATTACGGCAGACCGAATAGGGCCCCAGTTCGACAACACCCTTGGCCTTGCGACCACCGATGTAGAGTGTCGCCCACAATCGGATGGCTACGCCTGCAGTGAAGAAAGCCCATCCCACGGCGTTCAAGCACCACGCCGCTAAAGTTCCTTCGAGAACTCGCGGAGTCGATAACAAACCCAACGTCAGGCACGTCAGCAAACAGGTCGACGTAATCACCGACCGCCATTGGTACCAGAAGCTGTGCTTGATCAAACGCCGAGCGGGAACCGCATTTTCAACCGCAGCCGCACCGTAGGGAGACATCGTTGTGGACATTCAAATTCCTCGACAAGCCGCGGAGTTGCGTGCACGTCTGAACTGCTTAAACTCAATAAAAGTTGGTGTTGGTAGCGTCGTGTATCCGGTTTTAAAAATCTTGTCAATCGCGAGTCTCCGCAACGCTCGTTCGAGCTTACCCCATCCCGACTTAGCCATCTTGACGCCCGAGCTATCGCCGAGATATCCTTCCGACCTCAACATCGCCCCAAATTAAACGCGGCAAGATCAACGGCTCCGGACGGGAATCCGACCTGCGATTTGCGTTTCATCATGTGCGCGTTGTTTGAAGTGACAATGGCACTGAGTCCCGACGCAAGGAGGCGATCGTGAGCTGGTGGGAATGGTATTGCAGCTTATGGACCGGGGACGCTCTGCAGTGCGACCTTTCGTGGTGGGTCACACGCGCCATTGCTTCCCCTCGCTGGTTGTCTCGCGGGGCCAAAGTTCTGGTCATTGATCCCAACCCTAACGACCTAACCGAACTACTGGTCTATCGGGGATTTGATGCAGTCGGCCTGGACGCCATCAATCAACGCGTCGTCACCGCTCATCATTCGAGCGATGCCCCCGTCCGGTTTATCGATCGGCAACTGGTACTGCCCGAACATTATTTCGACCTGGTCATTGCCCGTGACCTGCAGGTCTACCAACAGGATCTCTCGACCGTCGGCTCGCTGGTGACGTCGGCCAACCTGTTGTCGAGCGTCAAGCCGGGGGGACGAATTTCGATTCTCGTCCGCCAAAAACCGACCTGGCAAGATCGACCGGGGGGACATTTGCGATCCTGCTTCCAACGCCACTTCCAACATTTTTCTGTGAACTGCGAAACGCGGTTCCAGGGGGATGGATGGCTCCGCTGGAGAACCTGGAACTGGATGCTCGGCGATCAACCTCGCTGGGGACATTTGACCGTTTCGGCACAACTCCCGTTCGAAACCTTAACTCGCCTGCAGTGGCATGAGCTGGCCCTGGCCGACCAGCGATCCATCGTTCCGGCCTGTTGTGCGTGGACTCGTCGCCGAGCAACCCCGGCGGCCATGACAGCGGTGCCCACACGCGAAGTCACTTACGCGTCGGTCTAGCTGATTCGAACGAACACCTTGGTAATCACTCAACGTCCAATTCATTTACTCCATTAAAAAATTCCAACCTCATTGAGGTCAGCGTGAAAATCTTCTTCTCAGTCGGCGAACCCAGCGGCGATCTGCATGCGGCGAATTTGATTACCGAGTTGCAATCGCGGAAGAGCGACGTGGAGTGTGTCGGCTTTGGTGGCCCGCTGATGCGTGACGCTGGCTGCCGGATCGATTTTCAGCTGACAGACATGGCGGTCATGGGGTTTCTCAAAGTCCTGCCCCTGATCCAAAAATTCCGCCGAGTGGCCAAACAAGCGAAAGAACAATTCGAACGCGAGCGTCCCGACGCCGTCGTGCTGGTTGACTTTCCTGGCTTTAACTGGTGGATTGCTCGCGCCGCGAAGAGTCTGGGGATTCCCGTATTTTACTATTGCCCGCCGCAACTGTGGGCCTGGGCATCATGGCGCATTAAGAAGGTGAAGAAATTCGTCGACCACGTTCTCGCCTGCCTGCCGTTTGAAGCCGAATGGTACCAGCAACGGGGAGTCGCTGCGGAATACGTCGGGCACCCGTTCTTCGACGAGGTCGCCGAAAAGCAACTCGACACCGAGTTCCTGGCCACGCAACGTGCTCGCGACAATCGGCGGATCGCCATCCTGCCGGGGTCGCGAACCCATGAAGTCCACGCCAACTTCCCAACCCAGGTCGAAGTCATGCGCCGGCTCTCGCAGGAATTCCCCGAGGTCCGGTTCCTGGTCGCCAGTTATAAAGAATCGCAACGTGAGTTCTGTGAGCAACACTTGCGGAACCACGCCCCTGACTTGCCCGTTGAGCTCCATATCGGAAAACTCTCAGAGATTCTGGAGCTTTCTGAGTGCTGCCTGATGGTGTCGGGGTCCGTCAGCCTGGAGGTCCTGGCTCGCGGAGTGCCGGCCATCGTGCACTACCACTGCGACTGGTTGTTCGCGTTTGTGGCTCGCATGTTGATCACCTGCAAATACATGTCGCTTCCAAATTTAGTGGCTGATCGACCACTCATGCCGGAATACATTATTATCGGCTCGCCGAAGAAGCACATCGAACAGATGTCGGCGCACCTGCAGACGTGGCTGTCAGATCCCATGACGCTGGCACGAGCTGCCCGCCCACTGCGTGAGTTGCGTGACGAGTTGGTTCAAACCGGAGCCACCGCTACCGCAGCCCGAGTCATCCTGCAACGCATGGGCGTCGAACAACCCGAGCACCAAACGCGTGCCGCATAGTCGTTGTTCCGGACGAGAATGACGACGGTGAACATTCCCTCGCGCAGACAAATCGTTTATGCTGCAGGAGTCTGCGATCCAACACCTCATTAGTCGCCAACTCCTCGTGAAAGACGTCACATGTGGCCCACCGAAAATCCCTGGCCGGCGATGATCGCCCTGGTCTGCGTGGCGATTATTTTCGGAGCACGTTTCTTCACGCGGCAGAATATCTCTAGTTTGATTGGCCTGGTGGTCTGTCTGTTGCTGGCGGGAGGGTGTTATCTGCTGGATCAATTCGTCCTGACACCCGGCGAACAGATCATTCAAAATGTCTACGATCTCAGCGCGGCCGTGCAACGGCAGGATGTCCCCAAAGCCCTGAGCTATTTTTCTAACCAGGCCCGGGAACGTGATCTGATCAAGCTGGCATTGCGGCAAGTGAAAGTCAAAGACGACCTGCGGATTTCGGATACCTCGGTCACCTTTAAAGGGGCGGGATCTGTCGCGGTGTCTCATTTTCGAGCCAACGCCTCGCTGACGGTCGACATGGTCGGCGTTAACGCCGACATCAGCTATCACCCGTCACGCTGGGAAGTCGACTGGCAACGTGAGGGAAACGACTGGAAGATCATTCAAATCCACCGCCTACACCCCATTACGGGTAAGGAAGTCGGCTTCTTGTCTTCCCATTAGGAACGTCGCCAACGATTAGGGAATGCTTGCTGTCTGTATAACCGGGAGGGTGAGGCTCCTGCCGAACCGTTTGGTCTTTCGGGTCTCA
>JAZKFE010000468.1:0-4959 GCA_040386595.1 Planctomycetota bacterium | reverse complement strand
GGCAGGAGCCTCACCCTCCCAAGCCTACACACCCGAAAAATCGTTCTCAACAGAATCATTCTCCAACCTGAAGTTTGTGATCTCGTCAAGTCGGTTTTCAATCGACAGACTCGCGGTTACAATCAGTGCCCTTTGATGCGTCTCAAGAGGTGCACCGCAACAAAACTTCAGGGGACTGAATGCAGCACACACAAGAAGATCCAGTTTTAACCAGCGCCCGACGCGAGGCACTGGTCGTGTTGGCGTGTTGGGCGATCGCGATGGCGTGGTCGGTTTCGTACTGTTACATCAACGGTTACATCACCAACCCCTCGCTGATTTCCGACAAACAAAAGGTGGAAGTTCGCCAGCCGGCTCAAGCCGGAGGCGTTCCAGAACTCTGGGTCGACCGCGGTCAAGGCCCGCAACGAGTCGAGTTCTTCCTCGGCTTCCCCGCCTGGATTTTCTGGGGCGTCGCCCTCCCCTGGTGGATTTGCACTGCATTCTCGCTATTTTTCGGCGCATTTATCGTCCGTGACGAAGACTTGGGTCTCGACCCCGAAGCCGCGGCAGAATTGGAGGCGGCTCATGTCTAGTACTCTCTTCGCTGCAGCAACGGCAGTCACTTCAAAACCTCACGGCGGCATCGGGACTCTCGTCGCCCTTGCCGTGTTCATTATCGCTTCGGGATGGATCGGTGTGCTGGCCAATCGGGCCATGCAATCCGGCTCATTCATGAAGGGTTTTTTCCTGGGTAATCGCGGTTTGGGGGCTTGGGCCCTGGCCCTGACGGCCACCGTGCAAAGCGGCGGAACCTTCATGGGCTTCCCGTCGTTGGTCTACACCCACGGCTGGATCGTCGCCCTCTGGATCGGCAGCTATATGGTCGTGCCGATCACCGGATTCGGCATTCTGGGAAAACGGCTGGCCCAGCTGTCTCGTCGGTTAGGTGCCATTACCATTCCCGACTTCTTCCGCGAACGCTTTGGTAGTCCCGCCCTGGGTCTGCTGGCCTCGATCTGCATTCTGTTCTACATGTCATTCATGATGATCGCCCAGTTCAAAGCCGGCGCGATTGTGATGAAGCTGTCGTGGCCTGGAACGGAATCTCTCGCCATGAGCGAAGAGTTTTCCAACTACGTCTTGGGAGCGAAGCAGATCGAAGGCTTCCGAGCCAAGGGAGTCAAATCCGAAACTCTCGTCAAGCTGGAAACATTGCAGGATAAGACCTTCAAAGATGTCTCCGAGCTTGAAGGTACGCTGGATCAACTGCTCACTCCCGAAGAACTGAAGTCCCACAAGGGAACCGTCCTGAGTGCCGCCGCGCCGATCGATTGGCTGTACTTCATGGGACTCGGCATCTTCACGCTAACGGTGGTCGGATACACCATGGCCGGCGGGTTCCTCGCGGCCGTGTGGACCGACCTCTTCCAGAGCATCATGATGTTCTTCGGAGTCATCCTGCTGCTGGCACTGGCACTGTGGCGTGTCGGCGGACTGGAGATCGCTTCGGTGACTGCCGTGCAACAAACTGGCCCAGGGTTCATTTATGGTCCGGGGTACGATCCAGAAGGGGTTGGCCGACAGTTTCTGCCCCTCAGCCTGGCGATTTCGTTCTTCGTGCTGTGGGTTTACTCGGGGCTCAGCTCGCCGGCGGGAATGGTCCGCATCATGGCCTGCGACAGCACGCAGACACTCCGCCGGTCGATTTTTCTGCTGAGCATCTACAACTGTTTCATCTACATTCCGCTGATCATCATCTGCATCTGCGGCCGAACGTTGTTCCCCAATCTCGGTGGCCAGTCGGATGAAATCATTCCGTTGATGGCCTTGGAAACGACCACCAGCTTGCCGTTCAGCTCCTTCTGGGCCGGGTTGATTCTCGCCGCCCCGTTCGGAGCCATCATGGCGACGGTGAGTTCCTACCTCGTGGTGATTTCTTCGGGTCTGGTCCGCGACATCTACCAGCGATTCATCGAGCCCAATGCGTCGGAAGGTCGACTGAAATTCCTGTCGCATGCGGCAATGATCGTCGTGGGTCTGGTCGCCGTGGCGGCCAACATTCAACCGGTCAAGTACCTGCAGGCCATGGTCGTTTTCAGTTCGACCGGGACCGCCTGCACCTTTCTGGTTCCGGCATTGATGGCGGCTTACTGGCGACGGGCATCAGTCGCGGGTGTCCTGGCGGCCATGCTACTGGGAGCGGGCACTGCTCTGAGCTTGTACTCGATCGGCTTCTTCAATCTGGCCCCGTGGCTGTCGCTGCCTGACAACCCACTATTGGGTCAGGTGACCAGCTTCCGGCCGTATTACTTGCTCGGTTGCGATCCCATTGTCTGGGGTTTGAGCATTTCGCTGATTGCCGGTGTCGCGGTCAGTTTGGTGACTCCGCCTCCCGATCAGAAGTTGATCAGCAAGCTGTTCGACGCCCAGCCGGTCACGACCTGATCGTCAACGACATAATGCCGTGGGATGGAAGTCTCGTCCCACGGCATGTCTTTTGTAGTTCAACATGCGGTAGCCCGAGCGACAAAGGCCAACCATGAGTTCTGGACGTCGGATTCTGCTGACGGCTTTTGCTCCGTTTGGAAGCTGGACAGAAAATGCCAGCGAGCTGTGCCTAAATCGCCTGCCCCGCTTCCTATCCGATCAATACGAGATTACGACTCGTGTTTACCCCGTGGAATTCGACCTCGCCCGGCCACTGCTGGAGGCCGATCTACGGCAGAACTACGACTTGGCCATTCATCTGGGACAGGCCCAGAACACGGCCCGCATCCGGCTGGAAGCTGTGGGATTGAATGTCGGCTGGGTTCCCGGCCGAGCCGAATCCGACACGTTTGGATTGGTTGCTGATGGTCCCGCGGCCTATCAAACCACTCTGCCCCTGAGTGCCTGGGCCGAAAAGCTGCGGGGCGAAGGCATCCCGGCGTATGTCTCGTACCACGCGGGCACCTATCTGTGTAATGCCACATTGTATTGGGCTCACCATGTCATGGCGACGACTGATGGCCTGACAACGCCAGTCTGCTTTGTGCATGTGCCGCTGGACATCTCACAAGTCGTCGGCTTACCGAATGACTACATGACATTGCCGGTGGAACTCGTCGCGTACGCGGTCTCCAGACTCATTGAGATGTGGGCGCAGAACGAGTGAAATGATTGCGGCTTCACTTCAAGTGTTCGTGTCGAAAGAATTGCACCACGGAGTCACGGAGAGTTCATACGAAGAAGAGTTTTTAGCCACGGATTGACACGGATCAAACACGGATTGGGTCAGCGTCTGCAGACATTGTCCGGCGATTACAGCCAGTCCTAGAGTATTCGATTGGCTTCATGAGACAACACAAACAGAGGATGATCCAATCCGTGTTTGATCCGTGTTAATCAGTGGCAAAAAAATCTTCTTCGTGATTTTTCCTCGTTAGTACACTCCGACCACTATTCTGCCGCGAACTCAATCGGAACACGGTCCGCCGGCGGGACCGCATCAACCCATTGCCCCGTTAGCTTCTCTAAGTAGAAAGCGACCAGCCCACGGTGCGGATGATTGGGGTTCTGGCTGAGTACCAACCGGAAGTTCTCGATCGCACGCTTCACTTGTCCCGCTTCCAGATACACAAATCCCGAGAACATGTTCAGATTTGAGGTGACCTGGGGCGTGTTAAAAAAGAACTGCAGTGAGGGCTCAGTCAGAGTCAGCGGCCAAGGCCTGCCGAATTGTCCGAAGTGACGCGGAACGAGCGATCGCAACACTCCCGCGACCCCTTGGCGTTCCGTGTCTTGAGCCTGCCGCGTCCACAATTGGGCAGCCAGCGTATACTCGGCGTTCGCCAACAGCGTCATCACGCGTGGCCGTTGCCAGTCTTGCAGCTGCATCTGCACCGCCAGCCCCTCCAGCTGTCCGGCCAGTTCATACGCTTCTTCGACGCGTCCCGCTTCCATCAACAGCTCGGCCCGCAGCGACATCTGCTGGGGCGGTTGCGAGACTTCGTCATCCGCCGGCTGGAGCAGTTCCAACGCTTTCAGCGCCAGGCCGTTCTGATAGTAAAACATTGCCATGTCGATGTTCGAGGCCTTCGATTCTTTCTGCTGTTTTTGAGCCTGCACTTCGACGGCATTCACATACTTCGCAATCCGATCCATTTCCTTGCCAGCACTTTCCTGCTGCTGGATCTGCACAGTCTCCAACGTCGTATTATGCATGTCCTGACGTGCCAGCCAGTTGTAAACGGCCGTAACTTCACGCAGGGCCAGATCGGCCCGCTTGCTCATGGAATAGAGCTGAAACAACAGCTGATGGACGTCGGGATTGTCGGGAGAAGCAATCAGCGCCAGATTCAACGCTTGGACCGCCTGCAGATATCGCAATTGGCCAATCTCGGTATTGGTCTGACCGCCAGACTCGGTGCCGATCAACGACATGTAAGCCTGCCCCAGCACCTGATAGGCTGCGGCATCATTCTGATCCTTGGCCAACCCCTCTTGAGCGAGACGAATCGCCTTGTAGGTCAAACCAATTCCACGGGCGCCCGTGACTCCCGCCAGGCCATTCAAATGCCGGGCTTCGCGAACCTCGGGGCTGGAACGAGTATTCGTCTTCCAGATGTAGCGTTGATAGAACGTCGGCAACTGCGCCCACCCGGCACGTGGTGACAGCGGTTCCGCTTCGGTCTTGAAGAACGAATCGCCAAAATCAAACTGGTTCTTGGCCAAAAACGCCTTCAGTTCGGGCTTCTGGACATCGCGACGATAGAACACCGCTGTGGCCGATCCCAAGCGGGCAAATTGCCACAAGGGCGAGGTCAACAGATCGCCGAAGGTCTTGTAGTCGGGAGAATTTCCTCCCAATCGCGGCACGCAGTGAGTCACCTCGAAACGGTCAAATTCCTGTCTCCAGAATTGTACATCCTGAGGTGTCTGCTGGGCTCCCTGCTGCTTCGGCGAGAGCGACACCCGCAACCGTTGGAACAGGTTGAG
>JAZKFE010000467.1:0-4277 GCA_040386595.1 Planctomycetota bacterium | reverse complement strand
ATATGAGTTTACTCCAGAACCTTCGGATCGACGTCATGGGCGATGCAGGCGACGCAATCGCCTTGAACCACCATCGACGGGCCCCGAGTAGCCAATAGCACGCCGGCCGTCGGCGCAATCACCTGCACTGGTTCACGGTCGGGACGTTCGACGAAATGGATTTGTCCCACCGGTTGGTCGGCCGCGACCTCAGAACCTAGGTCGACGAGGGTCTCGTAGAGGCCCGATTCCTGGGCGAAACGGTAGTCTTGCCAGTCGAGCGACTGCACCCAGCGCGTCGCCGGTAGTCCTAGCTGGGCACGCGTTTGGAACTCACCTTGGAGCACGCCGAGATGAATCAATACGTTCCGCAAACCCGATTGGCAGAGGCGGTGGACTCTGGCTGGGATCGGCTCGCCCCCACCCATTTCGGTCGTCACGACCACCTTGTTTTGCCGCTCGGCTTCAACGGGCAGCAGTCCGTGGCCCGCGATATCGGCGTAGAGAAATGCGAAATCCGTGTTCCAGGCGAGCGTCCCGCCGACCATCTTGCGGCGTTGTTCACGATCGGCAACTAAGTGCATATGGGCACAAGGGTAGAAGTCGACGCTGCGGCCTCCGGTATGAATATCAATCACAATATCAGCACGCGGAAACAGCTCGGTCGTCAGGTAGTGAGCAATCATTTCCGTAACCGTTCCGTGCGCATGGCCTGGGAACGAACGGTTCATGTTCTTGCCGTCCAAGGGAGACAACCGCGTTGAGGCTTTCACGGCCGGCATATTGAGCGCGGGGAGCAAAATCGCGCGTCCGATGACCTCATCTAACTTCAACTGCCGCATCAGGTTCATGATCGCGACGGGGCCCGGGTATTCGTCGCCATGATTGCCCGCCATCACCAACGCCGTGGGGCCTTTGCCTCCATTCAGCACAGTCACCGGCAACATCAAATTGGCCCAACCACCTAAGTTGTAAGAATAGGGGACATAAAGGTTTCCGTGCTGAATACCCAGGCGTTCAAAATCGACGGAGGACCGAATTTGGGTCTTTTCCACGAACGACTCCTTCAGGTGCGAATGATTGAGGTGTCTGCGAACTGTGGCGATGAAACCGAGCTGACTATTGGACTTAGATCAAATTGTTCCCGGGCAGATGAACGTTTGCAAGCGACCTTCTGCCCGCTGAATGGTCTTAGAATCGTCAGACTTTCCCGTAGAGATCCTACATTCGTCAAAGTTGACATTATCGTCTCGTCGATATCGAGACTAAGGCTCCGCTTGAAGTGGCGTCCCAAGGTGCTTGTTTTGGCTGGTGGCCAAGGCCGGTGGGAGAGTCGTCGCGCAAAAAAACCTTTCCGGGGTGCTCTCATCAGATGGGAGTGCCTCTCCGGAGTATGCCGAACGGTGCTGGCTGTGAAATCCACAATGACTCATTCGACCGACTCCACGCTGCTGCCATCCACTGCCAATTCTTTGGCCGAGGAGGGCGCGAGTGCCGTTGCAAACACGGGGTTTGGTGCCAAACCGACGGTTCTGTTTTCGATTCCATCCCTCTCGACCGAGGGGAATGAATTGTTGACCGACCCTGCGGTGGATCAGGGTGCGCCGACAAGTCCTGTTGCGAGAAGAATTTCGCCCGCGATTGTGCCTATCAGTGTTCCGGAAGCGAATGTGCTGCAGACGTTGATCCATGGCACAAAACAACGCTTCCTGGATCTGGCGAGCGGTTCACTGACCTGGCGGCTGTTTGTCGGCAGTGGCGTCGCGTTGTTTGTCGGCGCGATCGCGTTGATTCTCCTGGGGCCTAGTCCCGAGCAACTCCAGAGCGAGAAGACGACGCAGACCATTTCGAATCTGCAAGTGGTCGATCAGCAGGACGTGAACAGCAGCGAGGACGTCACCCGTAATTCCGCGATTCAGCTGACGGTCAGTACCTCCGAGAATGGAGGCGCTGCCGAGCCGGCTGAAATTGATGATCCGTTTACCGCAGCCAATCAAGTACCACCGAAGGTGGTGCAGGCCGTGCATCTCACCGATTCTTCAGACGACACGCAGGGACCGGCGATTCAGACCGTATCGCATTCCGGAACTGCGGCCCGCCAACCAGCCTGGCTGAGCGGAACGATCGAATTTGAAAACGATGAGAACTGAGGCTGCGGTCCAGTCGAAGAGGAAACATGAGCATTCTCGACCGAGCTATCGTTAAGGCGTTTCAGCGCCGCCGCGATTCTGAGGCTGTCACTAAGACGGTCGCGGTTGAGCCTTCCGCTGCGCAGCCGGCTCCCACGCCACGAGCGGCGGCGACGCCCAAGCCCGATAAGTATCTCTATCCGCAGTACCCGACCGAGTCGATTGATTTCCCACTCTCAGCAGCGTTCTCTGCCGTGAACGAGGCTGATGCGACTGTCGAGCATTCCGCATCGTCGGCTTACGATTCCAGCGCTTCGCACCCGGCACACTACAGCGGCTCATCCGAGGCAGCCCAAACAGAGGTTGACCACACGGATTCCGCGGTGGCGGTCATGGAATCCCCGGCGGCGCTAACAACACAGTCGGAACCACAAGAGTTGCCGTCGAGCGTTGTTCAGCCCGAACGGCCAGTAGCCCACCAATGGAAGTGGCCCGAGATCTGCGAACAGCTCGACCAGTTTACGGGTGAAGGCTTCCGACAGCTGGCCAAACACTTGCAGTTCGCAGCCGAGCAAGGCCACAAGGTGCTGGCTTTTGTCAGCTCCTCTCCGGGAGCCGGGCGGACTTCGGTCTTATTAACCCTGACGCGGATTCTGGCGTTGGAAGGGAAGACGGTCGCGTTGCTGATCGACGCTGACCGCCGACATCCCCAGCTGGCGTCGGTGATTGGCCAGGACCGTGCAGAGGGGTTGCGCGAAGTCCTGCACGGTCAACTGCCAATAGAACAAGCCGTCGTACCGATGACTCCGGGGGGCGTATCGGTCCTCCCGCTGAATGAAACGGTGACTGATGCCGAATGGCTGAAACTGGTCGCACCGCTGCGTGTGCTGTTGAAGCATGCTCGGCACGAGTATGACATGATTCTGGTGGATGCCGGGGTGTTGGGGCCAGAGACCAGAATGGCCGATTGCTGGTTGCGAGGGTCGGTGGATGCGGTCATTACGATCTCTCGGCAATTGACCGGGAAGCTGACGGAACACGAAGTTTTGGATTGGAAGCAGATCGGAATTGAATCGCTGGGAGTGATCGAAACGTTTGCCTGATGCCATGGGCGAAGTGCCCAGAGTTAACGCGATGATCACTCGGTCCGACGGATTCCGAAATCGAGTTTGCAGAGAGAGTAGTCAGTTCGACAAGCAGGCAATTGTGCGACGGGGGCAGGAACGAGATCTCGATGATCGCGTTCTACGGCCGGCCTCTACGAGAAACAGCCTCAAGGATTGAGACCATGTACGAAGCTTATTGGAACCTGCAGCAAAACCCTTTCGAGGGCAGCCCCGAAGCCAAATTCTTTTATGAAAGTGAAACTCATCAGGCGGCCTTATTGAAGCTGCGGTATCTCGTTGAGAACCGTAAAGGGGCCGGGTTGTTGATTGGCGGCGGCGGGTACGGCAAGAGTTTTCTGCTACAGGTCCTGGCGAACGAACTGGGGGATGAGTATGGCCCGGTGGTGCCGGTGCTATTCCCCCAAATGTCGGCGCCCGAGTTGCTGGCTTATATCGCGGCGGAACTGGGGGCCAAATCGGACAATCCCCACGAGCCCCCCTCGTTGGACCGCACGATTCGCCAGATTCAAGAGGTGCTGGCTCACTATGCCGAACGTAAACGGCACCCGGTGATTGCCATTGAGGAAGCGCACCTGATTGACGATCCGCAGGTGTTCCAGGCCTTACGTTTGCTGCTGAATTTTCAGCCTCTGTACGGCGGCGCGTTTACGTTGATTTTGTCCGGTCAGCGAGATCTGCTGAGCCGCATCCGCCGCCTGCCGCAGTTAGAAGAACGATTGACGGTCAAGTGCCTGCTGCGACCTCTGTCGTACGAGGAAACGCTAGGCTACGTGACGCATCGATTGCACGTGGCGGGAGTCGAAGAATCCCCCTTTGAACCGGCGACCTTCGACACGTTGTATGAACTTTCGGGCGGAGTTCCGCGGCGTATTAACCGCCTGTGTGACCTGGCGTTGCTGGTGGGGTTCGCTGATAGCTCGGCGTCAATTACACCGGCTCAGCTCGAAGCCGTATCGGAGGAATTGACGGCCGTGATGCCGGATTGAGGAATAGTCGTTGTTCGCTCCGCGAACATAACGCGCTCGCTGTAGCGAGTTGAAAT
>JAZKFE010000466.1:0-17631 GCA_040386595.1 Planctomycetota bacterium | reverse complement strand
GAGCCGTAACCTCTTGTTCGCTGCGCTCACCCAGATTCAAGAATCTGGGCTACCCGATCATCTTGAGTTCAAAGATTGAGGTGAAAGCGCCGTCGCGATTGACGACAGGGAATCACGAGTTCAACGAGGGTTTGGAGCTTCCTTGCGCAGAAATTCCAGGAAGCTACGTGCCAGCGGACGATGGGTCGCTCCGCGGCGGTAGAGGGCGACGATGGGTTCGGTGGGCATGGTGTCGCTCAAGGGGAGGATGGTGACCCCCGGCATATCCATCGCCTGCTGCGAGAGGGGTAACAACGCGACTCCCCAGCCGAGTGCGACATACCGCCGCATGGCCACCGTCATGCTGGCTTCTAGTGCCAGATGAACTTGATCGGCATACCCTCGAACGCGCAACTGCTCGTCCAAAAATTGTCGCCAGCCGCTCCCTTGTTCTGGGATAATTAAGGGATGCTGCACGATGTCTGCTAGCCCCACTTCGCGCCGTCGACAAAGTGGATGCCCGGTCGCTAAGGCCACGACCCAACGGCGTTCTCGCACCACTTCACTCGCCAACAATTGGCCATAGCCGACGACTTCCGTCCCAGCGGGGACGATGGCGAGGTCGGCGTCGCCTCCCAGCAACATATCCAAGGTGCGGGAGCCCACATGAGTAACCAGCTTGAGCTGCAAGTCGGGGCATTCTTGCCGGAACGCCGTGATCGCCTCGGCGAGATCTTCCGTGAGCACCCCAGAGGTGCCGATGACGACCAGCTTCTTGGCGACACCTTCTCGGCTGGCGCGAAAGTTGTCTCGTAGCGAATCAGCAGCTCCGAGCAGTTCCGCGACATGATCGAGAAGAATGCGGCCATCGTCAGTCAGGGCCAGTTCCCGTCCCCGTTTCTCGAACAGGGTGACTGCCAGCAGGCGTTCCAGAGCTCGGATTTGTTGCCAGACTGCGGGTTGCGAAATGCCCAATTCACGGGCGGCTGCCGAGAATGATTGTCGACGGACGCATTCGCGAAAGGCGCGTAACTGCCCTAACCCCAACTCCTTGTGACGCCGTGCGACCGCCATAGAAAAAATCCATCTATAAGCATTGGTTATGAACCTATTCCCAGAATTCAACGTGCTTATCGTACTCAAATGGGCAAGCGAGAGGTACAGTGAGCAATCCACATCATCGAACGGTCGATACTTTGCGGTATCGCTGACGGATGTTGTCCCCGAATTTTCTTTGTCCCTAATTGCCCTTGATCAAGAGCAAAGAGTCGTAAATTTCATGGAACACTGGATTCAAGATTACATCGCGGCTCAGCATAAGGCGCTAGAGTCAATCCAGCCGTCGGACATCGCTCAAGCGTACGCGACTTTACAGGAGGCCTGGCGCCATTCACGCGGGATCTTCATCATTGGCAACGGCGGCAACGCGGCCAACGGATCTCACTTCGCGACCGACCTGGGTAAAGGGGCGTCGGATGTTTTAGGTCGCCGTTTCCGCGTGATGTCGATGGCGGACAACACCGCCTGGATGACCGCGATTGGAAACGACTACTCCTACGAAGAGACCTTCACTCGCCAGCTGCAGAACTTTGCGAAGCCCGGTGACGTGTTGATTGCCAGCAGTGTCAGCGGCAATTCTCCGAATCTCGTCCATGCCTGCGAGTGGGCCGTGCAAAGTGGTTTGGAGACCATTGCTCTGGTCGGCGGCAAGCGGGGACGGCTGGCGGAAGTTGCGAAACAAACGATCGTCATCGGCGATACCCACTACGGCCGCGTTGAAGATGTGCAGATGCATATTCTGCACATGCTCTGTTACGCCTTCATGGACCTGAAGCCGGCCGTGCCGATTGAAGTGGCGCACCCCTTCGCGCCACGCCCCGACATTCAACACGTGATCTTCGACTTCGACGGCACCCTCTCGCTGGTTCGCGAAGGCTGGCCCGTGGTCATGACGTCGTTGTTCCGCGAAGTCTTGCCGCGACTGCCTGGTGAGACCGACGCTGCCCTCGACCAGATGATCATCGACGACATCATGCGGTTGAATGGCAAACAAACGATCTACCAGATGATTCAACTCGCGGATCGCATCCGTGAGCGAGGTGGGCAACCTCTCGAACCGCTCGAATACAAGCACGAGTATCTGCGTCGTTTGGATGCTCGTATTCAGCATCGTCTGGAAGGTCTGCGCAGCGGTGAGATTCAACCCGACTCACTGCTGGTCCACCAGGCGCGGGGTTTGCTCGAGGCCTTGACTCAACGTGGCGTCACGCTGCATCTGGCCAGCGGCACTGACGAGCAATTTGTTCGCCGTGAAGCCGACCTGTTGGATGTTGCCAAGTATTTCCAGGGACGCATCTACGGTGCCGTCGACAACTACAAGAGTTTCTCCAAGAAGATGGTGATCGACCGCATTCTGGCCGAGAACGCCATTTCTGGTGAGAAAATGCTGGCGTTTGGCGATGGTTACGTCGAAATCCAGAATTCCAAAGAGGTCGGTGGGCTGACGGTCGCGGTGGCCAGCGATGAAGCGAACAATGGTTCGGGACGGGTCGACGGCTGGAAACGCAATCGACTGTTGGGAGTCGGAGCGGACATCGTGATCCCCGACTATCGTGACACTGCCGAATTGTTGCAGCTGATTTTTGGAGCCGCGTAAATGACCGTCGAGCCCCTTGACCTGAGCCGTCTGCAAGTTTATCCGCTCGCTGAACGCCAGAGTTTGACGCGTGTGGATGAGATTCTGATCGATCCTGAGTCCACGCCGCGCCCCTGTGCGCCGGAAGTCTTGGCTGCGGTTAAGACTGCCGCTGCGACGATGCGGACAGCGCGTGATCGTAACTCGTCACGGATGTTGATCTATGGAGCGCATCTGCTGCGGAATGGTGCGGCGCACATCTTAGAACGGATGATGGCTGACGGCTGGCTGACGCATCTGGCCACGAACGGTGCCGGGACGATCCATGACTGGGAATATTCCTGGTTTGGAGCGTCGACGGAAAGTGTCGAGATGAACGTGGCGAACGGACGGTTCGGCACGTGGCACGAAACGGCGACGAACATTCACGTCGCACTGATGGTCGGCGCGTTGGATCACCTGGGTTATGGTCGATCTCTGGGCAAGTTCATCATGGAAGACGGTGTTACACTGCCTTCTGAAGATGAGTTGCTCACGGCAATCGCCAGTGACCCGGGTAGTCCGCTGACGGCCGCTCGTGCCGATTTGCTGCGAGCCATCCGGAGCCAGCAACTTCCCGCGGGACGGCTGACTGTCAGCCATCGCTGGAAGCATGCGTCGATCGTGGCCCAGGCCTGGCGGCATCAAGTTGCCATGTCGGTTCATCCTGGCATTGGCTATGACATCATTGCCAATCATCCGATCTTCAATGGTGGGGTGATTGGACGCGGGGCAGAGTACGACTTCAAGTTGTTTGGCGGTTCCGTCGCGGGATTAAACGATGGTGTCGTGCTCTCGATCGGCTCGGCCATTATGGGGCCGCAGGTCTTCGAAAAAGCGATCAGCTGCGTGAACAACTTGCGTTTGCAGGCGGGGCAGAAGGTCATCAGCGGCCATTCCATTCATGTCGTCGATCTGCAAGACGGTGGCAATTGGGATTGGACTCAGGGCGAGCCGCCGAAGTCGAACGCGGCCTACTACCTGCGGTTCTGTAAGAGCTATTCGCGAATGGGTGGGGCGATGCATTACGTGCAAGCCGACAATGCCACCTTTATCCATCATCTGTATCGGGAATTGCGACAGTCATGAAGGATCTCGCGCGACTTAACGACATCACTCGCCAGTACGACCAGCTAACCATCGCGATCGTGGGCGATTTTTGCCTCGATCGCTATTTGGAAATCGACCCGGCGCTCGCTGAAATCTCGCTAGAAACGGGCTTGCCCGTTCACAACGTGGTGCGGGTACGCTCGCAACCTGGGGCGGCGGGGACGGTCCTCAATAACCTGGCTGCGCTCGGTGTCGGACGGTTGATCCCGATCGGCTGGTGTGGTGATGACGGCGAAGGCTACGAGCTGCGCCGGGCACTGTCACAAGTTCCCGGTGTGACGTTGGACGCGTTTGTCACAGAGCCGTCCCGGCGCACGTTTACGTATTGCAAACCGCTGCTAATGCATCCGGGTGCTCCCCCGGAGGAACTGAATCGTCTCGATTCGAAAAACCGGTTGCCGACGCCCTCTCCGCTGCAGGAGCAGCTCTGTCAGTCGCTGCGAAAGATCGTGGAGAAATTGGACGCCATCGTTGTGATGGACCAGACTCCGACGGCCGAGACGGGCACTGTGACGCAGCAAGTGAAGTCGTGCGTCATGGAGTTGGCCGAACGCTTTCCTAAACTCACTGTGATTGCGGACAGCCGTCGTGGCTTGGCCGACTGGCGCACAGTCGGCTGTAAAATGAACGCGGCTGAACTGTCGGAATTGATGGGGTTGGATGATTCGGTTGGCCGGGATCGGGTCGCCGCACTGGCCACAGAATTGGCAGCACGCAATCAGCGCCCGGTATTTATCACCATGGCCGAGCAAGGCCTGATCGGGGCCACTCCCGAGGGGCAACATCACCATGTCCCCGCGTTTCCCGTCTCGGGACCCATTGATGTCGTGGGGGCCGGGGACTCAGTCACCGCCAACTTGGCGTGTGCCCTGGCGGTGGGAGCCAGCATCTCAGAAGCACTGCGGTTGGCGGCTGCGGCTTCGTCCATTGTGATTCATCAGTTAGGGACCACGGGGACCGCAAACCGGACACAGATCGCGGAACTGCTGAATCGCTCAGACTGACGAAATTGATCTCGGTTTTGCTGGCATCATCGATCACGCCAGCAATTCCTTGATCACATGCCCATGCACATCGGTCAGACGGCGATTGGTGCCGTTGAAGTAGTAGCTGAGCCGCTCGTGATCCAGGCCGAGCAGATGGAGAATGGTGGCGTTGAAGTCATAGAGTGTCGTGACGTTCTCGGTGGCCTTCCAACCAAGTTCATCTGTGCTGCCATAGCTGACGCCCGGTTTGACGCCCGCCCCCATTAGCCAGCACGTAAAACCTTCGATGTTGTGATCTCGGCCGGTGCCATTGGCCTGCATGAAGGGCATGCGGCCGAACTCGGTACACCAGACGACGAGGGTTTTATCCAGCTGACCGCGCTGCTTGAGATCGCGCAACAGGGCGGCTGTGGGTTGATCGAGAATCTCGGCGTGGGCGCCGTGGCTATTCACAATGTCGGCATGACTGTCCCAGTTCAGCCTGCCACCGCTGGCATAGGCCCCGTTGAAGAGTTGCACCACGCGCACACCTTGTTCTAACAGACGGCGGGCCAGGATGCAGTTGCGGGCGTATTCGGCCTTGATGGTGTTCGGGGAATCGGCCCCATAGGTTTCGAGAGTTTTCTTGTTTTCCTGTGACAGATCCATCAGTCCGGGGATGCTGGTCTGCATGCGCCCCGCGAGCTCATAGCTACTGATCCGTGCGGTGAGGTCGGTGTCACCGGGGTAGCGGGTCAGATGCTCGTCGTTGAGTTGTGAGAGCAGGTCGACCGTGGCTCGGTTGGCACTTTCCTGGACGCTTGAGGTCGTGCGGAGGTTTTGCGGTGGCTGGTCGGCGCTGAACGCGGTGCCCTGAAAGGCGGCGGGCAAAAATCCGCTGCCCCAGTTGTTGGGCCCGGCTTGCGGTCGGCCGCGGGGGTCGGCAATGGCCACGAAGGAGGGCAGATTCTCATTCGCGGTCCCGAGCGCATAGGTCGCCCACGATCCGAGGCTGGGGTAGCCTTCAAACGTGAAGCCGGTGGAGAGAAAATTCTCGGCCTGCGTGTGAGCGCTGTTCTTGCTCGTGAGGGAGTGGATGAAACACATGTCGTCCGCCAGCTCGGCGAGATGCGGGACGAGGTTGGAGATCATCTTGCCGCATTGTCCGCGCGGTTTGAAATCCCAAAACGGCTTGGCGAGATTTCCAATCGGCCCCTGAAACGTCACTTTTGGCGCATTGGGCGGTGTCTTGCCGTGATGCTGATAGAGTTCCGGCTTGTAGTCCCAGGTGTCGATGTGGCTGACCGCTCCCGCGCAGAAGATAATGAGGACTTGCTCGGCTTTTGCGGGAAAATGTGGCTTCCGGGCGGCAAACGGGCGTGTGGGGTCAATGGCTGGCCGCAGCGGTGTCTCTGCCACCAACAAGCCGTCGCGGGCGAACATCTGCGCCAGCGCTATACTGCCCGCGGTGGTCGCGATGTTCGAGAAAAACGAGCGGCGGTTGAGGTGCTGATAAGGACTGTGACTGTTCATGACGAGCGCCTTGTCGGACGAGCATTGGTCCGGATGAGTTTTACTTACGGCAGGAACAGGAATTCGTTGGAGTTGAAGAGTGCTCGGCAGACGACGATAAGGCCATCCCCCTGCGCCGTGAGCAGGCACGCTTGCCGTTCTCGGTCACTGGGCGGACGTGCGAGGATCAGAGCAAAGGCGCGAGTGATTTGCTGTTCCAGATCGTCTCCGGCCTCGCGTTGCACGCGCTCGGCGAGGCGTTTCGATTGCTCAATGGTGAACTGTCCGTTGAGCAGATTCAGTGCCTGGAGCGGTGTGGTCGAGTCGCTCCGTTTCGCGCGAACCTGGCCGCAGTCGGGCAGGTCGAAGGTTTTGAACATGCCGTCGTCCGCACCGCGAATTTTTGTCAGATAGATCATCCGCCGCCACGACTCGGGACCAGGATTTTGCTGTGGCTTCCATTGATCGAAGTCTCCCTGACGCGTGTAAATATTCACCCCTTCGCCACCCATCTTCAGATCCAATGAGCCGGTGATGGCGAGCATCCCGTCACGAATGGCTTCGGCATCCAGGCGACGCGGAGGAAAACGCCACAACAGGCGCGAGCCGGCATCCAGCTCGATCGCATGGGACACCGGAGTACTGCTCTGTCGATAGGTTGCGCTGGTGACGATGAGGGTGTGCAATTTCTTCAAATTCCAGCCGCTCTGGATGAACTCGTTCGCCAGCCAGTCGAGCAACTCGGGATGCGTGGGCTGGCCACCGACATGGCCGAAGTCGCTGGGGGTATCGACGAGGCCCGTGCCGAAGTGGTGATGCCAGACACGGTTCACGGCGACACGCGCGGTGAGATGGGCGGCGGTCGTGGTGAGCCATTGGGCAAACTTCACCCGGCGTTCAGCCTCGGGGGCTTCCGCGGGAAGCTCGGTGCCGTTCAAAAAGTCGAGCCCTCCCGGTCCGACGGGATCGCGCGGCTGTTGCGGATCGCCACGTAGCAACACATTGATCGGTTGCGGTGGGGTGAATCTCCCCGCGAAAACGACTGGCCCCGCACGCAGGGTGGCTTGGCTGACGAGTAATTTTTGTAGTTCGTTTTCGAGATCGTGACGACGCTGCAGGGCAACGTTGTCCAGCCCGGCCTTCGCAATGCTGCGCCACTCGCCAGCTTTCGTCGCGACTTCAATGCGCCAGGCCGATGTGAGGCGTTTGGCATGCTCTGCGGGATTCGTGCTGGCCAGTTCGCGATCACGGCTCCAGGTGACGCGATCAATGAGCTCTGGCTGCGCGAGTTCGATTTGCACCCAGGCTGGAGGGCGTCTGTCGGCCACCCAGGTTGATGCCGAGCCATACTTGCCATCGTTAAGGAATTCATCTTTGCTACCGAGTTGCAGCGCTGCACCGGACGACGTGGCCTTGGCACCACGCCCTGCATCTGCCAGGTTCAGCGGCGAGGTACCGGGCTGCTCGGCGGACCAAACTTCCAATTCGTCAAAGGCAGGGCCTTCGCTGGTGGCATCCGTGGCCACCACTGAGATACGCACCCATTTGGCTGTCACGAGGGCAAAATGATCGGTGTAGCGGCCGGCGACCGATTCCCGCAAATTCGTCAGTGGGACGAGTTCCTGGCGCACGATGTCAACCCGCTGGTCGACCTTCTGGAGTCGATTAAGTTGCTCGGCGTCTGGGCCTTTGCGCCACGGTCGGCTGTCGTATTGCAGACCGGAGAAGACGGAGACCATTTTGTAGTAATCCCGTGCGGTGATGGGATCGAATTTATGATTGTGGCAGCGAGCACAGCCCACGGTGAGCCCCAGCATTGAGGCCCCGACGTTTTGTACGACTTCGTCCAGCGCGTTGAAACGAGCCGCTTTGATTGCGTCGGGTTCCTCGCCAATTTCTGGCGGCGTGGGCAGGGGCGCGGTGACGAGGAACCCGGTCGCGGGATCGACACCCACCGTATCGCCGGCGATCTGCTGAAAGAGGAACTGGTCGTAGGGCAGATTGTTGTTGAGGGCCTCGATCACCCAGTCGCGGAAGGGCCAGGTGTTGTTCCGCAACGAGTTGTATTCATAACCTCGCGTGTCCGCGTAGCGAATAACATCCAGCCAATGCTGCGCCCAACGCTCGCCATAGCGTGGTGAGTTCAATAACCGCTCCACGACCTTCTCGTAGGCCCGCGCATCCTGGTCAGCCACATATGCCTCCACCTCGTCGGGTGTCGGCGGCAATCCCGTGAGATCGAGCGTGACGCGGCGAATCAGCGTCCGACGATCGGCCTCGGGCGAGGGGGATAAACTTTTCTCGGTGAGCTTGGTGTGAATGAATCCATCCAGCGAATCATTCGCGAATTCTTTTCTGAACGGCTGAAAGGACCAATGGTCGCTGGTTGTTTTGGCGTTTGCCACATTCTCCATCTGCCCCGGCCAGACTGCGCCTTGGGCGATCCAGTTCTTCAACGCTTCTACTGCAGTCGGGCTCAGTCGCTCACCTTTGGGTGGCATCCGCACGTCCTCGTCCGTGCTCGTGATGACTTCGATGAGATGACTGTTCTTGACGTCCCCGGGAATGATGGCTGCTCCAAAATCTCCCCCTTTGAGCAATGCCGCACGGCTATCGACGCGCAGCCCCGACTTCTGTTTCTTCTCGCCGTGGCACTCCATGCAGTGCTGTTGCAGCACGGGCAGAACGTCTTTCTCGAAGTTCACCACCTCGGTACCGGAAACGGATCGCGCCAGGACGACGAAGAGGAGTGTGATGGAACAGAGCAGTCGTTTCATCGATAAGGATTCCCTGCTTCGTAGTGTTGGCGAATTTCTTCGGCGGTGAGGGCTCGCGAGAGGGCGACGAGCTCATCCATCCGGCCGCTGAGGCGACGGTGCTCGGTGCCGGCTTGATTCTTGAAGTTCCAATTGCCCAACTGCGCGGGGCCCAGCACGGCGGGGAGGCCGGTTTTCATCTCGACCGTGGAATCGAAGTGGCCGTTGGTGAAAAAACTGACTTGCTGGGTGTCGGCGTCGTAGACAGCGGCGAGATGCAGCCAGCGACCAAGTTGATCGAGCACGGGCGCCTGTGATTCGGGCCAGGCCACATGGCCCGGTGGCAAGCCCGCGGCCGGCGCCCCATTGATCGCGAAACGCATCTGGCCGTTGTTCAGAATCATCCAATGAACTTGGCCGGGAGTGTCCCAGCCGTCGGTGTGATAGAGGGAGCTGATGCCTTCCGGCACGCGATCTAACCGGACCCATGTCAGGAGCGTGAGCTGCCGCGTGGTGGCCTTCAGGTTCAGCTTGGCATGATCGTCGGTGTCGACAAATTCGAGCGAGTACTGGCCAGGGAAGCGGCCTTGTACCCGGCGGGCCCCCTTCACCACTCCACCATGTTCGATCTGTGATTCGTCCGCGTCATTTTCGAAGCCGATCCAGCCAATCAGGGCTGCGTCTCGTTTCAACAACGCCTCGGCATCGCTAGCTCGTTGTGCTTGGCCAGCTTGAACTCCGGCCGCCAGCGATTTCAGTTCTTCAGGTTGCACAAAGGTCCCCGAGCGTACCGCCCGCGATTCCGGCGTGCCGACCGTGGCAAAACGTAATGCCTGATTGGTACCGAGCAGATCGCGTTTCGCAACACCTTTCGCACCGGCCTCGACCTTGCCCTCGAACACATGCACTTCAGATCGCTCACCGTCACGTACTTCCACGGCGAATCGTGTCCCGAGATCGAGCACATCGGTATGCGGCGTGAGGACACGTAGGCCTTGCTGCCCGTCCCGCACATGTGCTGTCACACGACCGCTTTCCATCCGCAAGGTTTTTGCGTCCTCAATCCGAAATTTTGCGGGTGCTTCAATCACGACCATGGCATCGGATTGGCGAAAGTGAATCTCAATGAGGCCCGCGGTCAGTTCCGCGGACTGACCGATGAGGTCCCCCGGGTGAAAGGCCACGCCAAACTCTGCACCGACGCTGCGTTGAAGATCAACTTGCAGGGGTTGGACGAACCATGGCACGCTGCCCAGCAATACCAAGACTGCGATCGCCACTGCGGTCAGCGGACGCCAGTAGGACCAAGCGGCTCGTGGTTTTGGTGGAGATGAAATGATGGGCGGCAGATCGTAGGCTGTCTCCGTCGCCCCTGCTAGGGCCTCGAGTGCCACATCGAGATTCATGTAGTCGAGGTACAAAGTCCGCAGCTCGACGTCAGTCTTAAGTGCCTCTCGAAGCGTGGCGTTTTCCTCATCGGTGATCGTGCCTGCCATGTAACGTTGGATGAGTTCGTGCAAGTCGGCCGTCATGCGAGTTCCTCCCGAGCGAGTGCACGTCGCACGCACTCCAGCATCGCCTGCCGGGCGCGATGCAGCAGCTTGTAGAGCGCCATCGGCGTCTGTCCACGTTGAGTCGCTAGCTCATCGATCCGTGTGCCTGGGGCATAGGCCGCCAGCACCATTTCTCGCTGTGCCGGCGGCAGTTTTTGCAGACAATGCTCCAGGGCCTCGCGCTGGGTGAGGTGCCGTTGCTCCATGGCGGTGGCTTCGTCGGCCAGGCGGTTCACCAGTTCTTCGTCGAAGACGTGGCGGTCACGAGCACGACTGCGCAGGTGCCGGAGTGCCACATTCCTGGCGACGCCAAATGCCCATGGTCGGAACTCCTTGGCAGAATCGAACTTCTGCCACAGCACGACGGCGACATCCTGCATCACCTCTGACGCGTCTTCGCGTGAGGGGACGATCGAGCGAACAAACGTATGCAGCACGGCCTCGTCCCTCGCGAACAGGCGGAGAAATCGGTCGTGCTGGGCATTATCGAGAGGTTGCGACATTATGGTACCTACCTAGACGTCGCCAATCTGGGCCCCATTTGCCGAAATTTTTCTGTAAATGAAAATATTGGCATCGTCGAACCATAGTGGTTGTTCGCTCCGCGAACTGAATGCGATTGCAGTATAGAGGTGGGGTCAGCATTTAGGTGTGATAGCAGACTCAAGCCGTTTACTGCGAGTGCGTTATGTTCGCGGAGCGAACAACGACTATGCCCCGTTCAACGAAGCAGCCCGATTGCTGCGGGGCAATCGGGCTGCTTTCTCTCCGGGTCGACAAACGCAAAATCGGCGGTTGGTCTGCGCGGCAGGTCAACGACCGACGAAGATATTCGAGTGTTCTGAGCTGGAGTCTTTCGCGACCAGGCCTCCTAGACGACCTTCTCGATAAACACGCCCCATGAAGTGATCCAAGCGCGGCTCGGCGCTCCATTCCTTCTGGACGCGGCCCCAATTCAGGTGCACATCCAGCTTGGTCCCGGACTCGGCACGAGTTTGAGCTTGGAAGAAGCCATTTCCCTGGAGATCCGCCAGCAGCAAATCGAGCTGCTGTTTAGGGATATCCAACACCCAGATTTCATCGTCGCGAGGTGGAGACTTGGCGGCCACGGCGGCGGGATCACCCGACGCGTCTGTCGCATGATTCCAACCCAGCCAGCGGCGGGCTTGCGCCACCGCCGAGGGAGAATCGTGTCGCGGCTGGGCCGAGAGTCGTAAGGTAGCCCGGGCTGTCTCGACCGTTCCTTCGGGATGGGGGTACTGAATGGCTAACGTCGCTTCGGCCCACTGTGGTGGTGCCGGTGCGGGAGTCTCGGAATCGCCATCAAATGCCACCGGTTTGATTTCCGTACCGGTCAGCGGCAGCGCCCGCTGAGCTCCGTCCAGTTCGTACACGATATTGGCGCGTTCGTACTGCGGAGTTCCAGACTTGCTGGCAGAAATTGGATGGGGAAGTTGGCAGCCGACGACAATACAGCCCAGCCAGAGAATGACGCCGCCAATCCTCGCGAGGCGAGGCTTTCTGACGGGCGGCGTTCTCTGGCCCTGCGTCATCACAAATATTCTTCCCTGACAGGGTGGAAGAAGTTCAGGGCCTTCACGAGACAATCCAAGGTAATTACCTTGTGCATCACTCCCCCCGGAATGATCTACATGTCCCCCGGCCTCAACAACTTCTCCAGATCCCCAACAATGAAACGAGCCTATCCTTCCAAGACCATCCCCACCTGCTCATGCGGATGAGAATGGGCTTCCACAATCGCCCCCGGTTGGAATTCCACGAGGTTCATCAACATGTGCTTTCCGGCGGCGGTGAAAATGTCAACACCCGGAAAGATGGCATGCTGGCTGCATTGTGATTTATCGACAAAATAGGCACTCTTCTGGATGGTCCTCGGCGATAAAACAGAGAATTGTGAAGAGAAGTATTTCTTCAGAGATTGCGGGGTACGGCCTCAAATTGAGCAAGTTATGCCGAGCCCTTGATGCTGCGGCCCCATGAGTACATTTCCGTAAGATATTGAGGATTCTCACGTTGGCGGACGTGGCTGCCAATCGGTCGCCTCTTCTGGCAAAGCGAACAGGTATTCTTCGCGAACAGTACTTCCACTGAAAACAATTGTTCCCTATGATTTCACGGATGCTGTTCCTGGCGGAAGAGCGGCAAATCAAGCGTTCGGTTTGCGACATTCGCCAGCTGGTTTCTGCCCTAGCAGGCCTCCCTTCAACACGAGTGGCCGTCGTATGTCAGTCAAATCCCCTCCAGAGAAGCCGACGTCTCGTGACGAGATGACTCGCGAATGGCTGTGTGGGGGAATCCTGGCGGCGGCCTTCGTGCTGTTCGCGAGCCTGAGTTGGCGAACCTGGCCCGACATTCTGGTCGACTTTGGTCACGAGTTGTATGTTCCCTGGCGGCTGAGCGTCGGAGATGTGCTTTACAAAGATATCGCCTGGGTGATGGGCCCCCTGTCGCAGTACGCCAACTCCTGGTTATTTCGCCTGTTCGGAGTTTCGCTGACGACGCTAATCGTTGCCAATCTGGTGCTACTAGCGGGCATCATTGCGATGCTGTACTACCTGTTGCGGCAGTGCGGCACACGTTGGTCGGCGACCTGTGCCTGCCTATTTTTTCTCGCTGTATTCGCGTTTGGCCAATACAGCATGATTGGTAACTACAACTACGTTTGCCCGTATCGCTACGACATGACGCACGGGCTGGTGTTGGGACTGGTCAATCTGCTGTGTCTTGTCAGATTCGGGCGTACGCAGCAGATAGTTTGGCTGGCCGCAGCTGGCTTGTGTCTCGGGCTGCTGAGTTTGACCAAGGTCGAGATGACACTCGCCGCGTGCCTGACGACCGCCGCCGCACTGCCGCTGTTCGCTTGGCAAACCAGAAGTGAAGCAAGTGCAGGAGACATTGCCAGCGAGGGGCTGTCTTCCAGCTTACTGCAACGGCTCTCGGCAATGGGCTATTGGTGGGGAGTCATTGTGACCGCAGCCCTTGTTCCCATGGCGATTGCGGTGGTGACCCTTTCGAGTTCATTGGGTTGGACAGGTTCTATCAATCATATCTTTCGCCAGTACCAATTGATTTTCGTGCCTGAGGCGTCGGGGGGATCGGGCTTTTATCGAGCGATTCTCGGATGGGATCGTCCCACCGAAAATCTGCTCAACTCGGCATTCGCAACCGTTATCGTGCTGGCCGTGGCTGTGGCCGCTTATGTTCTGGAGATGATGGCGGGCCGTACTGCACGAGCAAATGTCTGGGCCGGCATCTTGGGGGTGACTGTTGCTTTCTGCGGTCTGTTTTTCATGACTGCGAAGGATTGGCATGCCCTTCCTGAGAGCTTGCCGCTATTGCTGCCCCCCGTCATTCTGTTCGCTGGGCGTCGTGCCCTACGTGCCCCGACTGGGACCGACAGTATTTTGTTCTTGCTGGCCATTTATGGCCTGGGACTGTTGGCCAAGATTTCGCTTCGCGTGAGTTGGGGGCACTATGGATTTGTATTGGCGATGCCCGGGGCACTGGTTTTGATCCATGTTAGCTTGCACACAATTCCGACTGGGTTTAGTCGCTACCACGGCACGGGACGGTTCTTCCAAGCGACGATGGCCGGCTTGCTGACCGCGTGCGGGCTGTCGTTGGCCTGGAGTTGGATTCAGATCGATCAAATCAAAGCGGTTGCTGTGGGTGAGCAGGGCGACAAGTTTTATGCCGATGCCCATTACGACGGACGAACTCTGCCAACCCTGAATACGCTGAACTATTTGAAGAATGCCATTCAGGCAGATGAATCGCTGGTCGTATTCCCCGAAGGAGTGATGCTGAATTACTTGTTGCGGAAGCGTAATCCTACCCCGTATTTGTTGTTCAATCCGTGGGAGTCTAGCGTGCATGGCGGCGACGATCACATCGCCGATGCCGTCATTCAAGCAGCTCCTGACTATGCGGTGATCGTGACGATGGACATGACGATTCACGGTCGTGGGAATTTCGGGTCACCGGAATTTGGGGGCCGGATTGTGCAATTCTTGAATGCACACTACGACGTCGTCCATCAAGAGATGTCGAATGAGGGGTTGGGGGGCGAGTTCGTCTCGACCGTTTTTAAACGCCGTGAGAAACTAAACCCGACCGTCGGCACTTCTCGATGAGACCTGGCACGGTCGGTTCTTGGGGCGTTTTTACCCTGCTGTCAGCCCTGCCAGTCCATGCCCAGCATCAACGAATTCAATCCGCTGCCAATACCCAGCAAGGCGACTTGGTCCTGCGGTTTCAGATGTCCGGCCTCGATCCCCAGCGCCATCGTCATGGGTAAGGCTGCAGCACCCGTGTTGCCGAGGAACTCGACCGTGGCGAAATCCATCTTGGGATTGAGTCCCAGGCTTTCGTACAACAGCTTGCGATGGGCTCGGCCGACTTGATGCGTGAAGGCCTTGGTCACGTTGGCATTAGTCCAATTCAGATTCTGCCGTGCCAGGACCCAGGTGGATTCCGCCAGTTCGATTCCCGCATGCAGCAAAGCTTCCGAGTCGGTCTGCATCCGCGGTCGGTCATCACCATGGGCGGAGGCATTCGAGTCGCCGGCACAGAGCTGATGGCTTGAGGTGTCGGCTTGAAAGGCTCCTCCCAGCAGTCGGTTGCCGCGGTGGCTGAGTCGCCGATCGCAGAGCACAATCGCCGCCGAACCGCAGCCAATCGTCAACGAGGCAAACGCCAGTTTGACATCTTGCCGGGTGAGGTTGGGTGTGTTGAGGAGAGAATCAATCGTTCCCTCGACCAGGCCACGACCATCTTCCGTCCCGACGATGACGCCAGCGGAAACCTGCCCCAATTCAATCATATTGGCGAGCAGCAGCATGCCGTTGAGCAATCCCAGGCAAGCATTGCTGACGTCCAGAACGAGAGCGGAATTCGGCAGACCGACCGCATGATGCACGCCGCTGGCCGTCGCCGGTTCCAGCTGATCACGGCAGACGGAACCGTGGACCAAGCAGCCCAGATGCTCGCGGGCAAGCCCAGAGGCCGCGATGGCTTTCTCGGCGGTGATCGCGCTGACCTGCCCCGGACGAGTTCCCCGGTCCCAGAAGCGTCGCTCCTTGATCCCAGTCATCAACTCTAAACGCCCTTCCGGCAGCCCGAGTTTCTGATAGACCGGTGCGAGTTGTGTTTCGATGTTCTCGGACGTGACGATGTGCGGAGGCAGCGTATAGCTCACTGCTTCAACGCACACATGCTGATACCTCATTAGGCCGCCGTGTCAGTAAATTTTACAAGAATGGAATGTCCGGGAACAAAATGACCCGGCCTGAAGTCAGGTCGGGTCAACTAGATTACTGGCTGTACCAGGAGATCGCCATCGTGCGGAACACCGGGGGCGGATTCCCTCTGTTCCACAACCGACGCGCTGCCGAAACAACGCAGCCCATGTGGTAGGCTTTACTTAGCCACTTCAACCTTGGTTTTCGGAACACTCAGGTGTTCCAGCAAGGCCGAGACCACGCTGAGTTCGTCTGCGGAGTTCGGATAAGGATTGCTGAATTTGTCGCGGAACGAAAGTTTGCGAGCACTCCGAACAAATCGGAGCCCTTCCACCAGCAACTCGCGCTGCGCATCGGTAATTTCGAGTTTCACGTTCGCATCCATGAGGGAAAAACCTGCCAAATTTAGGGGGATTTCGCGGCCCAAGTGGTCAGCAAACCGTTCCCGGTTCGACTTCTCCACTCTCGCACCGATCGTGAGCACCAATCCCGTGGGGTACACACATCCGGCACTCTGGTTCGGACAGCAAGAGCCACTTTTTCCTTAAACCGCCTGCAACGAAGTTCGTTGTTGACGATTTACGGTACGACCGTCCGATGGATCCTTCCCTCAGATAATCGAGCACTGCCGACGCGTAGTTTTGCAAACTTCGTACCGCTGTCAGTCTCTCGGTGAAAGTTACGACTGACACCACCCGAGAAACCGTCACAGCACACACGTTCGGCACTAACCGATCTGGCAACATCCCTGTCATGCCATGCTTGCGTATTGTCACTGACCGCACTCAGTTTATCAAACTTAGGATAAATAAGAAGAATTCGGTCGTACAGGCCGTAAGGTGAATTCTTTCTTATCTTCTCCTGCTTACTTGGCCGTCGCACGCAACGTTCCGCGCGTGTAGGCCGCCGCAATGGCTTGTGGCACTTCGGCTTCGGCCAAGACGACCTGGGCTCGGTTCTCGGCGGTCCGGGCTTTCATTTCTTGCTCGGTGGCAACAGCTTGGGCTCGACGCTCTTCTGCCTTGGCCCGAGCCACTCGCATGTCGGCTTCGGCCTGGTCGGCTTGCAACCGGGCTCCGACGTTCGTTCCGACGTCAATATCCGCAATATCGATCGACACGATTTCAAATGCCGTCTGCGAATCGAGGCTCTTGGCGAGTACCGTCTTCGCAATCAACATCGGATTGGCGAGAACTTCTTTATGTGTCGTCGAGGAACCAATCGCCGAGACGATGCCTTCGCCGACGCGGGCGATCACGGTTTCTTCGGTGGCTCCACCGATCAACTGGGCCAAATTGGTTCGCACGGTCACGCGGGCCTTGGCCTTCAGCTGAATGCCATCTTTCGCGACGCCATCGAGCGTGGTGCGGCCGGTGAGCTTCGGATTCGGACAGTCGATGACCTTGGGATCCACGCTGGTCTGCACGGCTTCCAGCACGTTTCGTCCTGCCAGATCGATGGCTGACGCGGTTTCCCAATCCAATTGGATGTTGGCTCGATGTGCCACAATCAACGATTGAATGACGCGGCGGACATTACCGCCTGCCAAATAGTGAGCTTCCAAAGCCTGGGTCGAGATGCCTCGCAGCCCAGCTTGCACGGCCATGATCTTGCAGTCGACGATCATCCGCGGATTGACTTTCCGCAATGACATCAGAATCAAGTTCAACAGTCCGACGTGAGCTCGGGAGAAGAAGGCCCGCACCCAGATATCAAAATACTTAGCAACGACAATTAAGACAGCCAACAGGATGATGACAGCGACACCGATGACGCCGAAAATCGCCACGTCGTTCTTGCAGGTGAATTCCGAAACTTCGC
>JAZKFE010000465.1:2371-6209 GCA_040386595.1 Planctomycetota bacterium | reverse complement strand
AACTACTTCCGGCATGCCGGATACCGCTACACTTAGACGCAACGCGCTCTAAAAAACTCTTCGTGAAGAATCACGGACACGAAGTTCTTTTCAAAACTCCGTGTGCTCCGTGTCTCCGTGGTGCCCAACGTATTTGAAACACCGACAGTCGCCAACCATTGAAAGATCGCCCGGTTTACACCACCAGGAACCGGTTGAATTGCCACGGGTCGGTGTCGCTGAGCGGGTAGTCGGGATAGAGCGTGGCAGAAATATCTTTCTGCATTCCCGGCATCCATTCGACCGGCTGCGAGACGTACGAGCCCAGGTACTGGCGAGCCAGCCCCATGATCTCTTCGTGCGGCAGATCTTCGGGTAGGCAGACCCCCTGGCGCGGGTTCTTGATCATCCAACAGATGGCCCCCATGATCGACGCCGCCACTTGCAACGTCGTGGCATTCTGGCCGGGAATCATCCGCCGGGCTTCTTCGATGTCCAGCAAGCTGCCCGTCCACCAGGCGGTGAAATCGTGCCCCATCAGCAGGCAACCGAGTTCATCCTTGCCGCTAATGATGTCGTCCTTCAAGATCCGCCACTTCTGCTGCAGCTGATAATTGCGCATCCGCAATTCATGCAGCGACGCGATCGCCCCGTCACAGGGACAGTACGCGTAATGGACCGTGGGCCGATAAACGACATGGCCGTGACTGTCTTCCACAGTCAGAAAGTCCGAGATGCTGAAGGCTTCGCCATGACGGATCACCATCCCCAGGATTTCTCCCGACGGCACCCACGAGCGAACCCAGGTGTTCATCCCATAACGCGTCAGACAGATCTGATTGCGCGGTCCGGAGTGATGTAAACGAGCCCCCCGCGGCAGGGATTGCTCGTGCGTGCCCCAACCCATTTCGGCCGGTGCGATGCCTTCTTCGTAGAAGCCTTCAACGCTCCACGTGTTAACAAATTCATTGACCCGCCGCGGCTGCTTGGTGATCTGCGTATCGCGTTCGCTGATGTGAATCACCTTGACCCCCGTCAGGTGGGCCAACTGATCAAACCGCCGCTCGTCCAAGGCCTGCATCAGCCCCGGGACACGCGGATCTTGCGGCTTCTCAGCCAGGATCTTGCGCGAGATATCAATCAAACCCTGCTTGGTGAAATGCGACACCAGCCCGGGGTTCGCTCCGTGTTCGATGACAGCGGTGGTCCCCTTCTGGTCCTTCCAGCTGGCCACCAATTTTCGAATCGCCATGTACCGCACATACAGCGTGCGATCAATCGTGTGCTGAGACTCAGCGTTGGAGAACGGCTCCCACAGTTCGGTCGACGTGTTGATGTAGAGCACTTCGTGATCGTGGCACCAATCGAGCAGATCGATGCACCCCAGATTCCACGCCAGATCGATCAGCAAATCACCGGGCTTCAGATACCGCGCAAATTGCTCGTCGTAATGATCGGGAGTAATTCGCTCCTGCACATAACGCACACCCTGATCCAACATGGCCTTAATCATCGAGCGGTTATCAACCATGTCGATGACCGTGATCCGATCGGCCGGCATCTCCAGGTGTTTCAGTAACACAGGCAAGAGGCACTGTGCCACTCCCCCACAACCCAACACCAAAACTCGACCGTTGTAGCTAACCTTCTGACTCATATCATTCACCCTGCCTCGCCAACAAGCGTATGACGAGCTCTAACACAAAACGTTCCCGGTCCGCGAAGAGTTCAAAACTCCCACGGATCTGGACCATGTCACCGGAATCTGTCACGAATTCCAGCAACCCGAGTTGCAGCCGAGTATGAGACCGGAGGCCACTCAAAACAACGCAGGTGGTGGATTTCCAGCCTTTCTGGAATCCCACCACCTGGAATGTTTTTAGTTGTGACGGTTACACGCGTTAAAGAGTACTCAACAGGCGTATTCCAGCTCAAACGTCGGTCAGGCTGTGCCTGACGTGCTCCAAAAGACAACTTCGATGAAGCGTCCGAAAATACCCGCCTTAATCCACCATCTCGATGTTCAGGGTATTGCTCCCCGACTCCACCTGGAGCGTCAACTTGCTGGTTGCTCGCGTGCGGTATTTTTTCGGAATGTTAACAGGGTCCGGGGGGCGAACGACTGACGGTTTCTTAACCGGATCGGCCTGGAACGGAACGGGAGTCACCGTGACACCATAAGTTCCAACCCGCAAACCACCTTCGGCGGTGGTCAGAACATAAGTCCCGTCCGATTTCAAATTGGCCGCTGCCAATTGACCTTGAACGGGGTCCTCAAACACCACTTGGCCTTCTTTGACCGGCTCCCCTTTGAACTTCACGGTGCCGCTGACTTGTCCCACTTCGGGGGCATTACTGGAAGCGCCACACCCGGCAAGCAAGCTGCAGAGTAGCACCGTCAGACCGGTGCGGCGAATGGTTGATGAGAGCATGAACGCAACCATGCAGATTCGTCTCCTGACTGTAAACAAATAGGGGGACGTATAACGCGGCCAGTGTTTCCCTCAACGGAGACACAGGCCGCTCTTTCTGATCTGAAAAATAAATTGCGCAGGCGAGCCGAGTGGCGTAAGCCCTCGGATTCTTCTTCACTTGGCAAATCCGCGAGGACTTACGAGGAATCCCGGGGCTTACGCCGCCGGGCTCGCCTGAAGAATTTTCTGAGTGCTAATTAATACTCGCCCAGGACATTGCCGTCGGACTTGGCGGCCAGATCCTTGAGAGTCTGCAAGTTCAACGATTCGGACAGGAACTTCGTGTGCCCATCGGCAAGCAATACGAATGCTCCACCGGCATGGGCGGATTGAATGGGATTATTCTCACCGGCGAAGTTCATCCCGTTGGCACTGATGGCGGTCGCCGAGTTCGGCTTGTAGTTCACGGCATAGCGAACGGCCGACACGTTGAAGCAGGCACTGCCTGAACCAGTCACCGGCCACTTCATGTTATCGACCCCAGGGTAGTTGAGCGCATTGGCCCCCAGCCACGCCCCGTATTTTGGACCACTTCGCAAAATATCCTGGCGATCCGACGAGAAGTCCGATTGCTCTCCGACGACGATGGTGTTCGACGAGCCGTCGGTAATGTCGCGGAAGTTCACCTTGCTGCCCGCATGGAGAATCCCAGCACTGGACGAAGTCCCGTACAAGACGTTGTTCGACGTCTGCAGATCCACATTGCCCATGATTCCGACATAGGTCACCAGCGCAATTCCCGCGGGACAATAGGGGACTTCGCCCCCCACATACCTGCTCGGCAAAGCCGATGAGGGGCAAACCATGTGCGGGGGAACCACACCATTGAGAACGGCACCGTTCGTCGGATCATTCCCAACGTTGCCGAAGTTCGCGCCCAATGTCGAGAGGCGATTGTAGGCATTGGCCTGATCGACATAGGGCAGAATCCCCACCCAGAACGAGTAGCCATACTCGCCCACCAAGGCCCCCGCCGATCCCGGCGGAAAGACGTTGTACGTGTCGTGATAGTTGTGGAGTGCCAATCCCGTCTGCTTGAGATTGTTGTTGCATTGGGTGCGTCGAGCGGCCTCGCGCGCCTGCTGCACGGCGGGCAACAACAACGCAATCAAGACCGCAATGATGGCAATCACCACCAGCAATTCAATCAATGTAAAACCGCGTCGCGAAACAATGGGGCGCATTCAAACTTCCTTCGACAAAACAGATAAACGCTTGAGATTGATCCTGTGCGCGAACGTCCACGACTCAATTGATCGTGGAGCCCAATTGAGCAAATCTCACTGGTGCCCGCGCAGCGAATAATCAGCGACACAGAGGCCTGCGAATCGACACCAGATAGCACTTGGGCTAAGGGGATCGCATGGCGATTGAGAGGGTCATAA
>JAZKFE010000465.1:0-2361 GCA_040386595.1 Planctomycetota bacterium | reverse complement strand
AAGTCTGAGACTATTCGTTTTCTTCGACGTAATTATAGAAGGCTGCAGGAGCAACGTCCAGAACCCCCATCCCAGCCCGCTCAGCAACCGCCCCCCTTCAACGCAACCCTCGGAGCGGCAACGAAACCAAGCCTCAATCGGCCACAACTCATTTAGCAGAAAACAAATACGGCACAAAACAAGCCGAATTCCGCTGTATTTTTCGCCGCAATAGAACGACCTTGGATGCTCTTGAAGTGTGTTGTCTGACGAGAGGCTATGCCACGGGCCACCTGGCGCCGCCAAGCGGGAAACCACTGGTTACTGCTCCGTCGATTCGCGAATGAAAGTTGAGCAACTGGCCAATTTTGAAATTTGGACACCCGCCCCCTCTGGCCTACAAAATTGACCACCGTCCGGCTTTAAAAAATGCCGTATAGCGGGCCGCCTTGGGCTGCCAAACGGTCGACTCGGCGGGTGATTTCGGGGTCTTCTATCAGCGAGGGGGCGTGGTGTGGTTTGATGCGGGCATCAATGACTAGCGAACCGCGGCAGCCCCAATGCTTTTGGTCGGTGAAACTCCCAATCCCCGACAGATCGGCGGCCGGGTTGGAACGGGTGAAGGTGACCCACAGAAAGTTGTTGAGCGTTCGGGCGGTGAACTCGCTGTCGTCGACCAGCACAATTAGGGGGAACCCATCCAGCACGCCCCCCGGTTGCTGAGCGCTAGAAAATTTTTCACTGGCCTGGTCACGGCCAGAGGCATCGACCTGAAATGCCGGCGCCTGCACAGCCAAGATTCCTGGCAGGCAGACACGAGGTTCGCGAAACCCGTCTGGCAGCCGCAAGTCGCTGGAAATTTCGGTCGCCAGCTCACGCCGCCGAGGCCCTGCCGCCGCGATGACGACCTTGGAACCCTGATTCAAACCACTGCCGGAATAATCCAATGTGTCGATCGTCGTGCGGGTTTGAAAATGTAGATCGCGCTGCCAATCGACCCGTTCCAGCAGCTGTTTCAGGAACGCCGCAATGTCATGGATATCGAGCTCCGGTTGATCTTCCTGCGCCAAAATCAGCAGGTACTTCGCCAAGGACAACTGCCCCTGGCCCAGAATCGCATTGGCCTGTGTCAACAATTCCTGCGGCGTGCGGTGCTTGGCATAGGGCACGTAACGTTCGCTGCCGATCGCCAGCAGCAGCGGATGCACGCCGGCCGCGTCGACCGCGTGGACCGCTTTCACCCCGGCAATGACCGTCGGAATGATGGGGCCCGTGATCTCATGAATGATCTCACCGAACGACGTGTCCTCCTGCGGTGGTCGCCCCACCACGGTAAACGGCCAGATCGCATCGCGGCGATGATGGACGCGATCGACATTCAGAACCGGAAAATCATGAGCCAGACTGTAATACCCGAGGTGATCACCAAACGGTCCCTCGGGGAGCAGTTGCTGCGGGTCGACGGTCCCGGAAATGCAGAAGTCCGCTTCGGCTGGCATCGGCAGTCCATTCGCGGACGGCACGAAACGCAGAGCGCGTCCGCCGAGGGCTCCGGCGAACAACAATTCCGACAGCCCTTCGGGGAGAGGCATTACGGCCGAAAGCGTCAGGGCAGGGGGGCCGCCCACGAAAATATTGACTCGAAAGGGAACACCCTTTTTGATGGCAGCCGCGTGGTGAACGCCGATCCCGCGGTGGATTTGATAGTGCAGCCCAATCTGCCGGTCGGGGACATACTGGCCACCGGAAAGCTGCACGCGGTACATGCCCAGGTTGGATTTTCCCAGCCCGGGATGCTCGACGTCTTCCGAATAGACTTGAGGCAACGTGATAAACGCCCCCCCATCACGCGGCCAGCTGACCAACTGCGGGAGTTCGCGAATGGTCGTCTGACAATCCAGGATCGGTCCGCGCCGGGCCTTGCGCAGCCACATGTGACTCAACGAGCGAGGCACGTCCCGATACCGCCACGGGTTCTTCCAGAAATGATTCGGATCGATCTTCAACTCGACCAGATGCCGTACCGCTTCCAGGGTATCTCGAAACAGAAATCGAGTTCGTTCGATGGTCCCGAACAGGTTGCTGAGCATCGGAAAGCGGCAGTTTTTCACCCGCGTGAACAACAACGCCGGGCCCCCCGCCAAGTACACGCGGCGCTGGATTTCGGCCGCTTCGAGATGTGCATCGATCTCCTGGTCGATCCGCACCAATTGGCCGGTACGTTCCAAATCGCGGACGCAGGATTGCAGATTGCGGTAACCCATAAATGACTTTGTTTCGAGGTCTATCAACCAGCGTGCGAGGCTGTTTTTCTAGTGCTGCGTCACAGCTTAGATTTGGGATCCACTCCCCAAGGTATTGTCGTGCCACTGCTTTGCAACT
>JAZKFE010000464.1:2622-3264 GCA_040386595.1 Planctomycetota bacterium | reverse complement strand
TCCGAAATATGCTGATAGCCCGGCATCAACAGCCGAATGTCGAGATCGTCGCGGCGTCCGAGTGCCTTGGCCAGTCCTGTCGCGACATCGCCCAGCCCACCGGTGCCATCAATTCCTCGAACCTGGTCGGAAACCAGTAATACATTCAGCTTCATCGGCAGCAAGTCTCCGGTTGGGGGAGCCGTTTAGGGTCAGGCGGTGATTCACAGGAAAGTCGAGATCAGAGAATGTCAGGCACTCCACGAAAATGCAAACGCAGATTGCCTAAGTGGTCCTTCATTCCGGCATTCAATTGTGACAGATTCTGATTGCAGCGAAAGTGAAGCGGCTGTGCGGTCGAGATTGCGAAACTCCTGAGAATTCCCGCATTTGTCGCGGACCTCCCCGAATTCGGGGAATTCCGCCACGATTGTCGCCGGGGCGCGGGCCGCCAAATGCTACTCACTTTGCGGCCTGATTCGTGAGCGGCACTGCGCTAGCCGCCGGTTTTTTCCATGCTTCTGACAGAGAAGAACCGGTGGCGAGCGCTTTGTCACAGCTTAGATTTGGGATCCACTCCCCAAGGTCTTGTTGTGCCACTGCTTTGCAACTGTACTCGGTTGTTAAGCAGTGTATTTCAAGCCATCCGGGCACTGCTTAACA
>JAZKFE010000464.1:2330-2612 GCA_040386595.1 Planctomycetota bacterium | reverse complement strand
TTAACAACCGAGTACAGTTGCAAAGCAGTGGCACGCAATCCGAAATCTTCGCTGTGATACAGCACAAGAGCCATTTCGCTCGCAAACTGAGTATCATTTCGCGTACCGCCACCAGCGTCGTCAGAACGCCACTTTCGAGGAACTCTTGGCCGGAGCCTTCTTGAGGCCCGGAGCCGCTTTGACCGGCGAGGGAGGTGGTTCCAGCGACTGGGGACGCGCCCCAATCGGGCCGCTCGTTTCAGACCAGTGGCCAGCTTTCGCCGTGTTGTGGAACGTCAGATT
>JAZKFE010000464.1:0-2320 GCA_040386595.1 Planctomycetota bacterium | reverse complement strand
CCCCAGACTCTTTTCAAACAGCACGCCGTCCGCGCCATGCAGCGGCCGTTGCACATGATCGGCGCCCCAGCGTTTGGTCCAATCGACGCCAAAGTCTTGTGATCCCAAGGGAGTGACCGGCAACGCCATCTCGGAGGCAAAGTAAGTCTTTAACTCAGGGCCATAGCCACAGCTTTCTTCGTACCAGAAAATTTGCTGCGGAGCGGCGACAGCACCCAGGTAGTTCATCAGCAACGGTGCGGCCTTCGAATGTGAATCATGGGGCAACGCCGCAAAAACGGAGTTGTACTGGAACATGCGACAGGGCAACGGAGTCGTCCCAGCCGCTGCTTGCGACTTCATGGAAAACTGCGTGCCGCCAGCAATGAACGTACAATTTTGGGCATCGAACGCCGCATGCTCGGTCCCAGAATTCAGGCCTACCTTGAGTTCAAACAGGTGCTGTCGCGCAACGAACGCACTGTTGTTGAGAATCAGCGCTCGACGAGACATATCGGCCGAGATCAGCGTGTTGTTTCCGATCAACAGGGAGTCGGTCAGGAGGCCCGTGTCGGGGAATTCTCCCGCGCTGGCGGTCTTATCCGCCGCATTCGCCAGCGACCAGCCGATGATGCCGCGATTCCGGTGTGCGACACCCAGAGGCATGACGATGCGGCAATTCTTTAAGGTAAAGCTGCCCCCTTCGGCGTACAGAAACCAGTTCGGGATCGAGGGGGTATCTTTGGTCTCGAAGGTGAAAGAACCATGTTCAATATCGAGCTGTCCGCCGCGAATCGTGATGAACGCGCTGTTGTCATTACTGCGTGCCGCACCCCGCGGCAACATCACCAGCGTGGGACCTTCCGTCTGACGAAATTGAATCCGCCATTTGTGACGTCCCACATCGATCGGCGAACTGTATTTCTGGCCGCTGCCCGACACCACGAAGACGGTGCCATCTTCCCAATCCTGGCCGGCAATCAGCTTGCCCAGATCGGTTTTCACCAAGTCGACTTGCACCAGTGTTTTGGCGGCCAACGGGACCGGCGGGCGAGGACGTTGGGGACGCAGCAGGGTGGCGGCTGCATCGGTGGAAAAGTCGGGAGCCCGCAAATCGCTGACGGGACAACCCGGGGTCACGCTGGCGACTGGAAAAGCCAAGGCCAGTGAGTCCAAGGTTTTCGGCGACCACGCTTTCAAAGGCGTTGCGGAAATTGCCGACTTCATCTCGGACGGCCAGGCTAGCAGCGAAAACGTGGTCGGAGATTGTTCCTTCCACAGCTTTTTCCACGCTGACCAGTCTGTCACTGTGGCGGCATCATTCCCCTGCAATTTAATGAGCGGGTTGAAGCCCAGCACCGCACATCCGGCAGCCGTCCAGTTGAGATTTTTATAGGGGCCAGCGTTCTCCGTTCCCGCGGCGTTTGCGGGCCATTCTTCTAGCGCTAACAGGACGGGGTGATGTGTCTCGGCGGAGGCCGCGAACAATGCTCCCAAGGCAATGAGTTCTGTCTGGATCGGGGTCGTCGTGCCTTGTGCCGACAGTGAGACCGCTTGCAGATTGGAGCAAACCGTCGAGGCTACGATTCGCAGCTGACGCAACAGTTCGGGCTGTGCCTTGTCGGCTCCCCGAATGGCCACCGCGGGCGCTTCTCCGGCGATGATCAGGCTGTTACGCACCACGCCATCAAAGCCGGGACTCTCCAGTTGGACGCATTGCAGACCGTCCCCGCGAACGACCGATTGATCGAGCAAAAATCGGGGCAATGTGACCGACTTATCAGCCTTGTCCGTTAGCGGGCCCGTGACCTTGAAAGCCAGTGTGGGGCCCGAGCGTTTGCCGATCAGCGTGAATGATGACCGCCGCACCTGCAGGTGTCCGCCGGTGACTCGGACCCATGTCCAGGGATCGGCGACGGGAATTGCCGCCGCGTCGCCAATGACGTCGATACCGTCCAGGACTAGCGTACCTCCGGTCATGTTGAGCCAAGGCAATTTGTGATGTTCGCCGTCAGCCACGACCCGAATTTGAGGTCGCGTTCCCGGAGCCGCTTCAAGGATGACCAGACCACCCGCGATGTCCGCGCCCGGTTGCGGGACACCGGCGTCACGGCGTGCGACAGAACGATTCTCGCTCCTGCGCTCGGAAGATTTTTCAGGGCTTCCACGAGCGATCCAAATTGGCGTTCGGCGGCCACACTGGCCCCTGCGCGAACATTCAACAGGGGGACCTTGTTGCTCGGGACGCTGGCATCCACCCAGTCGGGAACCAATTGAGCCTGCTTTTCGCCGCCTGCCGCTCCGGCATCGAGCACCCGCTCTGCCAGCCCAGGCCGAGGAA
>JAZKFE010000463.1:0-14641 GCA_040386595.1 Planctomycetota bacterium | reverse complement strand
TCTTATTACACTTCTCGGGCAAGAGTTGATCTCGCACAACAATACCGACTGCGGCTTGGGGATTAGCGACACCATCGCCGATCGGTTTGGAGTTCGCTTCCTGAGGCTTGTAGGACAGAACAGAGACGGTATAAGTCGCGGGAATGATCGCCCAATTTTGCGGGAGCTTATAATTCCCTTTGACGATCAAGGTCGAGGTCGGGGAAGCCTTCGATCCCTCCTCGGGATAGAAGGCGATTTCACCTTCTTCAATGGGCTTACCATTATAGGTGACATGTCCTGAAAGGCCGATTCTTTCCGGTCCCTTCTCGCTGCAACCCACGATTCCCAACAACATCACGGATAGCAACAACCAATTCAATCTGCGCATATTTTTTCCCTGGAACGGGGAGACCATCGTCGCCCGCTTCTGTTCAGTATGAATTCGGAATCAGTTCTAAAATTCAATTCGAATTAGAATTCGCCGATGACTTCTCCACCGGCTCGCGTTGCAAGTCCCGTGAGAACCCCCTGGTTCAAATTCTGCGAAATGAAGCGCACGGCTCCATCTGCCAGCAGAAAATGGCAACCACCGACGTGATAGCTCGCCGGTCCGCTAAAAGAATTACCGTTGTACATGTCGTGAGTAAACGGCGGCCCTCCGGTCGTACTGGACCGAAACGGGGCATTGATTCCATTGACCGTGCCAATTCCGTCGCCATAGGCGAGCCAAGAACAACAGTCGTACTTACCAGGCCCCTGCGAAATGACTTCGCAAAATGCCAGAGTATTACTGGTTCCATCGGTCACATCGCCAATACGCACCTTAGAATCGTGGTAAATGAGCCCATTCCCATTCATCTTGACCAAGCTGGACGTGCCATTTCGACCTGTGCCACTGTCCGAGATCGGGACATAGTGCGTGCGGGCCGAATCGTTATTGGGATCGGTTCCGTTCGGATTCGTGGCTCCGGTCCAGTTAACGCCTTCCGTAATAGGATTTGTAGGACAGAGAAAGACCGGCAGCACGGTGAGCGACGCGGTGCCGAAGTTGGGTGCAACATTAAATGTCGCGGAAACATTCATTTTGTTATAGAGGTTCGCCTGATCCAAGTGAGGCAACATCATGGTCTGAACACTATGCCCGTGATAGGCACTCCAGACCCCGCCACTGAGCGCTGAGTACCGACCTGCGGGCATCCCATTTGCGGTATCGTGGTAGTTGTGTAACGCCAAACCAATCTGCTTCAAATTGTTCTTGCACTGTGAGCGTCGAGCCGCTTCACGGGCCTGTTGCACCGCCGGCAACAGTAAAGCGATCAGTACTGCGATGATCGCAATCACCACCAAGAGTTCAATTAATGTGAATCCGCGTTTTTGTTGCATCGCGCAGCTCCCCGTTCGTCGAAAGTGTAGTAGTGAAAATCGAAGTAGAAATGAAGGCCCAAAAGATGAGGCCATGCGAGCGCACTGAACGGCATCCTGTCGAATCCACATATCAAAATACCCCGTTGTGTTCTTGAAATGCAAGCATAATCCAAGCATCTCGCTACATTTTTTTTATTTTTTTCCTAAGAACCGCAACAACCGTATTGCATTCAGCTCAATACATATGTATGGCGATTTATGACACCACACAGATAGTGAGGTTCGTCAAACATCGAAAACCGACTTCTCTACCTGCACTCTGCGACTGAATTCCCGTTCTCGTAAAAATGCGTAACCAGAACTCACAAATTGAGTTATGTGCAGAATTCCGTGTAGTTTTCGATCTCATTGGCGAGCGGCAAGACATCGATGCGCGCTGATCAAACACGCGATAAACGAGACCCGGAAAGATGCGATCCGATGTGCAGAGGCACGAGGTGACCGCCCGGATAAACTCGAAATCGAAATTCGAGGGCTGCTGTGAACCCTCCAATCTCACCACGGAACTCTCGCACAATGGGGCTCTATCCGCAAAAAACGAGCCCGCAAATGCTGTGGCTCTCTTCTATTTTGCGTTTTGGCACCTAGGCACGAAATTCAGTCGGAGATAGCAGTGCGGTTCGAGATCACTTCGAACCGCACTGCACTATTTTCCGCACGAAAACTACTTCTTTTCGGGGGGGATATTACGCACGAACTCAATCACATCCGCCATTTGAGTCGGTGTGATGTCCTTCTCCAAACCTTCCGGCATCAACGAAATGCCGCTCGATACGAGTTGCTCGATGTTCGCTCGTAAGATCACATCTTGCGCCCCATCCGCCCGTCGCAGGGTAATGCTGGTCGCTGATTCCGAGCCGATGATCCCGTTGAGAATCAGCCCCTGATCTGTCACCACGGTATACGTCGTGAATGTGGGCAGTGCTTCGCGATTCGGATCCAGAATGTTGACTAACAAATCGGCAGGTGTTTTGTTCTGAGTCGAAGCCAGATTCGGCCCCACAGCCTTCCCAATGTCCCCGACCTGATGACATGCCGCGCAGATCTTCTGGAAGACTTGCTTGCCACGGCCGGCATCTCCCTGCAAGGTCGACATTGCCTGTTGAAACTCGGCAATCACCTTCGTGCGGTTAGAGGCCACGTCACCTCCCAGAAGTTTTTTGGCCGTGTTGCGAATACCTTCGTTTGGATGACCTAACAGCAGTTGTTTCTTATCACGTTCAACTTCTGCGGGTTTGATTTTTCCTTCACCGACGGCAGCCAACAGCACCTCAACGCGAGGCGCCGTCCGCACCATGGCTTCAATGACTTCATGCCGCACCGTCGGACTATAGCCACGCCACGGATCCAGCAGCAGTGCTTCCACTCCTACCGGATTGAGCAGCGAGAGAGCCTTCACACCGGCAATCTGCAACGGGGTCGGAGCCTGCGGTGAAAGCAATTCCGTCAGCACCGGCTGCGCGACTTCAGGAGCGGCAAATGCCAACAGCCCTGCAGCCGTCTCGCGCTCGGGCAAAGCCTGCTCGGCATCCGCAACTTTTTTGGCCGCCGCCGCAAACATCGTGGCCACGGAACTCTTCGTTTCCGCTGAGATCTCTGCCGACTGCATGAGCGCCGCGATCGTCTTACCGCGACGAGCCAAACCATCACCCAGCGACTGCAACAGCTTCTGTTGTTGGGCGAGCTTCAGATCAGGAGCCAAGGTTAAGGCGGAAAGAACCTGCCCCGCGTGTCCTCCATCGGGAATGGCTCCGGCCACTGCCGCCAACTGGCCTAGCAGCGTACCGGCCGCGGGCTGTGCATTGAACTTTTTATCGGCCAGCAACCGCGCAAACAGCGGCCCCGCTTGCCCGGCGATCGAAGACAACCAGGCGGTCCGCATGTCGGAATCGGACATATCGCGTTGAGCCAGCTTCGCCAAGCCATCCGCACCAGCGGGCGACTTGATCTCACCAAACGTGAAGGCCAGCTGCCAGCGTACGCGGTACGCTTCGTCATCGGTCATCGACAACAGTTTTTCCGCGATGGCCGGAGCCTTGTTCACAAATGAATCCGACAGCTTGATCGCATGCTCACGAACGCCAGGATGCTTGTCATTCAGCCCGACCAGCAGGATTTCGGGAGTCAACGAATTCAGGCCAGACAAGCAGTACAACGCATGCAAACGCCCCAGCGGCTCGGCCGAACTCTGAACCAACTTAATGAGCGGTTCCACGGCCGACTTGTCTTGCCGTTCCCAGATCAACCGTTGAGCCGTTTCACGATTCCACGAGTTGAGCGATTCCAGTTCCGCGACGAGCTCAACGGACGTCTTGCCGCCGAGTTTCGGAGCGGTAATACGTTTCATACCAGGCGACACGAACCGATAAATCCGTCCCTTGTCGTTCCCACTTTCTAAATCCAGATGGGCTTTAATGTCCTCAGGAATGGACGCTGGATGTTCGATCGTCTCACGATAGACGTCCATAAAATAGAGCGTGCCATCGGGAGCGTTCACAAAGTTGGCAGGACGAAACCAGTTGTCGGTGGACGACAAAAACTCAGACGTTTTATCCGCCCGGGTCGCCACAAATGCGGCCCCTTCAGGAACGAGAGTCTTGCGATGGACAAGATTGCCCCCCACATCGCCGACGAACGCGTTGCCGCGAAATTCTTCGGGATAGGCATTGCCGCGATAGATCGTTACGCCCGTCGCCGAAGTAAAATACCCCGTCGGCAACAGTTCTGAAGGAGGGGCATTCTTCGCGAATGCGGGATCGGCCGCACGCCGACGAGTTCGCACTAAACGCCACGGTTCCGGATTGCTGCGACGGAACACGGGCCCCGCGCCCCCTTCCACGGCAATGTTCCGCGACACGGCAGGCACCGGCAGGTACGGATTTCGCAGCAGGTAATGATGCGGGAACACGATCTCTTGAATGTGACTGCTGTTGTTACTGACAAACTGGTTACCCCAGTCGTCCATCGAATAACCGAACTGCGAGCCCCCCGAGAGCGGCTCCATCGTCTCGTGAACCGGGTCGATTCTCAGGATCTGGGCCCCCGTCAACAGCAGCAGATTCTGCTCCCGACGCGTCAACTGGCCACCGTTCATACCCCCCGCGCAATAGAGATGATTGTCGAGGCCCCACTTCAGATTGTTGAGCAGTGCCTGGACATTGCTGCGGCTGAAGCCGGAGAACACAATCTCGCGGATGTCCGCGACGCCGTCTCCATCGGTGTCTTTGAAATAGTAAATATGCGGGGCCGACGTCACATAGACGCCCCCCTTATAGCAGGCGACTGACGTCACCCATTCCAGCTTGTCGGCGAAGACGGTGCTGCGATCGTACTTGCCATCGGCGTCAGTATCTTCCAGTAACCGCACGACCGCGGCTTCCTTCTTGCCACGCCCTTCGGGGCACATCGGCCGAGGTTCGGGCGAATACGGATAGTCCCGCATTTCGGCGACATACATCCGGCCGTTCTCATCGAAACACGCATCCACCGGGTCCAGCACATCGGGTTCATGGGCGACCAGTTCCAGCGTGAAGTCTTTCGCCAACTGGAACGTCGGCATCGTCTTGTCATAAGCGTATCCGGGGATCCGCGGCAGCTCTTCCGCGAGTGATTTCTTGGCGGGCGCCTGGTCGTCCGCTTGCAGCAAAACAAAACACGACCCGCTGCAAGCCGCCAAAACCAAAACTGCCAGTCCCCATCGACAACCTAGTGACATCCCACGCATCGTTGTACCTCGTCAAAGTGGATTCTTCTCGTTTTTCAACTTACGTTGAAAAATAGCCGCAGTGATTTCGAGCGCTCTGATCACAGATCCGCAGTTTAACGCCCCCCGAGAATCTTCTCCAGCATGCATCAACTTCTACTTGCATGTTCCAATTTTGATCGTTCAACTCATCCAACAGCGGTTCCGCCCCCGGCGAGATGTTTTTTTCGGCCCATCAGCCCTAGGATGAGATCCCGAGCGCTCAGACCGCCGTTCACCGGAACTGCGTGGCAGCAGACCAGTTATGTAACCACCTCACAAAATCTCAGATTCACAGGAACGACGACATGAAACTCGCAGGGCGCACGGCGTTAGTGACAGGGGCAGGACGGGGAATTGGTCGTGGTTGTGCACTCGAACTGGCACGGGCGGGAGCCGATATCGCCATCAACGACCGTCACCCCTCCCCGGATACCGCAGCGACACTGGCAGAAATCTGGGCTCTGGGACGGCAAGCTATCCTGGTCGAAGGAGATGCCTTTGAACGCACCTCCTGCAAAGACATCGTCAATCGCGCCATTGCCGGCCTGGGCAAAATCGACATCCTGGTCAGCAATCCCGCCTTTTCGCGCCGTGGCGAGTTCCTGAATTTCGATCCAGAAATCTTCGAAAAGGTGCTTCAAGGAACGTTGACCGCCGGCTTTCACATGAGTCAGCTCGTGGCTCGCCACATGGTGGAGCGTGATCAAGGGGGAAAAATCGTTTTCATTTCCAGCGTCCACGCGCGGATCCCCTACGCGGGCAGCGTGGCCTACAACGCAGGGAAAAGCGGCCTGAACCACATGGCCCAAACAATCGCCGCCGAACTGATCAGTTATCGGATCAATGTGAACGTCATCGATCCCGGGTGGATTGATACACCGGGCGAGCACCTCGCGTTTGGTGACGAAACCATTCAGACAGCCGCCCCCACATTACCCTGGAGACGCCTGGGCACCCCCGCCGACATCGGCCGCGCCGCGACGTTCCTGTGCTCACCCGACGCCGACTACATCACGGGAACATCACTATTAGTCGACGGCGGACTCGCCTTGCGGGCCGCATTGCCCCTGATTCCAGCGAAGACGTGATGAAGAGGCCCCAAAAATCGCCCCTTCGAACTGAGCGGCCGTTTTGCCGAGTCGCGTGCTGCAATTCAGTCCCGAAGGGACGACAGAACCTAGCCGTGGGCGCAAGCCCACGGACTCGTCATAAAATGATCTAAAGCCCTGAAGGGGCGACACTTCTGTAATGTCGTTGTTCGCTCCGCAAACACAACGCGATCGCAGTAGCGAGGCGGAATCCGTGCTGAAATTGAATACTAATTTCAGCCGGCTACTGCGACTGCGTTGTGTTCGCCACGACTCTGCTTCGCCAAACAGCCTATTAGGTCGGAGTTTCTAGAATTACCGCCACGCTGACACCGGGTTCGACGCGCGGGAAGGTGTGCAACACGATGATCAAGCCACCATAGAGGGCCGAGATCGTTTCGGTTTTCTTTCCGAGGAGATCCACAACAGTCCCCAGAATATCCCCTTTTTTCACCCGTTGCCCCAGCTTCACCGCCGGCTCGAAGAAACCGCCGCACGGCGAGGGATGGTTCAATTGCATGTGGCCTGATCCCGGGCGGCTGTCTTCCACCACCAGCGGCGGAGTGGCTGGTCGCACGACGGGACCGTCGATCATGTCGAACTCGGCCATAACATTCAGACACCCTTGGACATAGGCCTCGACACCTGCCAGGTCGAAACGACCGCCGCCCATGTACTCGGCATAGATCGCGGGCACATTCACATCGCGAGCCACCGACAACGAGCGACCATTTAACCCTGGGTCGGTACCCCAGATCAACGGTAGTCCAAACGCCTGAGCCATCCGGCGATGTTTGTCTAATACCTCGGGGTTGGTGTGCAGCATGTAACCGCTCAGCGGCAACACCATGAGGCGTGTGCCTCCGGTATGCAAGTCGATATACAAATCCACCGAGCGAATCAGCGTCGACAATTGAAACGCGATCTGTTCCGTCACTGTGCCGTTCGCTCGACCAGGGCAAGTCCGCGCGAGATCCAGACCGTCATCTGCGGTGCGCTGCCCGCGACGAAATGCCGGCTCATTGACGACGGGCACCAACGTCACCTTGCCCCGCAGCTTTTCGGGATCGATCTCCGCGATCAATCGACGCGCGGCCGCCATCGGTTCGAATTCATCACCATGCACGCCCCCGGTCACTAAGAGGTGTAACCCGGGCTGTTGCCCCACTACCGAAGTTGTCCCGCGTTGCATGGCTGTGTTCCTCTATCGCCTATTCGGCAGTGTCGAGATAAGAAATGAACCGCCCAGTGGGCTCCCCAACCGGGCGGCTCAGTGAATCTCCGTCTTTATTTCAGACGGACCACAGCAGCCAAGTCACGCTTGGCCTGTTCCAAACCGTTCTTGACCCAGATCAGATCGCAACCGCAAGTGGTCCACAAGGCACCACGGTTGATCAACTCTTGAACGCGTGCCGGAGTCCCCGCGACCGTGCCCCAAGCCTTGCCATGTCGATCGGCAGCCTTCTTGATGGCATTCAGGGCTTCGTCAATCTTCGGATGCTGGAATTGACCGGGAATTCCGCTGAGAATCGAAAAGTCTGCGGGCCCCAGCATCAACACGTCGACCCCTTCCACCGCAGCAATTTCGTCCACGTGCTCCAGGGCTTTGGGATCTTCAATCTGGATCACGTTCCAGGTCTCAGCATTGGCCTTCTCGATATACTCGACCATATTCATCGAGCAATACGGCATATCGGGATTGCCACCATCGAAGCCGCGGGTCCCCAGCGGAGCAAACTTGCTCCAGCGGACGACTTCACGGGCTTCATCCGCGTTATCACAACGCGGATACAGAATTCCGTGTGCGCCGGCTTCCAGCAAGCGGGCCATACGCATGAATTCGCCCTTCGCCGGACGAGCCATAATATCCGAGGTGCCGACGCGTGCGGCACGCATCAGACTGGTGGCCGTCTCGACGCTGTAGCCGTGATGCTCCAGATCCATCCAAATATAGTCGAAGCCCAGCAGACTCGTCATCTCGTAAACCGTGGGGTCGGTGAGATGCAACGCAATACCGATAACAGGTTCTTTCCGGGCAAGCTTCTGCTTAACAACACTGGGACGCATGAGGGACAGCCTTAGTTAATTAGTGAACTTTTTCCAGCATTCGCGTGAGACGGATTACTCCCGATGAGTTTTTCAAATCCTGAATTCTCAATCCTGTTCCGTAACAGGAGCGACCACGAATGAGTAGACGAAACACGACGTTTAACGCTATTAATCCAAGCCATCATCCAATTTCGAGCTGCTGCCACCGGATGATATGCAAGCATTCTTCGACACACCAGAAGACGACCAGCACACGGCCATCGGACTGCTGAACCATGCTGGGAAATCCGAACTTCAACCCGCCCAATTCGTCGGAATTGCTACGGGCGCCCGTCATTCCCGCGACCGCCCCCTGCCACAAACAAATCTCTTCCAGGTGAATCCATTCGTCACCTTCGATCCGCACCAAGTTGGCCCACAACCCTGGCTTGTCTAAGCGACGATAAATACACAGCAAACGTCCGTCGGCGAGCGTCAACAACTTCGCCGTCTCGCCGCGCATGCCGTTTTCTCGCGGTGCCGAGAACGTTTTCCCGTCCTGCGAGATCGCGTACAGATTAGGCAAACTTTTGCCCGTGGCTTCTTCAAACGACCAGATAATGGCAACCAGACGCCCATCCGGCAGTTGCGTTAATCCTTGCTCCCACGAGATCACGCCGCGGTCAGACTGATCGATGACCGACAGATAGTCGGGCCATGTTAGCCCGCGGTCGTGCGAAACCAACGCAATGGCTTGCATTCCATGCGGTTCTTCCCCGTTCCAACCACGCCAGGTCGAGGTCGGCCAGAGCCAGCGGCCGTCGGCTAGTTCAATCACCCGATGGCACATTTCAAACGCCGGACCGTCGAGCGGCGCGGTGACGACTTGCGGCCCCTGCCACGTTTTTCCGGCATCACTGCTTCGTAGCAGGAACAGGTCCATCGGCACATAACCGAGATTCGCCCGATTGACCAATCCTTCTTCAGCATCGTCCCGATAAGCCCGCGCTCCAAAGCCAATCAATGTCCCGTCGGCCACGGCGCTCGTCCGCACGGTATGCGTCGAGCGTCGCGTGACGGGATCACGAAGCAACGGCTGCGGTGCTGACCAGGATTGGCCCCCATCAGTCGACCGCGACAGGCACGTGTGATAGTCCAGACTCTCACCCGCCTGGGCCAGATCAAACGTCGAAATCCACTCTGTATCGCTGATGCGAATCAAAGACGGATGCCAAGCATGTACCGATTTCAGGTACGGCTTGGGATTGCGATAGACGATTCCCGAACCTACAGACTTGATCATTCCGGAACTCTCGCCGCGTTGATGAAGGGTCTACCGGTCCAAGGTCTCACGCGCCTCGGCGACTTTGTCTTGCAAGGCCGAGATCAAGATCCAGGTGGGCTCACCGATACAGATGAACTTCCAGCCATCCGCAACCAGACCAGCCGCATTGCTGCCAATCATCCAGGTGGCTTTGCCGACAGCATCAGCCGCCGCGCGAATGGTCATCAGCGATTCGCGAAGAACTGGGGAGTTCATTTCACCGCAGACACCCAGCTCGGCGGACAAGTCGTACGGACCAATTGCCATCGCGGTTGTCAGTTCGTGATTGGCAATCGCGGTGAGATTCGACAGACCAATGCGGGTCTCAATCTGCGGCAACACGATGAAGTGGTCTTCGACTTCTGCTTTCCACGTGGTTTGCGACAAATCGCCCACCCAGCGATTGCCTAACCCACCGGGGCGACGGCGACCACGCGGCGGCAGATAGAGCGCATCGCGGACCACATCCAGATCGGCAGCCGAATCGACCGAAGCCAGCAAAAACCCGCACGGGCCTAAGTCGGCAGCAAGACGAATTGTCGCATAGTCATTGGATCGCGGACGAATCAGGATGGGCAACCCGGCACGGCGTCCAGCAGCACAAACTTCACCCACCATATGCGTTGTGGTGGAACCGTGTTCCATGTCCACAATCAGGTAGTCGATCTCTGATCGCAGGGCGATTTCGACGATATCCGTCCACAGATGATCGATGACGAGCAACCCAGTCGTCAGTTCCCGCTGGGCAATCTTCTCACGCAAACGTCGGGCCGGATCCATGAAGAGTCCTTCGAGCTGTCCGCAAGTGGCGGCGCCAGAATCGAGTGTTGATTGAATCAATCGCGACGATCCAGGTTCGAGACACAAACCCGTCGCGAACGCCCAGAGTACCACTAGGCCGGTCCGCAGGTAAAGTGCAGCAGAGAGAATGGCGGCAGAAGTGTGCGTGGGAAATTGGTAGGTAACACTTACCGCAGAGAACCTCGTCTCCCCTCGCCCCGGTAATTCCGGAGAGCGAGCTCGGGGATGAGGGAACCGGCACACATTCCGATATCGTTGGATTTTCAGAATTTTCAGTCAGTAATCCCCCACTGCCCATCCGAACTGTAAGGAGTCTCTGGGAAGCCCCCTCATCCCCTACCCGTCTCCAGATGACTGAGGGGAGGGGAGATACGATCCTTCTATTCCAAATATTCCCCAATATGACGGACTAGTTACCGAGGCATCAGGACCACCATTTAACGACGGCACCCGCGGCAGAAGTGCAATCCGGAACCATCCGCGATATGCTCTGCGTGTCCGAAGTAGCCGCTCAATCTAAAAGTGAAGCAGACTGGATCGTTTACCGCGTTTTCTCCCAAGTTTGAGGAATAGGTTATGACCGTCGGTATCGGGATGATTGGCAGCGGGTTCATGGGGCTGACGTATTCCGAGGCAATTGCCCGGCACGTCCGCGGAGCTCAGCTGGTGGCAGTCGCGGGGGGCAAACGAGCCGCGGATCTGGCTGGCGAATACGGAGTCTGGGCGGCACCGTCCATCGAGGCCCTGCTGGCCCGCGAAGACATTCACGCCGTCGTGCTGGCCACTCCTGATCAAGATCGCCGCGATCTGACTTTGGCCGCAGCAGCTGCGGGTAAACATGTGCTCGCAGAAAAACCCATGGCCCCCACCGTTGCCGATTGCGACATTATGATCGCGGCCTGCGAAAAGGCTGGCGTCAATCTGGCGGTCGTCAAAACGGAACGTTATCGCAAGATGACGAAACGCGCGAAACAACTCATTGACGACGGAGAAATCGGCCCCGTCCGCATGCTCCGCACGGTTTCGGCCTTTCCCATTACCCTCTCCCGTGAGCTCTTCGAGACCCGCCCGTGGATGTCCGACCCGGCTGGTGGCGGACTGTTTATGGGGATGGCCTCGCACAATACCGATTTCCTGCGTTGGCTGACCGGTGCGAATGCGATCAAGGTCTTCGCCCAGGTGACGACGTTCAGCGATCTCCCCGCCAGCGCGCAAAGCGTCATGGCCCAGATCGTCTTCGACAACGGCGCCATGGCTCACATGTGGATTACGACGGAACTGCCCACACCGAGCATTCCCTCCAGCGAAGTCCGCTTCCAAATCATCGGCCGCGACGGCATGCTCGATCTGGAGAATTTCGAATTCCTGGATCTCGGCAAGGGCGACAAGTGGGAACGGATCGAAACCCCCGAACGGTTCGACTATCTCAAGGAACCCAAGTCACCGATCCGGCTGTATCCGCACATTGGCGTGGTCCAGGAATTTGTCGATAGCATCAACGAGAAGCGACCGCCGAAAATTGGTGGTGCCGAAGGGCGTGCCGCCGTGGAAATCTGCGAAGCCTGCTTGATTTCCGCCCGCACCGGCCAAGCCGTCGATCTGCCTTTGCCGACTGCAAAATAAATCGCTTGAGTTTTGTATCGCGCGTTCGATCAAGATTTTAATTCGGGGGCCACTCGCTCTACCAGTGGCCCCCAATGTCAGTAAGATTCTGGCGAGGCGATCATCGCCCCGCCAGAATCGCGGCTCAAAAAGCTCGCCTGCTATTTGTCAACTAGCGTCGCTCGTAAAACAACGGACCAGTATGTCCGTTGTCGGTTACCACTTGAATTCTGTGTCGCGGGAGCCCCAACTATCGTGGCCCACACCACCCCGAGCGCCGACCATTCTCTGCCCCCCTCGCAGCAGTCACGAAATATCTTCGTGTTCTCGGTCTGCACCTTCCTGCACTACCTGGCAGCCCCCGTGCTATATGTGGGCCAAACCCAGGCCGTGCTCTGTAGAACACTCGGCGCATCGCCAGAAGTTTCCAACCTGCCTGAGATTGCCTTTTTCGTGATGACGATCACTCCTGTCATCCTGGCCTGGTGCCTGCCGGGGGTCGCACATCTCAAACGCATTCTGATGGTCTGCTACCTTGCCACAGGACTAGCACTCGGATTGGTCTGCCTGGCGCTCGTCTCGGATGTTTCCAACAAACTCAAAATCGCCGCCGTCATCTTGCAGGGCGCCGTCAGCGGCGCTGCGATGCCGACTGCGATCGCGCTGTTGTGGGAAGCAATCGGACGTGGAGTCTCGGAATCCCGTCGAGGCCTGGCACTAGGTCTCGCCTTCGGTCTAGGACCGTTCCTGGCAGTCGGGCCCGCACTGCTGACTCAAGAGATGTTCACCGGCAAATTCTGGGGATTTTTAGCAGAGCCCCTTCCCCCGCCGTGGAACTTCGTCGCCGTCTTTGGTTGGGGCGCTCCGCTGATGCTGATCGCAGCAATGATCTCGCCCTTGGTGGTGGTTCCAGCAATGGATGAACCCACTGAGCGAGAGCCATTTTTCAGAGGCCTGTGGGAATTTCTAACGACTCCGCTGTTGGCCAAAGCCACCCTCGTGACGATTCTGCTGTATGTTGGAAATACAGTGACCGCCAACATGGGCTTGTATACCGAATTCGTCTTGGACGCAGACCCCAAGAACTATACTGGTTACCAGCTTGCGACGCGATTTTTTTGCAAAGGGGTCGCTGGGCTGTTCCTGGGGTGGGTGCTGGCCAAATCAAATCCTCGAGCCGGCATTCTCATCACGGGATTGATTTTCGTCGCCTCGCAAATCTGGGCCCTATTTGTCCCCGGAGTTGCGTACTTGTTCGCCTTCGGTCTGTTTGGTGCGGGCGAACTGGTCGGCGTCTATGCCCCCAACTACTTACTGTCGGCTTCGTCACCCCGGCGTCTGCGACAGAATATGGCATACGTCACCATGATGATGCTGCCGGCGGCCCCTGCCGGATATCTGTTTGGATTCATCGCCACAAATGCGGGGCTCGGCCCGGCCAACAATTTTCGGCTGAGTTTTGTCGTCTGTGCGGGGATTCTGATTATTGGACTGATCCTTGCAGTCGTCTTACTCCCGAAACGGCCCATTCCAGAAGCTGCAACAGAATAATTTAATAGAACAAATCAACGGAACAATTTAATAATGACCTCACAGCATGTTGTCGTGATCGGTGTCGGTTCGATTGGCGAACGCCACACCAGATGCTTTCAAGCCACAGGGCGGACGCAGGTATCGATCGTCGAATCCAATGCGAGCCTCGCTGACGAAATCTCGAAACGCTACGGCGTTACAGCCTACAGCGACATCAACGCGGCACTGGCCCAACGCCCCACCGCCGCCGTCATCGCCACGCCCGCTCCGCTGCACATCGCCCAAGCCATCCAGTTGGTCGAAGCGGGAGTCAATGTGCTGATCGAGAAACCACTATCGATTTCGATCGAAGGCGTAGATCGCTTACAAGCCCTCGCCACAGAACGTAAATCGATTATCGGCGTGGCTTACGTCCTTCGCGCTTATCCCGTTTTGGCCGCGATGCGCAACGCTCTGCAATCGAGCCGGTTCGGGACACCGCGACAGATCACAGCCCTGTGCGGCCAGCATTTTCCCACCTATCGGCCCGCTTACCGAGAGATCTACTACGCCAACCGTGCGGCGGGAGGTGGTGCCATCCAGGACGCTCTGACCCATATGGTCAACATGGGTGAATGGCTGGTCGGGCCGGTCGATCGACTCGTCGCGGATGCCGAGCATCTCGTGCTGCCGGGCGTTGAGGTCGAAGATACGGTCCATCTAGTGACGCGCCAGGGAGCCGTCATGGGCAACTATTCGCTCAATCAACATCAGGCTCCCAACGAGACCATTCTCACCGTCAATTGCGATCACGGCACCGTCCGTTGTGAGATGCACAACAATCGTTGGATGTGGATGACGAAGCCGGGTGAGCCCTGGCAGGAAGAATCCTTCGGCACAGCCGAACGCGACACCGCCTTCATCGCCCAAGCCAATGCATTCCTGGATGCCCTGGAAGGCAAACGCCCAGTGCTTTGCCCCCTGGAACAAGGAATCCAAACACTGAAGGTCAACATCGCAGCACTCGAAAGTGTTGAGCGCCGAGCATGGGTGAGTATTAATTAATTATAGAAGATCATTGGGTAGCCCAGATTCTCGAATCTGGGTGAGCGCAGCGAACAAGAGGTTGCGGCT
>JAZKFE010000462.1:0-5233 GCA_040386595.1 Planctomycetota bacterium | reverse complement strand
CCCACGACTGTGTCACAAATCGCGATCGTGCTTCCACCAACGCTCAATCAACGAGAACCGAAAGGCATACGTGCCGTCGGGGTAATGCATGATGTAATGATCCAGCTCCAGCAACCGCAACAACGGCAGCACACGGTCGCGAGAACTCAGCAACGCAGTCTGCGACTGCAGCTCAGCCATTAACTGGGCCAGCGGAATCGGCCCCGTTTGCGAGGCCAAGGTATCCAGGATCAGCCGAACCGCGGTCGCGTCATCAGGGTTGGGATAGTAGTCGGCAATACGGTCCCGATAGTGGGTCAGATTCCACGGATCGCTGGCGTCCCGAGTGTAGTACTCGATGATCTCCAGCACCCGCGCCGGATCTGCGGCGTGCCGGCGATTTTTCAATTCCCGCACGATGTGATGAATGTAGTAAGGGAACCCGTCAACCAGGAACGCGATCGCTGCCGTTGCCAGATCTTTGTCTGGGCAGATCAACTGTTCGCCCTCGATCAAGCGCTGTGCCAACTGCTGCGCGTCAGGCAAGTCCAACGGTGGAACTTCAATCTTGAGCATGTCGTTAAACGGAGCGTTGCGGTACCCCTCGGCTTTGAGCCGCGCCATGATGTGATGCAGACCGATGGAACCAGTCAGCACCATCCGAAACGACGGCTGGCTTTGTCGCAACGCACGCAGCGTGTCGAGCAATTCGCCGACCGCCTTGCTCCCTTCCCGTTGCCAGATGTTGTCGAGCATGTAAGGGAACTCGTCCCAGAAGAAGACGAGTTGCTGTTGCCCGCGAGCGTTCGTCAGATCTTCGATCGAACGTTCTAAGAACGCCTTCCAGTGCCGTGTCCCATGCGATTCGAGCGCCACTCCGGCCGCTTCGATCCGATGATCCTGCAGAAATTTCTGGGCGCTGTTCGCGACCCGCTTCCACAGCCCGAGAAAATTCTGGACCTTTTCATAAACGACGAGGGCAAATTCTTCAGGGGAATGCAAGCTTTCGAGATCCTGAAAGACGGGATACCAACCCGCTTTGGGTTCCGCTTGCATCTTCTTGATGACCGACGTTTTGCCAATGCGACGTTCGGCCGTCAGGATGACGCTCTGGCCTTCCAGCGTCGTCCAAATCTGTTCGATCAGCTGATCACGACCGACGACATTCTGCGGAGCAATGCTGCCACCGGGATTCGCTTTCATGGCTAAGTCCAATTTGATTTTTTCAATACGTGTTGAGTTCTCCGGGCGAGGGAGCCATCTGGGGTCGGGTGTTCAAATTTCAAAATTGGCATGGGATCGGCCAGTGGAAGATAGGTTGATCGGCTGGCCAATTTTGAAATTTGAACACCCGACCCCAAAATCTTCACGCTTGCTTTTTCAATATGTGCCGCATTTCCACACCACAATAATACGTCAAAACTGACGTACGTCAATTCTGACGTATTATTCAGGTATCAAAAAATGCCCCAATGAGACATCAAAAACGGGAATAAGAAATCGAGATTCCAAGCGGGGACGGCGTTCCGGAACCTCGCTATGATTTGAAAACTGTTGGGTCTGCTGATCGCCGACCTCCACGAGCCATTTCAGGAACGTCACGGCATGAAGATCATCGAAACGCCTTTGGCGGGCGTGTTGCGAATTGAACCCCGCGTGTTTGGCGATGCCCGCGGATTCTTTCTGGAGACCTACCAACAAACTCGGTTTCAAGATGCCGGTCTGCCCGCGACGTTCATCCAGGACAACCAATCGCGATCTCAACGAGGAACTTTGCGCGGTTTGCACTTCCAGTCTCCGCAACCGCAGGGCAAGCTGATTTTTGCGATCCGCGGCGAGATCTGGGATGTCGCCGTCGACCTGCGCCGCAGCTCACCCACGTTTGGCCAGTGGTATGCGGTGACCCTGAATGAGACGAATCACTGGCAACTGTATGTTCCAGAAGGATTCGCTCATGGGTTCTGCGTCTTGAGTGAGACAGCCGATGTCATCTATAAATGCACCAGTGCCTATGCCCCCCAGCACGAACAGAGCCTGCTTTGGAATGACCCGGAGCTGGGGATCCCCTGGCCGATTTCGGATCCGTTGCTTTCCGGGAAAGACCAGCGCGGCGTTCGATTGCAAGATTTGAAGTGTTTTCCCTGACATCCCAGGCATTAGAAATGCCTGGGTAGCCCAGATTCTCGAATCTGGGTGAGCGGAGCGAACAAGAGGTTGCGGCTTCATCGATTTCCGAGTGTCATTCTCTGAGTCGCGTCTTCCACCGAACACAATTTGGCCACCATGACCCGAGATCAAACCGCCGACCGACTGCTGCTCGAAGCAATCCGCGAAGGGGATGAACGCGCCTGGTCCGATTTGATTTCGCGCTATGAAGGCCGGCTGTTGGCTTTTGTGGAAAGCCGCCTGAAGAACCGGGCCACGGCCGAAGACTTAGTCCAGGAGACCTTTTTCGGGTTCCTGATCAGCCTGCCGAATTATGATCCTCAAACGCCGCTGGACAGTTTTCTGTTTGCGATTGCGGCACATAAATTAACAGACCATCTGCGCCGCAGTGGACGGCGGCCCACGGTGCCTCTTGACGACGGCAATGCGGGATCGCAAGAGCCAGCAGGGCGGTATCGGCATGCATCCAGCATGCTGCGCAGCCGCGAGCGACAGGGCATTGAAGAACGGGTGCTGACGCAGGCTCTAGCCGATCAAATCGAAGGCTGGCGTGACCGCGGTGAGTGGGAACGTTTGATGTGTATCGAACTGCTTTTCGTTCGCGGGTTGCAAAACAAGCAGGCGGCCCAGCTACAAGGGATTACGGAACAAGCCGTCGCCAACCACAAGTTCGCCGCCCTCAGCAAATTGAAGGAAGCGGCCCGCCAAGCCGGAGCCACCGAAGACCAGATCCGGATGCTCGATTGATCGTCGCAGGGTGTCGGCACACGGTTGATGGCACGCCCGAAACGAAACACATTGAGGTCTTCTGGGAGGGTGAGGCTCCTGCCGAACCGCTAAGTCTACCGAAGCCCGAAAGACTCGGCGGTTCGGCAGAAGCCTCACCCTCCCAACGATTCAAATCACCACGAATTCACGTGAAGGCTATACGGGCGCAATAAAAAACCGCCGGCTCAGTCGTTCCGTGACTGTTCCGGCGGAAATCTCAAACCCATCAGGTGCTTCTTGCGACCGTCAGGTAATGGGTGGAGAGCGGACTGTGCTCACTTCGCATCGAGGAAGGGAATGCCCAGGAGCTAACCCCGCCTGGGCACTCCACCCCAGCGATTCGGTTACAGGAAGATATAGCCTTCTTCACCGTGTTGAGAAACATCCAGACCTTGCAGCTCCTCTTGTTCAGAGACTCGCAGGCCCATGGTCAGATCGAGAACCTTGAGCAGAATCACCGTGCCCACCACGCTAATCCCGATGGCAGCTCCCACTCCGATGCATTGATTGATGAACTGCTGCATGTTGCCTTCGAGCAGACCGTTGAGATCCTTGTTGCCGGTGACGGCACTGGAGGCGAACACACCGGTCAGGATGGCACCCAAAGTTCCACCGACACCGTGAACACCGAAGGCATCCAACGCATCGTCGTACTTGAAGGTGGACTTCAAGGTGGTGCAGGCGAAGAAGCAGACGGCACCCGCAGCAGCACCCAGAATCAAACCAGCCAAGGGAGTACAAGTTCCGCAGGCCGGGGTGATACACACCAGGCCAGCGACCGCACCCGAGCAAGCACCCAGGACGCTCGGCTTGCCGCGAATGATCCATTCCAGAACGGGCCAGACAACGGTACCGGCAGCAGCAGCGAGGTGCGTGGCAACGAAGGCGTTCGCAGCCAACTTGCTGGCGGCCAAGGCACTTCCGGCGTTGAATCCGAACCAGCCAACCCACAGCATCGCAGCTCCGATGCAGGTGTAAGTCAGGTTGTGCGGAGGCATCGGTTCTTTACCGAATCCCACGCGGCGACCAATCATCAGAGCACAGACCAAAGCGGACACACCCGAGCTGATATGGACGACGGTACCACCAGCGAAGTCAAACGCGGCGTACTTGCCGGCATACAACCAGCCATTCACAGACCACACCCAGTGAGCCAGCGGACAATAAATCAGCGTGCCCCAGAGAACCGAGAACACCACCATCGTGCTGAACTTCATCCGTTCGGCAAACGCACCGCAGATCAAACCGGGGGTAATGATGAAGAACATCATCTGGAAGACCATGTGCACCGACTTGGGCAACGTCATTTCCATCGGTGTGATGGCCTTGCCTTGTGAGGCATCCCAGTAAGGCAGGACACCCTTCATCATGATGAAGTCGCCACCGCCAATGAGGCCCCCGGCGACATCCGACCCGAAGGCCAGACTGTAGCCATAGACAGCCCACACGACCGACATGACACCCATCAAGAAGACGCACTGCATCATGACTCCCAGCACGTTCTTCTTGCGGACCAGTCCGCTGTAGAACATGGCCAAGCCGGGTGCAGTCATCATGAGGACCAGGGCCGACGAAACCAACATCCAGCCAGTATCAGCAGCACTGAAGGCAGCCTCGGGATCGACAGCGGGAGCAGCAGCAGGAGTTTCTGGCGTTGCAGCCGGCGCGGTTTCAGGAGCAGCAGCGGGAGCCCCTTCCGCGGGGGCCGAAGCTGCCACGGGCGCGTCCTGTGCGAACAGGTAAGCGGGTGGAAGGTTGAGAGCAAACAGACTCAGGAAACCGAGCGCGAGATAACGCCTCATAGTAGAACAGCTCCGCAGATTCATCGGTGGGGTAGGTAATCTCGATCGCGGGTGCAGACGCAGACGCCCACGAAATTGAGATTCAATACAGCAAGCGCATCTGTTGCCCGGGACCGGTCTCTCGTGGCAACATTCACCGAGTGCTCGAAAAGCAATTGATGTGCCAGCAAGTCGGGCACACACCCATCCAATGTCCGTAACTCATTACCTATCCGCCGCTTACAGAGCCAGAAAAACCCCAGAAACGACCGCCGCGGAACTCAGAGCTCCCAGCCACCCTAATTCAACGCCAAAGAACCAGGCAGACTCAAGCACTTCATGCTCGGTAAATAAGCCACCCGAATAGGACAGAGCAGGGGCCTGCGGTAAGAATGAGGGATTCGCCTGAAGCCCGCGGTAGAGGACCCGGCTGAAATCGCCCACAGAGCGAAGCTTCTTCATAGGCGAGCGTCCAGCGTCAGCTCAATACCGCTTCCTAAAGCATAAGTATTGCGTCTCTAAAGAGTTTCTGGAGTTTC
>JAZKFE010000461.1:0-2203 GCA_040386595.1 Planctomycetota bacterium | reverse complement strand
TTCCACCTCGCTACTGCGAGCGCGTTCTGTTCGCGGAGCGAACAACGACTATGGCCTCCAAGGGCAACCTCGCTGGAGATTTCACTCGCTGTTATACTCCCCGGAAGTGCGATGAGAGCCCCCGTCAGAAGGCGGGTGGGCTCGTTGACTTCAGAGTGGGAATAGGAACGTGAATCTCAGCACGGATGTTTTGATCTTTGGTGGCGGCTGTGCCGGCTTGTGGCTGTTGGACGAGCTGCGCCGCCGTGGCTTGCGTGTATTGCTACTGGAGTCCGGTGCCGTCGGCGGTACCCAGACGACTGGTTCGCAGGGCATCCTGCATGGTGGCACCAAGTACGTGCTGCAAGGGATTTTTTCAGCGTCTGCCGGTTCTGTCCGTGACATGCCGGCTCGCTGGCGAGATTCGCTGGCCGGGGCCGTTGAACCCGATCTTTCACAAACCCGATTTCGCAGCCGACACTGCTATCTCTGGCGGAGCGATTCCTGGCAGTCCTACCTGGGAATGGTCGGTGCTCAGGCTTTCTTACAAGTGAAGCCGGTCCCTCTGTCCGACGCTGAACGACCCGCGGTGCTCGCGAAATGTCCGGGGCAAGTCTTTCGCCTGGACGAAGAAGTCATCGACACCACGAGCTTCGCCCGCGTGCTGGCCGAACGGAATCGTGAACTCATTCTGCAGCTTGATGCCGTTCAAGGATTGACCTTTCAAGTCGATGCCTCAGGTCGAGTCGCCGCGGTGGCGATTCGGGAACCGCAGGGTTCGCGTGAAATCTCGATTCAGACCGATCAGGTGGTATTGGCCGCGGGTGCCGGGAATGCTGACTTGAGAACCCAGATCGGCCTCACGGCGAACGCGATGCAGCGTCGTCCCTTGCACATGGTTCTGGTACGGGGCGATCTGCCGCAGTTCAACGGACATTGCGTCGACGGTGCGAAGACGCGAGTGACCATTACCGCCGACCGAGATTCTTGTGGGCGGGGTGTGTGGCAAATTGGCGGGCAGCTGGCCGAGGATGGAGTTCGATTGGAGCCGTCGGAACTCATCGCCCAGGCGCAACGAGAATTGGCTGCCGTGTTGCCGGGGTGGGTGTCAGGGGGATTGGAATGGGCCACTTATCGGATCGATCGTGCGGAGGCCCGCACCGAGAATGGCGCGCGCCCCTCGGACGTCCAACTGCTGCAGGAACAGAATGTTTTGACGGCCTGGCCGACCAAATTGGTGCTCGCTCCACGCATGTCAGAACTCGTGATCGAACGCTTGGGTGTGTTGAGTAACACGCAGGGATTGGCCGAGTTTCGTCAATCATTGAACGATCTGAATTGGCCTTGTCCGGCTGTGGCCTTGCCACCTTGGGAATTGCAGACAACATGGATCAGCGGCAATTAGGCAGTCACGGGCCATGGGTCAGCACCATCGGCTTTGGTGCGTTCAAAATTGGACGCAATGAACAGACCAAGTATGGGACCGAATATCCTCTGCCCGACGACGCGGAAGTCTCGCACCTGCTGAACGAATTGCTCGATTGGGGCGTGAATTACATCGACACGGCCCCGGCGTATGGGTTGAGTGAAGAGCGAATTGGCCACGCCGTTGCGCATAGGCGTGCGGAGTATGTGCTGTCGACGAAGGTCGGTGAAACGTTTGAGAACGGAAGCTCTACTTACGACTTCTCGCGAGCGGCGATCGAGCGCAGTGTGGAACGGAGCCTGTTGCGATTGCGGACCGACGTATTGGACGTGGTGTTCATTCATTCGAACGCCAACGACCTGGCGATCCAGCACGACACCGATGCGGTTTCCACTCTGCAACGCCTGCGGGATGAGCGGTTGGTCAAGCAGATTGGCATCTCGGTGAAGACGGTCGCCGGAGCTCAACAGGCCCTGAAATGGGCAGATGTGCTGATGGTGGAATACCATCTCGCGGATCGCTCGTTCGAGGCGGTGATTGCCGAAGCGCACGCGGCCGGAATCGGCGTGGTCATTAAAAAGGCTCTCGCTTCCGGAAAACTTCCGGCAGAGGAAGGGCTGCGATTTGTGCTGGACAATCCCGGTGTTTCCACCGTTGTGGTGGGCACTTTGAATCTGCAACACTTGCAGCAAAATCTCAAAATTGCGACCGAAGTCTGAGAAGACTTAGCCTCGAGGAAATGTTTGGGTAGCCCAGATTCTTGAATCTGGGTGAGCGCAGCGAACAAGAGGCTGTGGC
>JAZKFE010000460.1:4412-13583 GCA_040386595.1 Planctomycetota bacterium | reverse complement strand
CAACCTCTTGTTCGCTCCGCTCACCCAGATTCGAGAATCTGGGCTACCCAATCATCTTGAACGCACACTTAAAGTGAACCCGCTGTCGCCTGCCTGCTATTGCAGGTAGATAAACTCATTGGCTGCCAGGACGATTTGGCACAGACTGGCCCACGCTCGCAGATGGCGGTTGGCCGGATCAGGTTCCGTGGCTTGCAGAGCCTTTTCGAAGTCCACTACGAACGACTTGGCTTGCTCAATCTCGTCCGGAGTCACATTGCGACCGTAGGCGAGCAGGTAAAGTTGCTCAATCCGCTTTGAGTCGTCGCTCTGCGGCAGTGCCATTAACCGCGTCGTCAGGTCCTTGCTGGACGTCGAGACAAAATCGCTGTTCATCATCAACAGCGCCTGCGGAGCCACGGTGGTTGCGGTGCGGTCGCCGTTGGGAATTGCAGCATCGGGATAGTCCAGTAGCTGGAATAGATCGTAGACATTGTTGCGCACGACCGGCAGGTAAATGGAACGCCGCGGGCTGGAGTAATCGGTCAGGTCCTTCGAGGTGTGATCGAAGAAGTAAGCACGATTCTTCACGTTCAACAACGAACCACCCAGCGTGCGATCCAGACGTCCGCTAATCGCCAGCATGGCGTCGCGAATCTCTTCCGCTTCCAGGCGTTGCACGATGGCACGGCCGTAGAACAGATTCTCCGGATCGCGTTCCACGACGGCCGGATCCACATGGCTTCCCAATTGGTAGGTGCTCGACAACATGATCAGACGGTGGAGTTTCTTAATCGACCAGCCTTGCTCCATGAAGCGGTGTGCCAGCCAGTTCAGCAGCTCGGGATGAGTCGACGGTTCACCGAGCAACCCGAAGTTGTCGGTCGTGCGAACCAGTCCCTTGCCGAAATGCCAGCGCCAGACACGATTCACCAGCACGCGGCTGGTCAACGGATGCCGCTTCTCGATCAACGATTGAGCCAGCTCCATACGGCCACTTTGTTGAGTCGTAAATTGCCGCGGAGTGGGCCCTTCCAGAACCGTGGGGACATGCCGTGCGACGATGTCACCCAGCTTGAGCGGGTTGCCCCGGATATGAATGGCCACATCGGCAACAGTATCTTCAGTGACCCCCATCGCGGCGGGCATTTCTGGAGCCGATTTCTCGATCTTGGTCAATTCGTCCCGTAGCCGTTTGAGCTCTGCCTTCGTCTCTTCGGGGTAGAGTGTCTCCGGCTTCTCAACAGCTTTCCCGTCTTTGGAGCTGGTCTGTTTGACCTTGGCGTCAGCCGCTTCGGTCAGCTTTTGAATGGCCGCTTTAGCAACGAGCACTTGCGCATCGTAGACCGCCTTCTGGGCGAGGAACTCGGGGGTCGGCACAGCGTTCTCATGCCATTTGGCGACCTTTTTAAAACTCTCCATCGTCCGGGTGCTCTTAAAAATACCGGCTAGCCCGTAGTAGTCGGCCGTCTGAATTGGATCGAACTTATGATCGTGACACCGGGCACACCCAAACGTCAGACCCAAGATGGCGCGACCCATGGTGTCGACTTGCTCGTCGATGATGTCCATCTGCATTTTGGCTTCGTCAACTTCAGCCAGCACCTTGGGGCCGATTGCCAGGAAACCTGTCGCAATCAAGCGTTCGTTGCGCACCGCGGGATCGTCCGTGGGGGGCAGCAAGTCGCCCGCAATTTGCTCGACGATGAATTGATCGTAGGGCTTGTCGTTATTAAAGGCGTTGACTACGTAGTCGCGGTACCGCCACGCATGGCCCTGGGCAATGTTCTCATCGAGGCCGTTCGAATCGGCATACCGAGCAATATCCAACCAATGACGGCCCCAGCGTTCACCATAAGCAGACGAAGCCAACAGGCGGTCCACCAACTTGGCGAAGGCATCGGGTTGGTCGTCTGCCAGGAATTCGGCAATCTCTTCGGGCGTCGGCGGCAGTCCGATTAAATCAAACGTGGCTCGCCGAATCAGCGATCGCTTGTCGGCGGCCGCAGTCGGGGTTACCTGCTCGGCTTCCAGTTTCGCCAGGATAAAATGATCCAGGTCGGACTTCGGCCAAGCCGCGTTCTGAATTGTAGGGACCGGTGGATCGACTGGAGTTTTGAACGACCAATGGTTCGGATCGCGCGTGCGTCCCTTATTCTTCTCCGCAGTCGCGGGGTAGGCTGCGCCTTGCTTGATCCACAGGATAAAGTCGGCGACTTGCTTGTCCGACAGCTTGCCCTTGGGGGGCATCTTGAGATCTTCGTCTTGCTGGCGAATGGCGCGGATCAACAGGCTATTTTCCGGCTGTCCCGGCACGATCGCGGCCCCGGAATCGCCACCTTCCAGCAGTGACTTTCCGGAATCGATCCGCAGGCTGCCCCATTGTTTGTCCTCACCGTGGCATTTCTGGCAGTGTTCGACGAGGACCGGGCGGATGGAAGTTTCGAAAAACTGAAGTTGCTCGGCAGTTGGTCCTTCGGCCGCAATCGACTGCCCCAGTTGGCAGTGGAACCAGCAGACACCCATAACCGTCGTGATCAACCAGCGGCGTCCCATTACATTCCTCTTCGCAAATTCCAAACGTGGGCACACATATGCATAGATTCTATTGTGACGAATTGATCCCTTTTCGGAAACCTCGAACGGGATAGTTTCGCCTCAGGAAAAAAATCAACAGTTCAGGCATCACTGAGGAATCGATACAGAATGTTGGCGACTTGCAGTCTGTCGCAGGATCTCTATTCTAACCTGCGTCCCTTCACAAGAATGACACAAAACCCGTCACACCACGGCACGCAACATGAGCCTCTACGCCGACTGGGGATTAACTCCCATCATTAACGCTTCCGGTGCCGTCACTCGCCTGGGGGGAGCTCCCATGCCGCCGGCTGTCGTGGATGCCTTTCGGGCCGCGGCCCAGGAATGCGTGCCGCTGGATACGTTGCAAGGCTTGGCATCGCGCGAGATCGCCTTACATACTGGGGCCGAAGCTGGATGTATCACCAGCGGGGCGGCCGCCGCACTATTGTTAGGGACCGCCGCAATCTTAACTGGAGACAATTTGGGGCGGATGGAGCGGCTTCCCGATTGCACCGGTTTTCCCAACGAATTTGTCGTCGCACGTGAGCATCGCAACGGCTATGACCACGCCGTCCGCGCGGCAGGGGCTCGGTTCGTCGACGTTGGATTTCACGAACCGATCGCTGGGGCGGGCGTCCGCCGTGTTGAGGCTTGGGAATATGCGGACGCCTGTGGTCCCCAAACGGCAGGTATCTTCTATGTCCAACAAGCGGGATCGCAGCCGCTATTGGAAGAGGTCGTCGCGGTGGCTCGCCAGAAAGGTTTACCCGTTCTGGTTGATGCCGCGGGGCAGTTGCCGCCGCGTTCCAACCTGCGTGACATCCTGACGACGGGGGCTGATCTGGTTTGCTTCAGCGGTGGCAAAGCGATCCGCGGTCCGCAAGCCACGGGACTGCTCTGCGGACGCCGTGATTTGATCGCCGCGGCAGCCGTCCAGATGCTCGACATGGACGATTATTTTTCTCTTTGGAATCCCCCGCCGGAATTGATTGACAAATCCAAGTTCCGCGGGCTGCCACGGCATGGTATCGGTCGCGCGTTAAAAGTGTCCAAAGAGCAAATCATGGCGGTACTGACTGCACTGCGTTTGTTTGCGAGCGGAGCCTATGATGCCGAACTGGCCCAGCAGCATTGCTGGTTGGAGCAGATCGCCGCGACGTTAGCCGGACATCCGGTGCAGTGCCGACTGGTCCGTCCCGCCGATCCACATAGTCTGCCCTCGCTGGAAATCACGGTTGATGAAACCCGCCTCGGCCGCACGGCGTTCGAAGTTTGCCGCAGTCTGCGGAACGGTACGCCGGGAGTTTACGTGGGGCATTGGGGACTCGAGCAGCATCAACTCATCGTGAACCCCCTGCACTTGAACGACTCAGACGCGGAGATACTCGCACAACGCTTAGCCGATGAGCTCCGATTGCCGACCGGAAACTAAGTCGGTTTAGCCGAATGCTTTCGTGGAGAATGCAAGGAATTGTTGCTTGGTCTTCGGGTGGCAGGCTTCACAAATGCTCTGTTCCCCGAAGGGAATACACAACATAGCCCAAGGGCGCCGAGTACTCACGGCGCACCCTGGGGACACGATCAAAAATGGGGAAAGAACCCTGTAAGGGTTCCGCCGGTTAGCCGCAATTCAGCAGGTCCAACCCTTTCAGGGTTGAGGATTTGTAGGACTCGTAACCCAGGGTGCGCTCGGCGTACCGAGCGACCCTGGGCTATGTTGTCCTTCCCCTTCAGGGAAGCCTTCTGCAAACCCGAATTCAAAAGCCAACCGCATTTCTTCCGATCGGCAGATTCTCAGCATTGCCGAAGACTTTAAGCTCCCTGAGCGCCTGCGCGGCAGAATCTCCGTTCCAGTATGGCGCTGAAGAGAGCTCCGGTACGGTCGTTAACGACGCTCTCGTGTGCCTCGCGCAAAGAGAACGCAATCTAAGCACATTGGCCCCTGTATGCGCTGGCCAGCATTGATCCTTCAGGCACTCCTGTCGCTGCCTGTTCTCACCGGCCACTCTCGCGACGACTATAAATATTGCATTAAGTGTCTTGTAAATTTTCAATTAGCATTTGGGGCTTCGTACAGAAGGTTACGTATGATTTGCAAGTGACGTTTTCTAACGTTTTGCACAGGTTTCTCAGGGTTAATTACAATGTCTTAAGGTTTAGTGTGTCAGATAGTTGCTTTATAAAACTTTGTCTCTTCCTTCATGGTTTCTTAATGCACTGCATCGATACTCCGCACGTCTGATAGGGGTTTACTGGTGCGGACACTCGGTTCTCGGCCAGGGGCACCTGAGTGTTTCGATGCAGATTGTAGCCAGAATTCCGGAGCGTTTTCCGGGGACTGGACTCGACCCTTTTGAAAGGATTGCGGAGTTTTATGAAGAACTGTAAATCGGTCTCTCGTCAACGTGGCTTCACGCTGATCGAACTGCTGGTGGTCATTGCCATCATTGCAGTGTTGATCGCTCTGTTGCTGCCCGCTGTGCAACAGGCCCGAGAAGCAGCCCGTCGTTCGCAGTGCAAGAACAACCTCAAGCAAATGGGGTTGGGAGCACACAACTATGAATCGACCTACAGCCGGTTCCCCAGCTCCGGCGAAAGCACGGATCAAGCGGCCAATACTCGGAAGTTCTTTCCGTGTTCATTCAACGTGGCGATTCTGCCTTTCATCGATCAAGCCCCGTTGTACAACCAGTGGAATTTTAACGTTCACTACTCCTTGAATGCGGTGATGGCCAAGACCAAGATCACCAGCTTCCTCTGTCCCAGCAACGGCGTGACCGGTCCCGATCTGCTCGGTTATGGGCTGACCGACTATATGCCGATCGCCTATGTGGACTATGACGCGAGTGGCTACCGTGGCGGCAGCTCAGCTCTTTCCGCCAACGTCGCGGGAATTGACTTTGCCGGTGCCTTGGGCTTCTGCAATCCGATTTCGACGGTAACGGATGGTTTGAGCAATACGTTGTTGGTGATTGAAGACGCGGGCCGACCGACGAATAACGGCGGCTCTTACGACCAGGCTGGCGTTGGCAAGACGCTGGGCGGTATTCAGGCTTCAGACTCGAGTCAGCTGGCTTCGACCGCGAACGTCACTCCCTACACCGCAGGTGGTACGATTGGTGTTCCCGGTCGCTGGGCCGATCCGGATAACGGTAGCGGTATCTCGGGGCCTCCGATTGCAACTGCGGCCAATTTCCAGAAGATTAACAACAACAAGACTCCGTTGAACGGTTCTGCGACCACCTGCCTGTGGAGTGCTAATAACTGCGGTCCTAACGATGAGCCGTTCAGCCTGCACACCGGTGGTGTCCACGGTTTGCTCGGCGACGGTAGCGTGCGATTCCTATCCGAGAACATGGATCATCAGACGCTCCGTCGCCTTGCCCGTCCCAGCGACGGTGAGGTCATCGGTGAGATCTAATAAACTCTAACAAAACCTCTGCGTCAGTTCAGAACCGCATGGAAATTCGCGGTTCTGAACTTCCCACAACCGGTTTTGTTGGGAGCTCTAAGTCACTGCGGCTGTGATGACATTCTGATGTCGTCAAACACAATCTGATTGAAGATCGCCCGAGAGCAGCCAGTCTGTTCTCGGGCATTTTCGGCCCGGAGGGCCCGTCGTCGGTAGCCAGAGGCGTGAGCCTCTGGAGTTCTGGCTACCGACGTCGAGCCCTCCGGGCTGTTGGCAGTGGCAAATGAAACACATCACGATGCAGATTGCCATCGAGGTGTTAGTGCGAACGAAATCTACGGCGTTAAATTTGATTCAGGGACGTTCGTATTTTCACCCGCTTTAACTTCCACTGTTAAACCGGATGTCGCCGGGCTACCGTATTTCGCAGGAACAGACCCGGGTTTGTTCCGTGGTGGTTGAATTGTCATGGTATACACACCTTCGGGAGCGCCACCTAGCGTCTCTTTCCCTTTCAGGGTCATCACGGTGAAGTAGCCTTCGTCAGCATTATAGGTGCCACTAATCTTCTGGCTCGCATCGCCGCCGCTCGTGGGGTGAAAGGTGATGATCGCGCCCGTGGGGATCGATTTGCCATTCAACCGAATGGCTCCACCCATTACCGGATTTAACACATTCGGATCTTCCGGAATATCGATCTCCGAGCTGCCGCAACCGACAATTCCCGCTACGAGTAACCCCAAACCTACCAACCAGTGAATTCGTCCGTTCATTGAATCGCAGTGTCCTGAATGAAGAGCTGGCATTGAACGCCGGGCAAGCCCCTTACACGGCGCCACACGTGGGCGGATTCCGCCTCAAGCCACCTGTTTTTTACCAAGCCATTGCGAATATTTCGTGAAGATTCCGTGTGGGCGACATGCATGGGAATTCACCGCGTTTCCGGTGGTATTGTCTTGAGTTGCTGTGCCGCTGGCTGCCATTCTCGTTCAGTATTCTTGATTTCCCTGATCTCCACGTGGTTTTGGTGGGGTGGCGTTGTCTGGCGACCTGTGCCGAATGCCACCGAATCGCCTGGTTGAGAGTGTTAATGATTTCATCAAACATTCAAATTCTGTTCACCCATTCTTTACGCGTAGCTCTCACAATCCACCCGTCATTGGTGAACTAATTACAAAGCTGTAACGTTATTGTCTTAAGTTCACTGGGGACAGAAAAGCGAGGTCCGAATAGGTCGCTCATCAACAGTTTCAGAAATTGCATTTTAAATCAATCTCTGTCGGTGAGTTGAACTTGTCAGTATTCCGCAATTCAGGCCTGCCTCCTGACGGAACGACTGTCGTATCAAAGTAAGGATGTGTGAATCAGATGAGCTCAAAAAATGTAGTAAGGCGTCAACGTGGTTTCACGTTGATCGAGTTGCTGGTGGTGATTGCCATTATCGCGGTCTTGATTGCCCTGCTGCTGCCCGCCGTTCAACAGGCCCGCGAAGCCGCCCGCCGAACACAGTGCAAGAACAATATGAAGCAAATGGGACTCGGCGTTCACAACTACGAGTCGACCTTCAGCCGCTTCGCGTCGGCTGGTGAATTCACCGATCGTACGGGTTCCGATCCGATGGATGCTCTGAAGTATGGGGCACGGGCCTTCACGCCGACTTCGACGTTCGTGCAGATTCTGCCGTACATCGATCAGGCTCCTCTGTACAACATGATCAACATGGGCGCGCACTATTCGACGGGCTACGGTTCCCCTTCGGTCGGGAACGCCTTGGCCGCTCAAACGAAGATTGCATCGTTCCTTTGCCCGAGCAATGCAATTACGCAAGGCGATCCTCAGGGATTCGGTGCCGTTGACTACATGCCTGTTGCTTATACCGACTTGGACAACGCCGCGTCTCCCGCTCGTCAGAAGATGACGAAAGCTTGGGACCGTGACTCGGTGCTGGGAATGTGGAACAAGATTGGTGACACGACCGATGGTTTGTCGAATGCCATCGCCATTATCGAAGACAGCGGCAAGCCCGCCGGCATCATCGGTTCTTATGCCGCCGGTACCGGCTTCGGTGCCGCGAACCAAATCGGCACTGTGGTTGCGGCCGCGATGCCCACCGGCAGCATGTCGGCTCCTAATCGCTGGGCCGATCCCGATAGCGGTTCGGGTGTTTCGGGTGCTGCCTCGAATCGTGATACGTTCATTAACAACAATAAGACTCCTAACAACACGGTTTGCCCCTGGTCGAACAATAACTGTGGCCCGAACGACGAACCGTTCAGCCTGCACGTCGGCGGCTGCCATGCTCTGTTGGGCGACGGCAGCGTTCGCTTCCTGTCGGAAAATATCGACGGCAACACTCTCCGCCGCCTGTGCTCCAAGGCTGACGGCGAAGTGGTCGGTGAGTTCTAAAAAACCGCGAGTCTCTCTGTGGCGACCGCAGGGGCGAAACGCTCCGCTCGCTGTAGAGGGCATGTCGCTGCAGTTCTGATCTAACGCACACAGCCCGGCTATTTCCAATAGCCGGGCTGTGTCTATTTTAACGATGGTTTTGCAGCAGTCGTTCCGTTCAACAGACGCTGGCCAGGAGCGGTGATCAAGCACCACTGTGGCGAAGAGACCTTTGCCTCGTCCGAAAACTGACAATCAGTCGAGATTTAGCAAGACTGCATTGTTAAGGAATTCGCTCGTTCTTTACTTGTCGTTAACACATTCTTCATGACGTGCGCCAACAATTCACCCACTCCAAATGTGCAGTTCACGAGAACTTCACAATGGAGCCCTGGCTCTATGCGAATCATCAGGGTTGATTCCGGATAGAAAGCTCTGTGAGGCCAGAGAGACAGGTTTGCGAGGAGCTCGTTGCAGGTGATCTGGACGAGTCCGAATTCCGAATTTCAGGCTGCCCCCTGACGGAACTACGTTGCCTTCAAGAAGAATGTTGGAATCAGATGAGTTTAAAGTTTGCTGCTCGACGCCAGCGTGGCTTTACGTTGATTGAGTTGCTGGTGGTCATCGCCATCATCGCGGTATTGATCGCTCTGCTGCTGCCCGCCGTGCAACAGGCCCGTGAGGCTGCTCGTCGGACTCAATGTAAAAACAATATGAAGCAGTTGGGCTTGGGTGTCCACAACTACGAATCGACTTTCAGTCGGTTTGCCTCAGCAGGTGAATTCACCAACCGGACCGGTACGTGGGCTCGAGCC
>JAZKFE010000460.1:0-4402 GCA_040386595.1 Planctomycetota bacterium | reverse complement strand
CCTTTACCACAACCTCGACCTTCACGCAGATTCTGCCCTACATTGATCAGGCTCCTCTTTACAACCTGATGAATATGAATGTCCATTACTCGGCTGGCTACGCCACTCCGTCCACGGGGAACGCCTTGGCTGCTCAGACCAAGATCGCCTCATTCATTTGCCCGAGCAACGCGATCACGCAAGGCGACCCCCAAAACTTCGGTGCAACTGACTACATGCCTGTGGCTTACACCGATCTGGATAACGCAGCATCTCCTGTTCGGCAAAAGCTGAACACAACTTGGGACCGCGATTCGGTTTTGGGCAACTGGAACCGCATCGGAGATACGACTGACGGATTGTCGAATGCCATTGCGATTATTGAAGACAGCGGCAAGCCGGCCGGAATCGTTGGCTCCTACGCCGCAGGGGCATTGACTGGTGCTCTGGTCATGCCTGGCGTTGTTGCCGGTGCTATGCCCACCGGCAGCATGTCGGCTCCCAATCGCTGGGCTGATCCCGATAGTGGTTCGGGTGTTTCGGGTGCTGCGGCCAACCGCGATACCTTTATCAACAACAACAAGAATCCCAGCAACACCGTTTGTCCCTGGTCGACCAACAACTGCGGCCCGAACGACGAACCGTTCAGCCTGCATGTCGGCGGTTGCCACGCTCTGTTGGGCGACGGCAGCGTTCGCTTCCTGTCGGAAAATATCGACGGCAACACTCTCCGCCGCTTGTGCTCCAAGTCTGACGGCGAAGTGGTGGGTGAGTACTAAGTCACCCCAGATCATCCCGTATCCGGAACGCCCCATGAGATCCTCGTGGGGATGGATGAAGGTGACTGTCTGCAATTGAAAAATACTACAGCCCGGCTAACACCTGTTAGCCGGGCTGTGTGCGTTCTGAGTCAGCTGAGATTGTTGAACAAGCGGGCTGGAGAGCGCTATTTGACGTAGGATGGGCACTCTTGCCCGACTGATTTGGTTGTTCCTGCGAAGAGACGGGCAAGAGTGCCCATCCTAAGGCCGGCATTGTGGGGTATTAGCGCTTACCCTCCCGTAGCCATTGGCCAGTGCCGAAAAGCACAACGCCAGTCACCGTCAGCGCGGGCATCAGAATCAGCGGAAAGCCGAACGCCAGCTGCCACACAATCAGCATGGGCAGTAGCGCCAGGACGGCCAACTGCATCAGGAATCCAAGGGAGCGGCGCATAATACGGATCGAACTCAGTCCTTAAACGAAGCAAAAAGTCTCTTGAAGAGTCTGGTGGCACAGCACTCGCCTGGTGGCATTGAACCACCTTCAAGGGCTCATACCAATTGACCGCGCCATTGCACAAAGCCTTCGATCGCGTAGTACTCGGGCAAGCCCAGCAAGTTGTAAATGCAGGCGGTATTTTTGGTCCGCTCTTCAGCTCTAAGCCAGAATTCTCGCTCGTCGTTGCCCGGAAACAACGCGGCGTCTTTCTGAGATTCGTGCTTGAAGATGGCCAATTTCTTACGCGTGATCAGCTCGGGGCTTAATGGGACGGCGCGCTCGATCTCGTGCGGTTCGTAATCTTGCCAGGCTCCGCGATACATCCAGACCTCGGGGAACCACGGCTCGTCTTTGATTTCCCGCAGTGCCAGGAAGATGGCACTGGCGCACATCCGATGTGTGCCATGCGGGTCAGACAAGTCTCCCGCGAGATAGATTTGTGCCGGCTTCAGTTCTCGCAGTAAGGCCGAAATAATGTTCGCATCGGCCTCCGAAATCGGTGCCTTTTCAACCGTGCCCGTTTTGTAAAACGGCAAATTCAGGAAGTGATGACGTTCTTCGGGCACCCCCGCACAAATGGCGGCGGCCGTGGCTTCAGTCTTGCGAATCAGGCCTTTGATTTCGAGCAATTCCGGGATATCGGGAGTCCCGGGCTGCTTCGCCGTCAGTGAATCGCGGATCTTCTTGTCGAGGGCCAGTCCGGCCGGCGTCTGCAGGCCAAACACTTCGTTGAACTGCTTCACGTAGTCCAGATGCCGTAAGGCATCGTGGTCGAACACTGCGATGTTGCCGCTGGTCATGTAGGCGACATGCACGTCATGGCCTTGTTCCGCCATTCGAATCAGGGCTCCCCCCATCGAGATCACGTCGTCGTCAGGATGCGGGCTGAAACAGATGACGGTGCGTTTCTCGGTGCCGGCAGGATGAGTGCAAATACCACGCAGTAAGCCGCCAAATACGCGTTCGCGTTGCTCGTCGGCAGTGCGGCCATTGCGGACCAAGTCGTGCAGGTAGTGCTCGATGAAGTCTTTTTTCTCGAGCTTCAACAAGGGTTTTTTCGTTTCCCGGGCCAGCCAGATGACGGCTTTGCGTTCCAGCAACGGGGTCCAATCGACGGGGCCGACCAGCCATGGCGTCTTGATCGCCGTCAATTCGCTGGAGGCCGCATCATCCAGGACAAACAACGCATTGGAATGCCGTTGCAGGTAGCTGGCGGTGACTTCGTCGGTGATTTCCCCTTCGACGGCCTTGCGAACGATCTTCGATTTATGATCGCCCAGGGCCATGATCACGATCTTGCGGGCTTCTAGGATCGTGCCCACTCCCATCGTGACCGCTTGCACGGGAACGTTGTCTTCACCGAAGAACGTGGCTGCCGCGTCTTTCCGGGTTACCGGATCGAGAGCCACCAGCCGCGTCCGTGAATTGGAAGCACTGCCGGGTTCGTTGAAGGCGATATGCCCCGTACGACCGATGCCCAACAGTTGCAGTTGGATCCCGCCTACTTGGCGGATCGCCTCTTCGTATTCGGCGCACCAGTTTTCCATGTCGTCCGGTGCGACATCACCGCGCGGAATATGGATATTGCCAGGAGCAATATTCACATGGTCGAAGAAATTCGCATGCATCCAGCAGTTGTAGCTGTGCATGGAATCGGCGGGCATCGGAAAGTATTCGTCGAGGTTGAAGGTCACGACGAGTGAGAAATCGAGCCCCTCTTCTTTGTGCATCCGGATTAATTCACGGTAGACCCCTACCGGAGTTGATCCAGTCGGTAGGCCGAGTACCGTGGGCTTGCCAGCCGCGTTATTTTCGCGGATCAGGCTTTCGACCATCGTGGCGACATGCCGTGCGGCTTCTCGCGAATTGCGGAACATCAAGGTGGGAATCTTGGTGTGCCGCAAATATTGTGCGGGCAGGCGTTGGACACGGGGGGCGGTGGAAGTTGCCATGACGAACGTGGATTCCTTATCATCCGCAGCCTGGAATGGCTTTATCACTGATTCATTCAGAGTGATGGTTGCTGTTCCGGCGGTCGAAACGATGGAGTAGATCAGCCGTAAGGTTGTGGCCCTGTTAAATTGTGATGCCGATTATCCTCGACGCGGCCACGCGTGAGAACTTCGCTCAGGTTACGACAGCGATAGAAACGTCTGGTGCTGGATCGCGTCAGATGTCCCGACTGGCTTAAATTCAGGCGGGATTTGCGAAATCTGCGGCCGCACTACGGTCACAGGAGTTTTTCGACAAAACGGCCCGCGACAGAAATATCGACCAAAACATCGCGAATCATCCCTATTATCAAACAAACCCGCAAACGAGTTTGCAATGCCTGAAATGACAAAACGCCCCCGCGTCCTCGCAATCCATGCCCACCCGGACGACGTCGAATTTCAATGTGCGGGCACGCTGGCCCGGCTCAAGAAACTGGGCTGCGAGATCGCCATCGCCACCATGACCCCCGGGGATTGTGGCAGTGCCGAACTCGGCCCACTGGAAATCGCTGCTGTCAGACGGGCTGAGGCCAAAAGTGCCGCCGATCTGTTGGGGGCCGAGTATCTGTGCCTGGAATTTCGCGATTTGCAGATTATCGTCGACAACGACAGCCGACGCCGCGTAGCAGAAGCCATTCGGCAGACCCGGCCGGATATTGTGATGACGGCGCCGCCGATTGACTACATGAGCGACCACGAAATGACCAGCCGGCTGGTTCGCGACGCGTGTTTCGCCGCTTCAGCACCGAATTTCGACACTCGGCAGACGAATCCGGCCAAACCCTTAGAAAAAATCCCGCACCTCTACTATGTCGATGCCATTGAAGGGATCGACTGGTACGGCCGGCCCATTCCGCCGGAATTCATCGTTGATATCAGCGACACGTTTGAATTGAAACGAGATATGCTGGCGTGTCATGAAAGTCAGCGTGGCTGGCTGATGAAACAACACGGAATCGACGAATACCTCGACAGTTGCACCAAATGGAGCAGCACACGTGGAAAAGAGATCGGTAAGGCCTACGGTGAAGCCTTTACGCAACACAAGGGGCATCCTTACCCCCATGACAATGCGTTGTTGGAGCTTTTGGGCGGGAAGTAGGGGCGGAAAATCCGAATGACGAAATCCGAATGACGAATGATCGTGATTCAGCAGCCAGATTTCTGCG
>JAZKFE010000459.1:0-26783 GCA_040386595.1 Planctomycetota bacterium | reverse complement strand
TGACAGTTGAAGCCCCCAAGTCGATGTCACCCGCGTCGACCAACGTGACATTATTGCCGCTGGTTACGACCACCGAATTGAAGTTATTCGCGGCGTTGTCCAACGTGATATTGCCGGTAGTACCAGCAGCGAGCGTTGTCGTCCCGGTGACCATGAGAGCTGCTGTGGTGGCTGTGATCGTTTCAGCCGCAATATTGAGCGACGACAGCGATTGGCTATTCGTGTCGAAAGTGACTACATCTGTCCCGGCACCGAGATCAATCACCAATGGCCCAGTGAAGCTATCACCAAGATCTGTGATGGCAATGTTCTCCACACCGCCGCCACCGTTGATCGTGATCCCATTCGTCGGATTGAAGTCTGTCGCAAGATCGGTGATGTCGACATCGTAGTCATTGGAGTCGGTGAAGTTGATCGTCAGGCTGTTGGTCGGGTTTTCGAAAGTCGTCGTGACAAATGAAGCACCAGAGACCTGAGTCGTATCATTATCAACCGCAGTGAAATCGATGTTGTTATCGCCACCGGCGAAGTTCAGTACCAGATCGGTTGTTCCGGTGATGATCAGCGTGTTATTGCCGATACCGGTGAAGTCAATTTCCGGTCCACCAGTAACTACAATAGTACCTTGTCCGGCACCGGCAAACGAAACGTCCATCGCGCTGCCGCCAGTCGCCCCATTGACGATCAGTTCGTCATGAGTGTCGCCACCGCCATTAAAGACGATCTTGACCAGGCCGGCCAGAGCCGGATTCGCGCTGAAATCTACCGTTAATGTGTCGGTGGACCCGGTATTACCGTTGATCGTCAGGGTATCGACACCGTCAATGGGACGAGAATCAATGACGACGCCGTTGAATGTGGTTTGCAGCGTGTCACCGACGACGGTCACGACAAAGCTGTCTGGTGTCAGTGGATCTGCGTCGCCCGGAATCGGAGCCGGAATGATCGGCACCGGATCGTCGACTCGAATGCCGACATCATTGCCGTCTCCGGCCGTGTAGCTGATGCGGGCGGTCTTGCCCGTGCCACCGAAATTGGTAGAGATGATCGCTCCATCGGCATAGTTGCTGAAGGTCCCGGTGACGGCGTCGGTGCCATCGTTGCTGATCAAGATGATCTCAGTCCCCGCCATGGCCACGAGCGAGGGTCCAACATTTAAGGTCAGCGACTGGCCCAGGGTCACCGTTCCATTTACGCTCAACGCTTCGTATGAGAGAACATCCGTGATGCCCAACACCAGTGTTCCCGCACTGGCATCCAGCGCCCCCGTGAGCGTACCGCTGAGTTGGGCAACGGCTCCTGTCCCCAACTTCAACGTACCGACTTGACCGCTGAGAGTCTCGGTGTAAGTTCCCGCCTCAACCGTGACCGTTCCTGTCACGATCGTGGGTGTCTGGCCATTCTGCAGATTGATGGCTTCTTGGATGAGCCCGGTGCCCGCAGCGCCGGCAGTGGTCACATGCAAATTCGAGACATCACCCTGGAAGCCAGGAGTGCTGGGGGCCGTATCCGTACCACTGTTGTAGTAGGGGGAGAAGTCGACTTTCGAGGTCCCGGTCGTACCATTGCTGAGCATCTTGGCGGCGATCGCGGCGGCATCGGTGCTGCCCCACCAGTTGCCGCTGGCGTCCACAACGTTGGTGCCGGAATAGTGGGCGATCAAAGTTGTTACGGTGTTGAAGTCGAAGCTGTTCGACTGCACGATGATGGAGCTGGAACCACCCAGTCCAATGCCTTCCGTCGCGTTCTCGATCCGGTTGTTTTTCACCAGGAGAGTCACCGCGTCATTGCCCACCGCGGCGTAGACATTATGGATATAGTTTCCGAGAACTTGGACGTTGCTACCGGGGTTCACATAGATGCCCGAAGCGAAGCCCTTGATTTCATTGTTCTGGAAGACTTGGGATCCTAAGCCCGCCCCGGCTTCGATGCCCTGAGTGTTCGTCAGGACGTTGTTCCCGTAGATCTTGTTGTTAACGATGGTGACGTTGTTGGCAGAGGAATTCACTCGGATGCCGTGGTAGCCCCCGCCATTCACTGTCGCACCAGTGATCTGCAAGCCATCGATCGTCGTGTCAACGGCAGCGGAGTAAACGTCAAACGCCCCGTTCACCACCGATTCTGCACCGCGGGTGCCGCCGTTGAATCCAGTGGCGATGCCTGCGTTGGCCCCTTTAATCGTCAATGATTTGGTGACATTGACACTTTCGACATAGGTGCCCACCGCCACGTTCACCGTATCGCCGGCTGAGGCCGCGGTGACGGCTGCTTGAATCGTCGAGAAGGCATTCGCGCCGTAAATCAGGTTTGTGGTCTGGCCAGCTTCAGCATTCGCGAACGTCACAGTATCGCCAACTGACAAACCCGCAGCCCCCACATCGTTAGTAATGACGAAAGTATCGTCGACATAGAAATCAGTAGTGAGCGCAGTCAGTACGATCCGATCTTCTAGTGACTCCAGTGTTCCGATGATGGAACGCCCCGAACGCTTCGTTTGAGCTCGGGTCACTTTGCTGCGCGTGGCAGACGTAGAAAACAAAGACAGCCAGGGCGTGAGGCGCATTGGGAATGATCCAGATTATATGTGGCCCGTCTCGTCATGATGACGAGCGATGCTCAAACAGATGAAGCAGGGAAGATGCCGCCGCACCTGTGACCGCAGACGAAATTGCGGTCGTGGCTGGGCGGTCCGGTTCGTGATGTCGGCGCGCAGAACTTTAGACACACATGATCCATCAAGAATGAACCATGTGTGCCTGGGCGCTTTAAGAAATCATTGTTGCAGTCGGTAGCAGACTAGTTCTCAACATTGCCATCGATGGTGGCGGTGCAGAGTTGGAACTGGTCCGGAACTTGATTGCCGACTTCGCAGAAGTCTTCGACGTCATCAAACACGGTGCCGGCAACGCTGGCCGAGTGACCGGTGAGACCCGAGTAGCTGTAGTCCTGGTTGATGTTACCAATGGCGTCGGCGACGTCATTCAATTCGCTGGTGATCGAATTGCGCAGGGTATTGAGACCGACCAACAGCCCAAGAACGAGCATCGTGGCGATCAGCACCAATTCCGAGGATACGATAAAACCTGACTCATCTGACATGAACTTCTGAAACATACAAACTCTCCGAATGACCTTGTGACTCTGAGTACATGAATGGAAGTTGAGTAACCGGCAGCAACCCTTCCACAACAATCGGGCCGGTTGCGCTTGAACGGCGCAGCTTCGTTCTTGACAAGAACGGCAAGCACAAGACACTTAAGGCAATTTGGATGCCTGACTCCGGCCCAACTCTTCGCTGGAGGTGTTTTCCCATAGAGTTTGCGCAGACTCGCGCACCTCATGCGGCTTCTGACGAGTCTGCGTCCTATTTATGACGCCCTCTCAGGTAAATTCGGAGATAATTGTTCAGGATAGCGTGTTTGCAGTCATGAATACGATTGGCGACAGCATGACCAAATGAACGGGCATCTGAACCTGCGAGTATACGGTTAGGATGTTTACGGAGCCTGAACGTTAACATTGGTTGACACTTCGCTCCAAAAACCTTGCGCATTACCCCCGAATTCCTGCCCCCTGCTAATGAACGTGATCGTTTCATGCCCTACAAACGTTACGGAAGAGTGGCGCCACTCCGACTGTAGCTCTTGCAGCGAATCACCTCGCGATAGCGAGGCTGCCGAAATTGACGTCCGTGGCAATGGCACGGGTGGTGCCATCCGACGTTCGTTGGCCAGGCTGATGTTCGGCGTAAGAGATCGCCCTTCCGCATGACACAAGTTTTCACAGGTTCTTTGCTCCCATGGGAATTCGGCTCTCTTTGCCCCTCATCGTGGCCGTCCCCTTTCGCCTCGCAATTGCTCCCTTCGTCATTCGGACTCGGTCATGTCATTCGACATTTGTCATTTCCATCTCCCCTTGCCAACTCACCCCGCGTTTTCCCACAGTCCCTGCCAGCCAGCAAATTTGGCAACCGCAAAAGATCGAGTGTTTTCGAGTCTTACCGTGAGTCTTCAGATTCAAAAAAATCGGAGATCGCCGCCATCTGGAAGTAATCCGAGAGACCATAGCTCTCTTCGAATTGGGCGTCAGATCCGCCCCTTCCAGTCCAGCCGAATAGCGGTTGTGATCGATGGCTCCCGCGGACGAAACGTCAACGAACAGGAGCCATCAAGATTCGGAGGATGGGCATTCCTGCCCGTCAGTACTGGCGTTTCCACAAAGCTAACGGGCAAGAATGCCCATCTTACGGCAGACATCAGAACTCCGTACCGAGGACATCGCGTCGACCGGCTCATAGTCCGGCTCTTCCCAGTGAAAGCACCGCAGGTTCCTAATCCGCCAGCAGGTGCCTATGGCCGGTGATGCCTTTTCAGGCAGCTCTGATGTTTGCGAGCCCTGACAATAATATTGTCGATTGTATTAACTCATTATTTATCAAATGGTTAGCAGCAAACCGCAGGGGAATTATTTCAGCACGGCGCGCCGATTGCCAACCTGCCGCATCAAGCCGTGTGTCGCCTCCTGTGAAGGCGATTTGATAACGAAAATAAAATGTGATTATATTTGACATAATCGTCGAACTATGATGAGATCATATCAATACATTTCGATGACGATGTCTTTGCATCCGTCTCTATCCCGTTCGGGAATTGTCGTACTGATTTCACTTCGTGTTCTTCATTCCTCGGAGATACTTTATGCGCACGTTCACGCATCGTAGACCGTCGGGCTTTACGCTCATTGAGTTGCTGGTGGTCATCGCCATTATCGCGGTGTTGATTGCACTGTTACTGCCAGCGGTGCAGCAGGCGCGGGAAGCGGCGCGGCGTTCGCAATGCAAGAACAACCTGAAACAGGTGGGCTTGGCACTCCACAATTATCACGACACATACAACCGTCTCCCGGCATCGTGTATCAATCCAGGGGGGTACAACTCGGATCTATTTGTGCCGAGTGGTCAGGTTCGAAACTTCACTGGCTACTTGGCGATTCTGCCGTATCTCGATCAATCTCCGCTCTACAACCGAATTAATTTTAGCGCAGCCACGGGCGGATCTGATTGGAAAAGCATGGGTGGGGGAGGCAGCCAATCTGTTTTGGACAATGTCAAAATGAATGTGCTGCGTTGCCCCAGCGACGCGGAATTTGAAGATCCACATACCGCTGGGCCAACCGACATGTACACGATCACCGCGGCGACGCGGGTCAGTTATGGGTTCGTACATGAGACCACCGAGTACGACGGTGGAGCTGGCAAATTGTGGACGGCAAATGCCAATGCGACTCGATCGGCATTCGGAATCAACGCTTCGGCAAGAATTGCTGATATTGTCGACGGCACTAGCAACACAATGCTGTTAATTGAAACACCTTATAAAAAATGCAATAAGGTCTATGGGCCGTTCTTTCAAGCGGCAACTCATACGCACTTTATTGTTCCGACCGAGTACGGCATCAATCAAGCATGGGGAGGATGCAACGGCGTGCCTTATGCTTGGGGGGCCGGGAGTGCGCACGTCGGTGGCTGTCACGCATTGATGGGGGACGGGGCGGTGCGTTTTATCAGCCAAAATATGAATAACGCCACGCTCTTATCGATCGTTACGATTGGCAAAGGTGACATTCCTGGTGAGTTCTAATCTCACTGTTGTATCTCCCCTAGGCAGGAGTTTTACCTCCGGTGATTCGGGATGGTGAAGCTCTTGTCTCATTCTGAGTTTTGCAGAGTGGATGTTAATTGCGGTGCCGCTGCGGTCTCACTCTCTCAGATTATTTTGCCGGTTCGTTGCATCTCGACATGATCTAGGTGAAGCCACGTTTGGCCAGGACGATCAGAGATCGCGGTGCGTTGGGAACGCGGCATTTCTGGAACTCATCTCTTCACTTTTGGTCAGCAGAGGCACGAAAACCCATGACAGAAGGACGCTCGCTGATGAATACGAGGCAGTGGCAGTGCAGAATCAGTCTTCTCGGTCTTGGTATAGCAGTCATGGGATGCGGATCGGGATTGCCTGCTGCTCCCCCGTTGGCTGCGGTCGAAGGAACGATCACGATGGATAAGCAGGTCCTGCCCGGAGTGGTGGTGATGTTTATGCCTGATGCAGGTCGAAGTTCCGTGGGATTAACCGACAAGAATGGCGTTTATACGTTGGAATTCGACGCGGCCAATAAGGGAGCGGTTCCCGGAAAACACAAGGTGAAGATCATGAAGAGCATGGAAGCCGACCTGGCCAGTGCCGCGGCGAAGAAAGGGCCCCCGCAGCCCATTCCCAGCCGCTACAACAACCAAACGACCCTCGAAACCGACGTCAAAGCCGGCGAGAAGAACAAGATCAACTTCGATTTGACTTCCAAGTGAGCGTGTCGGTCATAGTCGTTGTTCGCTCCGCGAACAGAACGCACTCGCAGTAGCGAGTTGGAATGAGCATTGAGATTCAACTCTGATTCCAGCCGGGTATTGCACTCACGTTATGTTCGCGGAGCGAACAACGACTATTAAAGACGATGACAATCCTTCACTTCGCGGGTGCGGGAATTTGTTTGATCCACTCCGTCAGCATTTGCACGGCGGCCTGATCGACGATCGTCGTGGAAAGCTGTGGCATTTGGCCTCGGCCCCGCATGGCGACTCGCTGCAGGAGCACTGATTTTTCAGGACTTCCTGCAGCGATCAGCTTGGCGTCGGCAATGCCGAATTTGTCGTGTAACGGTGCGACGTCCACCAGCTTCAGTTTGTCGAGGGCAGGGGTAATATCGAGGTCAAACTGGGAGTTTCCGCCGCCGGCATCTACGTGACACACAGCACAATTGGAGTACAGGTACGAGCGGGCTCGCGCCTGGAGCGGTGCCGTGGCGTCGTAGGGGTTGGCAAGTCGCTCAATGCGGTCGGGGGAAATGGCGTCCAGTTTTGAAGCCGCAGTGAGTGACTTGTCACTCGGAGAAAACGCCGCTTCGATCTGTTTAGTGAGGTCTGCGTCTTTCACCCCCTGCTGCTGCAGATCGGTTCGCAGCTTGTTCTTAGCCGCCTCCAACCAGTTCGTCGATTTAAACAGACCGAGGTGCTCGAACACCCGCAACTGGTTGTCGACGACACCGTGGTAGTCATGGTCCTTGTTCATCTGCGAGGTCCGCAGCCCCAACACGAATCCCGCCGCACGGCTGTGACACACCATGCACTCAGTTCGGCTGGGATAATGCCACTTCTGCTGACGTTCACCGTTGCTGGTGCGGATAGTGTAGTCGCGGTCCAAACCTTCCTGGCTGACCAGCGTGGCGTCGGTTTGTTCGTCATTCCAGATGTAGGAATAGCCGATCCATTCGCCTTGTTGCTTGGTCATGAAGCGGGTTTCGATGAAGCGTTTCGACGCGGAATTGCCTTCTTCCAGATCCAGCGTGAACGACTTGATGAGGACGGTTTGATCGGGAAGCCCCCACGCGCCCTTGGCGGGGAGTTCCACTTTGGGCTCAGTCCCGGGCAGCGCCAGGAACCGCAGCTTGTCGGCCCCGTCAGACCAGAGGGGAGCGTTGACTGAGTAGGGAATGACACCCGGTTGCGCGACATGTCCGCGGACCGAGGCGAACAAGCCGCTGTCGCTGAGTCGTGTCGGAAATTTTTGTGGGGCTTGTTCGACGGGGGCAGGAATCAAGGTGTAAAAACCGCCACTTTCGGCCGGTTGGTGATCACAGATCACCAACTCGCCGTGCGAGTCTGTGCCGAAGCCCGTGATGTGGAACGGAGTATCGGCGAGTTCCTTCTGCCACTGAACTTGCTTGCCGTCATGCTTCACCGCCCAGATCTTGCCGGTGGAGTGGTCGCCATAAATGTAGGCCCCGCGAAGTTCGGGTAGCTTGGAACCGTAGTAGACAATGCCACCCGTTAGAGACCGTGACTCCGAGTGATGATGTTCGACCGTCGGTTTGAGGATTGGGGCCGGTCCCTGCTGGCGATTGGCGTAGAACGGATGGCTGCCTTCAGTAATGCTCCAGCCATAGTTTCCCCCCCGAGTCACCAGATAAACCTGTTCCCACAGATCCTGGCCGTTGTTCCCGACCCACAACTGGCCGGTTTGCCGATCACAAGTCATGCGCCAGGGGTTGCGCATCCCGATGGCCCAGGTCTCGGGGGCCGCACCGGGAATGTTTAAGAACGGATTATCTTTGGGCACAGAGTAAGGCTTATCGGCGGTCGGATGATCGACATCAATCCGCAGCACTTTGGCCGTCAGATGAGTCATCTCCTGGCCACGCAGATTGGTATCGGAATCCGACGTCCCATCCCCCGACGTGACATACAACATGCCATCCAGGCCGAACACCGGTGCCGCGCCGTTGTGACCGTCCGAGGGCCATTTAATAATGGTCAACGCCGATTTCGGATCGAATGCATAGGGGGGCTGGCGATCGATGGTGAATCGAGTGATGCGCGAGAACTTCGGCGAACCTTCTCCGGCACTGAGGCCGTTGTTGCCGACATAGACATAGCCATTTTTCTCGAACTGCGGATGAAATTCGATGGAATAGGCCGAGCTGCCGTCGGTGAACAGGCTCTCGTATTCAGTGGCGGCAGGATCGTCCTTCATCCGCCGAATCGTCGTGGTGGAGAACGGTGCGTCCTGAGTGATAACCAGCAGCCGGTCGCTTCCCGGTTGATGGGCGATGAACATCGGGTAGGCCGTCTTCAGCTGGGGATACAACCGCTGAGTGCGATACGGCAAGGGGGGCTCAGGAGATCCGACCACGCGCGAAGTCGTTACCGGAATGAACTTTTCAATCCCGCGCGGCGCTTCGACTTTTTGATCCACATTGGCCACAAACTTTAAATCGGCATAGTCTTCCACCAAGTGAAAATCGGCGTGTGTTTTCGACTTGAGCGGGGCGCTGGTAGAGAGCTCGGGTTCCGCAAAATCCTTGGAGTAATCGTAGCGGCAGAGGGCGAACTTCCAGGTGTCGTTGGCCAGGGGGCGACCACCCGTTTTGATGAAGTCGGTCCAGGGAATCTTGCCTTCGACCGTCCACCCCAGATCTTTATCGTCACGCTTGTTGAGCGTCCCGCGGAGCTTCACTTTGGCGTGGATGTGAAAGACATCGGCCTTACGGTATTTCTGAAAATTATCGGGCCCACGCGACGGCATCAGCATGTCCATGATCGTGCCGGCAGCGTTGACCTGATACTCGTAGTAGGCAGTCTTCTCGGCATGCGGTTTGAAGAAGAGCTCAAAGACGTCGTTGTCCCAGGTCATCCCGTCGTGTTCGGTGACATCCGCAAACAGATCGCCATCATCCATCTCGGCGGAGAAGTAGAGGTAGTCCTGATCCCACAACAACCGGGCTCGCGTGGCGGTCTTCGCTGGCCGGTTTTTCTCCTGCAGCCAAGGCAACGTGAATTGATCGATCAGCTGGGCCGTCTTCCAGGCTTCATCATCGAGCGTTCCGTCCATTTTCGGAGCTACCGCTGTCCAGCGGCATTCGAAGCCGGCGGGCGGTTCGGCGGCATACGCTACGCCTGCGGACAGACTGACCAGCGCGAGCCAAGCCCACGCCCACAATCGTAATTTGGCGAAATCACCTTGCATGATGCTGAGTACTCACCGAAGAAGTGTCCGTGTGATGTGGGAGACGCGCCGTGACGTGGATCGTTGTGAGCTCAGAACAAGAGGCGTCTGAGCTAGCTCTGCCGACTACTTCTGGAAAAATACGTTCTCGGCCGTCTTGCGGAGTATCCATTCTTTGTCGGCCGCACTCAGGAAATCCAGTCCTGATTCAATCAGGTCGACGGACTTCTGATACGGTTGATCGACGACTTGGAACGGACAGTCAGTGGCCCACATGATCCGCTGCGGACCGAACGCATCGTAGACCTGCTTGATCATCGGCCCCAGGTCCAGATACGGCGGCTTCTTCTGGCCGAGAGCATAAAACGCCGACGCTTTCACGGTGACATGCTTGTGTTTGGCCATGTCACACAGGGCTTTGACCTCTTCGGGCACGATCTTGCCCGACGTGCCAATGCGGCACAGATGGTCAATCACGACGGGAGTGGCGGGATTGGCTTCGCACATTTTATGTAATGCCGGCAGAGCGTTGGTATCAATCAGGCAGCACATCTGCAGCCGTTCCTTGGCCCCTGTGGCAAACATCGCTTTCAGGCCAGCGCCATCCAGCCAACGGTCGACCATCTGATTCTTAGGATAGATGCGAAAACCACGGACCCCTTGCTGCTTGAGCTTCAGCATCTCAGCGGCCGGTTCGGGGTGGTTCTGATCGATGACTGCGACACCGGAAAATGTGCCCGGGTAACGCTTCATGCAGTCGAGCATGTAGCTGTTGTCATAGCCATAGAACGACATCTGAATCAGAACGACGCGGTTGACTCCTGTGGGCTTGGCCTGTGCCAGCAGTTCCTCGGCAGTAAAGCTGGGGGGAGACATGTTGGCCCGAAAGAAGCCCGCCGCTAACGGGTAATGCTCGGTATCGGGAGTCCACACATGGGAATGGGCGTCAATGTAATTCATTTAGAAATACCCTTCGCAGGGAAAAGTCGAACAGACCAATGACGTAATTTTTTATACGCAAGGCGGCCCATAGTCGTTGCTCGCTCCGCGAACTGAACGCGATTGCAATATCCGGTTGGAATCAGAGTTGAAATCTCAATGCTCATTCCAGCTCGCTACTGCGAACGCGTTATGTTCGCGGAGCGAACAACGACTATGGGCAACCAAACCTACTCTAATCAGGCAACGGCTGGCCCTTGGTTTCCGGAGCAAACCAGATCACCACGGCTCCCAGCAGATAGATCAGGCTGACGGTGCTCAGCAAAGCCGGATAGCCCTTCGGAAACGTCACGCCGATGATGTTGATATCTTCGGTAAACAGTCCCTTTAAGGCGGTAATTTGCAACGTCCCCACCGCGGCCAAAATGCGGCCAAAGTTGAAGCCGAAGCCCTGCCCCGTGGCGCGGACGTTCGTCCCGAACAACTCCGGCAGATAGAGCGGCAGCCAACCGTAGAACGACGCCGTGCAGGTTCCCGCGAGAAACGCGTAAGCCAGAAATTCGTTCCCGTATTCATGACAGGAGTGCGTCCACATCCAGACTGATCCCAACGACGACAAACAGAGCAAGCAATAGGTAATCCGTCGCCCCAGCCAGCCACCGATCAAGGCTCCGCCGATGGTCCCGGTAATGGCACCTAGCGACAGAAAAATCAGAGTCATACTGGCTGCGGTCGGTCCATTCGTCGTCGTCAACTGAGCGGCCCAGCTGGGAGTTTGCTGCGTCGAACCCCACGTCCCCAGCAACGCGATACCGCTCAAACAAGCAGCCAGCAGCATGCGGCCGATAATCGTATTGCGATGAGTCGTCGCGGCGGCGGAAACGGCACTGGACCGTTTCAGGTACTGAATCACCGGATACAGGTAACCCACTGTGGCGACGAGGACGCCCAATGCCGATCCAACCAGCCGAATCCACAGCGGGAATTCCATCGCACAGACGAAGATAATGACTGCCGGACCGATGGCACCGATCAACACCCCTACCAGATCACGGGAAGCCCAGTGCGAAGTGGCTCCGGACTCCTGTTCCTGCTCCCACTTTTCCGATTCCGGAACAAACATGCGGAACAAGAACGTCAACAACGCAGGGGCCACCCCCATGATCATCAATAAGCGCCAGGCACCGTTCCCCACCAGACTGTCAGCCTGCGTCGTGGAGACTCCGACTGCGAGCAGCCAGGATTTGATTGTGTCGGGGACTCGATCCATCACAAGCCCCAGGAAACCAACCAGCAAATAACCGACATTCGCCGCGGCACCAATCAAACCCGCCATCAGCGCGCGGGAGCGATTCGGCCAGACTTCCATCACGAGTGCCACACCCAGGGACCATTCGCCCCCCATGCCCAGAGCCGCAATAAATCGCAAAATGGCAATCTGCCAGGCCGACGTGGCGAAGCCACATAATCCAGTAAACAGGGCGTATGTAATGACGCTCAGCGACATGGCTCGAACACGACCGATACGATCTCCCAGCCAGCCAAACAGGACGCCACCGGTCGCGGCCCCGACGAGAAACATGGCAGTGATCACGCTGAAGAGAAACGCGACCTGCTGATTTTGGGCATCAGTGGGCGTCCCCGTCATGCCCATCAGTTCCCGAATGGCGGGTCGCCCCACCAGCGAGAACAGGCCCATTTCCGCCCCATCAAACAGCCAACCGAGCAATGCGGCCGTCAACGCCAGCCATTTTCCGGCACCCGATTTCGCAGCAGGAGAATTCATGAGGCCTCACACACGTTTATATCACGGAAGAAATCAATCCACGGGAGAACGACCGGATTGTCAGCGGCCGGATCGCATCAAGAAAGCATTATGCCAACCCGGATCGAGAAATGCGCGTGCGAGTGGGCGGAGCGGGCCGAAATTTCCTGTCTCAAATCGAGATTTTCTAGGATTCTTCGGAGGTCAATGTCACGGCGATTGTCCAATCGCGATTTCGCCGCGGCCGATTTTCGAGCACTCTGATTCCATGTCGCACGTCGTTCCGGCAGGGAATCAGAGGCCGAGTTCGATTACCGATTTTCAGGACAACATGCAGCGGTTCCTGATCATGCACTTCTTGGAAGTGGAACTCCAACTCAAATGGTGCCAGAAAGCAGGGGCCGGAATTCATCACATACGCGACGCCGAGGAATTGAAACCGGGTTGGGGCAAACTCAGGAAGCGACAATTCCGTCACGCCATCACACCACCAGCCGCCCGATCGCGACAAGGGGATCCAGTGAAATAGCCCGCACAGATAGAACTCGAGGCTCAAGGCGAAAGGCGACTGCGGGGACCAGTTGGTCTCGCGGGGCGCGGCTTCTGACGCCCACCAAGCCCAAAGATCGGCCACAATGCGCTGTTCGAGGGATTTGTTGTCGCGCTGATTCAAATCTTCGAAAGAGAACTCCTCGTTCAAATGTGAAGCTTGCCGTTGGCTGCCGCCGAGGGCGAGGTCGCAAAATTTACGCCATCCCCAGCAACAATTCCCATGCAAACGGGCCTTAATCGCCCCTGGCAATCAGCGTGGTTTTGCCGTCGTCAAAGGGATTCGCTTTGGATTGCGTTTGCCAATTGCAGAGCATGATTCCGAACTCATAGAGCAGGCACAACGGAATCATCATCAGCATCATACTGACTGGGTCCGAGGGGGTCAGAATCATCGACAGGAAGGCAATCGCCAAAATGGCCAGACGGCGTTTTTCGCGGTACGCCTTCACGTTGAATACGTTGATGCGTTCGAGGAACAACATCACCATTGGCAACTGGAAGCTGATGCCGAACATGACCGGTAAGATCACGATAAAGCTGACGTACTCCGTCAATCGAGGCTGAATCGTAATATCCAACCAGATGTTGAAATCGAACAGGAAATTCAACACAAACGGGATCACGGCGAAGAAACAGAAGATGGCTCCGCCGAAGAACAGAAACAGGCTCATTGGCAGATACACATAGACGTACTTCCGCTCGTGCGGATACAAGCCAGCCGCGACGAACAACCACAGCTGATAGAACACCCAAGGGCTCGACAGCATCAACCCGGCGACCAACGCCACCTTCAGATAGACCATAAACGCCTCTTCCGCGGTCAGAGCGACCAGCGACAGAGCCGTCGGCGACAGGGGCATTGCCTTGCGAAGAACTTCTTCAGCAATCTTGATCGTGATATAGATGGGGGGCGAACCCGGAACAGCCTTCGGAATCGCGGGCTGAACTTTGTGCAACGCGTCTAATAAATCGTTCGCGTTGATCTCGGCTTCGACCAGCTTGACGACTCTGTCTTTAACGTCTTCAACGGCCTTGGGGTCGGTTTTGGGCTTTACGGGTGGTGTGGTGGGCTTGGCCGGCCAGCCGACCATCCCCCACAGATCAACCCCCGGATCGGCTTCCCCGTTGAGGATCTTGTAGTAGCGAGCCAGCGCGTTCTTGACGGGGATTTCCATCGTCTTCATGACGCGATCCGAGAAGAAGAGCGAAATGATGACGCCCAACGTCAGTCCCAGCAGCGCCAGGATCAACCGCTTGCGAAGTTCTTCGAGGTGCTCCCCGAAGCTCATCGTCGAATCATCAAACAGATCTTTTTCTCGCGACATTACGGCACCTATCAGTTTCGATGTGCGGGTCATCCCGGCAAAAATTCTGCACCGACCGGGCACACTCACATCGTCAATTCATCTCGCAACACGATTTTCGCCCAGCCGGCAAATGGTCGGATCAGACCCGACCGAGGTCAGTTCAGACCATTCACACCAATTCTGAGGACGGAAAACCAGGACGCGAGGGTTCAACCATAGCAATGCGGACACCGAGCCTCAACAGACTCATAGGCAAATGCCAGTCACTAGCGTCAGTGATTGGTCGAAAATGCCACCTCTGTCAGCAGATTCCTCGCAAATTAACGCGCGGTTCCGCCGTTCACGAAGGCGTGTCCACTCGATTGACCCACTGCCAGGAGCAGGCAGGTAGAGCGGAAGACCCTCATTGTAAATCGAGATGAGCGGCTGTCAACAGGAGGGCGGACGGGGAAATTTCGTGAACGATTGTCACACACCCGGCCGGGTAGCCCACATTCTCGAATCTGGGTGAGCGCAGCAAACAAGAGGTTACGGCTCCTTCGGTGCTAGAACGCCTAACAAAACCGAGCTCGATTGCGACAAAAAAGGAATTGTGAAACCACGAATGACACCAATCACACGAATGAAGAACAGCCAAATGCGGTTTTCCAAATTGGCCGAGAATATCGAAGCCTTTTCCCGTTTTCGACAATCCATTGAGAATCGGTTAGCGTGTGATTTACTTCGTGTCATTGGCGTTATTCGTGTTGAAAATTTGCTTGCTGGCCGCCCAAAACTCTAACCTCTTGTTCGCTGCGCTCACCCAGATTCGAGAATCTGGGCTACCCATCGACTGTGTCGATGTCGCCGCAGAGAATCCCAGAAATTACTGCCGGCCAGCCCGGATATTCACGCCACCTCCACACTCCCGAAAAACCGCTGAAATTGAACTTGGTTGATGTTTGTGCGAGACTGTCAGCGAAACGTCCATACACAATTCCCTCGCCGTCAGACAGGATTCAACAATGGTTGGGATGCGTTCTCTTTCGAGTCTTTCCGGGCACTCCGGGCGAACCAATTCCTTGCGTCGGAAATGGTTTGCGGTGCCGGTGGCTTTGTGTCTGGCAGGGTTGGCCGCCATCGGCGGTCCGTTGGTCGCCATTGCTGATGGACCTGCCGACAACAAGGCGGATCAGGTGCGACCGGTCCCTCCCCCGGGGATTGCGTTGCCGGATGCCGATAAGGATGCCCTGACTGCGGGATTGCAACCGTTTCAAACGAAGCTCGATGAACTGCAGAAACCGCAAACTGATAAACGCGCAGCCGCCTTCCGCAAGGCTCACTACGCTGATGTCGCCGTGTTGTTCAGCGCGGTGAAGGATGCCATCGCCTACGGTGAATTCTTCAATCCCAATGACATTGCCGCGGCGAAAAGCCTGGTGCAGTTGGGCGTTGAACGAGCCGGCCAGCTGCAGGATGGGAAAGCTCCCTGGGACGCCGAGACCGGACTGGTGGTCCGCGGTTATCAGTCGAAAATTGACGGCTCTTATCAACCCTATGGGCTGGTGATTCCCGCCAACTACAACGTCAACGGAACCGATAAGGTTCGCCTGGATATCTGGTGCCACGGTCGCGGTGAGACTCTAAGCGAAGTCAGCTTCCTCGGGCAGCGGCGAACTCAGGTGGGGCAGATTTCTCCCCCCAACACCATCGTCCTGCACCTGTATGGCCGGTATTGCAATGCGAACAAACTGGCGGGTGAAATTGATTGCCTGGAAGCCCTGGCGGCCGTGCAGAGCCAATACCGGATCGATGAAGACCGCATCGTGATGCGTGGTTTTTCCATGGGCGGAGCGGCTGCCTGGCAATTCGCCGTCCATTACACCGACTTGTTCGCCGCGGCAGCCCCCGGTGCGGGGTTCTCGGAGACGCCCGATTTTCTGAAGGTGTTTCAGAAAGAAACGCTGACTCCGACACCGTACGAACAAACCTTGTGGCACATGTATGACTGCCCCGACTGGTGCCTCAATCTGGCCCAGCTGCCCACGATCGCTTACAGCGGTGAGAACGACTCTCAAAAGCAGGCCGCCGATATCATGGAAGCGGCACTGGCAAAAGAGAAAATTCAGCTCATCCATCTGATCGGTCCCAAGACCGGCCATAGCTATCATCCCGAAGCTGCCGCAGAGCTCGAACGCCGGCTGGCCAGCATTGTGGCCAAGGGACGCAATCGGATTCCAAAGCAGATCGACTTCGTGACCTATTCGCTCCGCTACAACCATATGCACTGGGTTCAGGTCGATGGCCTCGCCAACCATTGGCAGCAAGCCCGCATCTCGGCTACCTTGGATTATCTCACGCCGGATGTGACGATCAACGATCCGCAAATCGTAGTGAATGTGAAGAATGTCACCGATTTCACGTTGGCGATGGAACCCGGCTGGTTCCCGCATGGTTCGCGGCAACGGGTCACAGTGTTGATCCGGGGCCAGCAGTTCGAGCTGCGTGGTGGCTCGGATTACAGCTTTAACGCCAAGTTCCACTTTACGCCCGAAGGCTGGAAGCTCGGTGCCCGTCCCGTGGTTCCAAACACCTTACGGAAGCAACCCGGCTTGCAAGGGCCGATCGATGACGCCTTCCTGGATTCGTTCATGTTTGTGAAGGGAACCGGGAAGAGCCCTCATGATAAGGTCAACAAATGGGTGGATGCGGAATCGACTCGCGCTGTGGACCATTGGCGTAAACAGTTCCGTGGCCATGCCCGCTTGAAGAACGATACCGATATCAAAGACGAAGACATCGCCGCTCACAATCTGGTGCTCTGGGGTGATCCGTCGAGCAACGCCATTCTGGCCAAGATTGCCGACAAGCTACCGATCAAGTGGGATGCGAAGCAGATCACGGTGGGCGGCAAGACCTACGCCTCCGACAAGCATGTGCCTGTCCTCATCTATCCCAATCCGTTGAATCCTAAAAAATATGTCGTTCTGAATAGCGGTTTCACCTTCCGTGACTACGACTATTTAAATAACGCTCGACAGGTCCCGAAGCTGCCCGACTGGGCCGTGGTCGACCTCGACACGCCACCGAATCCGCGCACACCGGGCAAGATTGTCGCCGCCGACTTCTTCAACGAAGAGTGGCAGTTGTCCAAGCCATAGTGTGAATGGAACGAGTGAAAATCTCTGGGAAGAAATAATCTCACGCAAAGGCGCCAAGACGCAAAGATGAAGAATGTTGTGTTCGGTTGACCACAAGAACTTTGTGTCTTAGCGCCTTTGCGCGAGATCTTCTGGATTTCTTCAATAACTTAGAGGCTTCGCTCGCCCTAGCAAGAAAAGCTGGGCGACTGATCTATTCCTAATTGTGACCACCTTTCAACAGAGGCCTGACGTCATGAGTTTGCGAACGTTAACGGGGTTAGTCTGTGTGATCGTGGCCTTCTCGACGTTGCCGTCGGGGATTTCGGCCGCAGAAAAAATTGCCGTTGAGAAGGGAACCGCCGATGCCGAACACTCGCTTGTTTGGTACGACATCCGTTTGCTCGGGGTTGAAGGCCAAGGTTGGTCTGCCGATTTAAAATCGCCCTACGATCGTCTGCCCGCGAAGGCCGAAGGTAAGGCACCCACGTCGGTGTGGGGTCTGAGTCGCCATTCGACAGGGCTAGCAGTGCGTTTCGTCACGGACGCCCGAACGATTCACGCTCGTTGGACGTTGATCAACGCGAATCTGGGCATGACACATATGCCCGCCACGGGAGTCAGCGGACTGGATCTCTATGTGAAGGACGCGGGGACCACCTGGCGTTGGTTGAGTGTCGGGCAACCCAAAGCTCAAACCAATTCGGTCGCATTGGTCAGTGGCCTGCCAGCAGGAGAACGTGAATATCTCCTCTATCTTCCGCTCTATAACGGCGTGAGCAACGTCGAACTGGGAATCGGGAAGAATTCATTTCTAGCCGTCGCCGATCCGCGGCCGGAAGGACATCGCAAGCCCATCCTGTTTTACGGCACGTCGATCACACAGGGGGGCTGCGCCTCACGTCCGGGAATGGTGCATACCGCGATTGTCGGACGTCGGATGAATTACCCCGTCATCAATCTAGGTTTTTCTGGCAGCGGCAAAATGGAGCCGGTGATGGCCGATCTGTTGGCGGAAATCGATCCCGCCGTCTATGTGCTGGATTGCCTGCCCAACATGGACGCCGCAGCTGTCACGGAACGGGTCATTCCCTTCGTCAAGAAACTCCGAGCCGCCCATCCCGACACCCCGATCTTATTGGTTGAAGATCGGACCTATACCAACTCCTTCCTGATCAGCGGAAGTTTCGAGCGCAATCGCACCAACCGCGCCGCCTTGGAAAAGGCGTATCAAACCCTGCAGACTGAGGGGGTTAAGCACCTCGCCTATTTGCATGGTGACAAGTTGTTAGGCGCAGACGGCGAAGACACCGTCGACGGCTCTCACCCCACAGATCTCGGCTTCCTGCGACACGCTGACGCGTTTCAACCCGCGTTAAGCAGTTTGCTGAATCCCTAGAACCGGGGGCTGCCGTCCCGTCTACGCCGTGAAGGCTTCTGGGATGGTGAGGCTCCTGCCGAACCGCTTGGTCTACTGGGAACGGAAAGACTTAGCGGTTCGGCAGGAGCCTCACCCTCCCAATAATTCGTCATTGGGAACTCAAGACCCCTTGAGAATTTGCGTTCAAAAAATCGTTCAAGGCGTTTCCGCTCCGGGGACCTTTCACCGTTCGTTGACTAACGTATTCAGCCTGCGGAAGAAGATCTTTCCGATGAATATCGGGTTTCGAGTTCTTGTCGCGACGGTTTCTCACCGCACCGTTGCTGAATCAGGAATCTTCTAACGTCCGCAACTTGCCATACTTGCGGACGGCCAGCGCATAGGCTTCGTCGAGTAACAACCGGACTTTGTCGAACGTCGCCGCGCTGGGGCTGAGGACACAGATCCAAGACTGGGGTGCGTACACGGGATGCGGCAGGATCTGATCCAGTGTGGTGAAGTCGTGGCCGGTCTCGACAATACCCGAGGCACCAGCAGCAGGGGGTTGTGGGCCGAATAGCTCGCGGTAAGTCTCTTTGCTGACTCCGATGTTCAGGCGAAACACCGACGGCCGATCCAAGTTGGAGACGGTGTCGTACTCGTTGTCGCTCGCCGCCAGGGTGGCAAAGGGGAAGCGGCGTTCCGCGGGCAGTTTTTGACCGGGATCATAGAAAAAGAAGCTGTACCCCGCTGCGACCAGAACGTCCACGCCATCGAACGTCTCGGTGATGTATTGAGTCGTGGCGGTTTCATCCAGAGGTGCAGTCGTCACTTCAGTCTCCTGATAAAAATGCCGTTAATATCTTACATTGCCGCGCGATTGGAAAGATTCAACGTATGGTTCAAACGCTGTCGTCGCGATGTACGGCGGCGCGTTGACTCATCCACAATCGCCGACGGTGGCGACATACCGCGTGGGGGCCGCATTCAGCAATTCCGCGACCAGCGGCTGCGCAACATATTTCTTTAAATCCGTATCAATGCCGTCCGGTGCAGAGATCCAGATGTTGCCAGATTTCGTTTTAGGTTTGGCTGGACCATAGACCAGGGTGAGGCTCATCTGGATCGCGGAATCATCGAAGTCGTCATCGCCTTCGTGTTCATCTTCCCCATCACCACCGGTGAATACCTGGCGGGTGAAATCCAAATAGAGCGAATCAGCCGACTCAAACGACAGTTCGCCACCCTCCGACTCTCGCAGGTCGCGCGGCTCGGTGAGGAGCAGCTGTTTGCCGGAACCCCATTGAAACAGGAGCATATCACCGTCGTCTTCCACATCGGCACCGGCGATGTGGATGTCTCGATAGAAGGTGGTGATTTCACGAATGACTTCCGCCGCAGTCAGGTTTCGCTCCTGGCAGGAACGAGCCAGCTTCAGAAATTGGGCCACGGCCGCTTCTTGATCAATTTCCATGATTCACCTTGGTGTAATGAGGTGTCGCGATCGCCGAATCATTCAAAAATCACCGCGGTTGTTCAGTATAAACTCCCTGGCTTCTTTCGCCACTCTCGGTTGTCGTTTCTAATGTCTCCTGAACGGTGAGCGTGAATAAACACAAGGCTGCCACTGCCACCGTGGTTAAGAACCAGAATCCAGCGTTGTAACCGGCGGCATCCACAATCAATCCTGTTAGCACGTTACTCAACGCTGCTCCCAATCCGATGGCGGTGGCGACCAGGCCTTGGGCGAAATTGAATCGTCCTGTTCCTTTCGTCATATCGGCCATCATCAACAGCGCGACGACCCCAAAAATACCCGCACCAATTCCATCCAAGATCTGATTGGCAATCAGTAACCAGGGATTGTCCGTTAACGTGTAACAGAGCCCGCGGAGAGGTAGGATGGCGAAACCAATGAGGAACACAGGTCTGCGCCCAAAGACGGCAGCGCGACTGGCCAAGATGGCAACAGGAACCATAGTTAACTGGGCCACAATGATGCAGGCTCCCATCAGCGCCGAGGCTTTGTCGGCAAGTTGATGTCCGACCTTTTGCCCGACCAGCGGCAGCATTGCCGCATTGGCAAAATGGAACAAGACCACCGCAGCCGTGAAGCAAATGATGCGCGGATCGCGCAACAGGTTCACCCAAGGCAGAATCTGAGCATCGCCCTCCAGGCCGTCCGCCCCTCGTGCGGCATGATGATCGATGTCCGATTCGTGAATCAACAGCACACTAACCGCACTACCGATGGCCATCACCGCAACGCCATAAAACACCCCGGCACTACCAAAACACCAGCTGCCTCCAATGGCGAGCAGGGCCGCGACGACATTTCCGGCGTGAAAACAGGCCTCATTCCGTCCAGCCCGGGCAGGCAGCCGAGGTCGGCCCACGAAGCCTAAACTGATTGCCGCGAGTGCCGGAGGGAAAACGGTTACCGCAACACCTGTGGCCAGTTGCAATCCATAAATCATCACGCGATTCGGTAAGTGGTACATGAAAATGCACGACGCAGCGACGAATACCGCCGACATGGCAACGGCCAACCGTTTGTAGCGCGTCTGGTCAATCCACGCGCCGACAAACGTCTGGCTGAGTACCGTGCCGACGAGCATCAATGACATCGCTAAACCGGCTTCACCGGATGTCCAATGCCGCTGAGTGGTGAGGTAGATCACCAGAAATGGGCCTAAACCATCCGCAACATCGGCCAGGCAAAATGCCGCCCCGTCGAGTGCTCGTTGGCTCTGACGATAAGTCGCGGACGGGTCTTTCGGGGGAGTTTTCTCGGGAACTCCCGGCGGGCGCAACACGGCAACGGGCATTGTATTTGTCCCCCAGAAAGTGCCGGAAAATTCTCACACCACATGCAGGTTGGACTTCGTGATCCGTGAGGTCGCGACTTTCTCGGTCGAGCCCCGTTTCCCCCCGCAGGCAGAACGGCCCAAAATCAGGCGGCCCCGATTTCAGGAACGAAATACGAAATAGACAGCTCCGCACATACACATTCCGGCCCAAAGGAAATTCAGGCTCAGGGGGCGTTGCATGTAGATCAGCGAGAAGGGGACAAAAACGGCCAAGGTGATCACTTCCTGAATGATCTTCAGTTGGCCCAGCTGAAAACCGTGGGCATCTCCGTAACGATTGGCAGGCACTTGCAATAAGTACTCAAAAAACGCAATTCCCCAACTCACCAAAACGGCCAAATACCAGGGCTGTCCGGCCAGGTCCTTCAGATGTCCATACCACGCGTAGGTCATGAACAAATTGGACGCGATCAACAACGAAATGACGACGGCAAATGCAACCATGAGCAACACACCCCTTATCTTGAATCGCGGCATCACGGATTCACCGCAGCAACTGGAACAACCCTGCTGATTGAAATTGAATTTGTGCTCGAGTGTTCGCAGAGGAAACATAGGAGCAGACACCTTAAGGTCGGATTAAGCAGGTTCGGTCATCGGACGGTGATTGCAGTGTTGAGAGTCAAGAACTGGGAGCACGGAGTGACCCGGAACGGGCGAACCGAGTTCCAAATTGACGCCTGACAGCGACAGAAATCTCATTTTGGCTTGAAACGAATTAAAGAAACTGGGCTGACTCTACCGGTTGAACTCGCGTGGCAAACTGCTGTTTGATGCGACAAATCCCACCCGAGCTACCTGCTCCCCCTAGCCTCTCATTAGGCTTTTTCGATTCTGCTTTCCAAAACCTCGGCACTGGAATCCTCGACAACGAGTTTGAAGTCCAACCGGGTGACATCCGATAGGAGAACTGTGAGAGAGTCTCTGCGCGGGGCCGCTGATTGCCGGACACTTTCCTCTTCGATGATGCACTCAGGATTCAGCCTTGGTCACGCGACCAGGCACACACAACAGGGGTATGGCATGAGCGACGGAACGCTGGCAGCACTCGAGAAGCAAATCACTGAATTGCAGCAGCAACTGCTGGAATCTCAAAAGATGAGCACTGTGGGTGCGTTAGCCTCATCGATCACTCATGAGTTCAACAATATCCTGACCACGGTCATCAACTACGCGAAGCTGGGACTGCGTCACAAAGACGAAGATGCCCGCGACAAAGCGTTCAACAAGATCCTGGCGGCCGGTCAACGTGCCAGCCGGATCACCACCGGCATGCTGGCGTATGCCCGAAACAAATCCGATCGTCGTGATGAAATCGATCTGACGCAGCTCGTGGAAGAAGTTCTGCTACTCGTCGAGAAAGATTTGGAAGTCCACCGCGTTAAGGTCGAAGTGAACGCTCAAGGGGACGCTCGGGCCAATGTGAATGTTGGTCAGCTACAGCAAGTTCTCTTGAACCTGATTATCAACGGTCGTCAGGCGATGGAAACCGGCGGCCGCATGATTATTGGGATCAAAGCCAACCGCGAAGAAGGCTGGGCCGAGATCGCCGTCCGCGACACCGGAGCCGGAATTCCCGCAGAGAACCTGCGAAAGATCTTCGATCGTTTCTTCACGACCAAGACTTCGGATTCTCAAGGTCAGGGTGGAACCGGATTGGGCCTGGCCCTGTGCCGCGATGTGATTGAAGCACATCAAGGCCGCATCCGTGTCGAAAGCACCGTGGGCAAGGGAACGACGTTCACCTTGAAGCTGCCCCTGGTGGGAAGCTCGGTTCAGCCCCTACAACCTTCCGCCCGACCGGTGCAGAAGGCGGGCTGAGATCGTCGTCGGTGCATCAAATGCGGTAGATCAAATACGCTGGGCACCAGGGAAATCGAGAACGAACCAACTCCATCGGTTCGCAGTATTCCCAGATGTCTCAACGGTTGTTTTATCGGCTGAAATCGTGTGCTCAGGAGACGCCGGGATTTCTCGACGTCCCCTGAGCCGTGCGATTGATATTTTTCTTTCGCTCTCGACTAGGCGCCGAACTTCTCCAGGCGTCCCGCGTGGGCCAGCGCCAGCAACATCAGATGCTTGGCGGGGAACTGCCCCAGTCCACCCGACAAACACGATTGCTCACCGAATGTCGTGCAGCCATCAGGGCGGCACGTGTCGGCAGCAAGAAGCACCGGCACCGGGTGCCAGCTGTGCGACTTCATCTTGCTGGGGGTGCTGTGGTCACCGGTCACAATCAAGACCGTCGGCTGCAGAGCGGCAATTCGCGGCAACACGGCGTCCAGCTGCTCGATCTTCTTGACCTTCTCCGGGAAGTTGCCGTCTTCGCCCGTCGAATCGGTGTACTTGTAGTGCAGGAAGAAGAAGTCGTAGTCATTCCAGACTTTCTCCAGCCGGGCACATTGGTCGTCCAGCGTCTGCCCGGCGTCCAACACGTCCATGCTGACCAGTCGAGCCAAGCCCCGGTACATCGGGTACACGGCGATGGCAGCGGCCCGCAGTCCGTAAACTTCCTGGAACGTCGGGATGGCCGGCTTGCGATCGATCCCACGCATCGTAAAGAAGTTGGCGGGGTGGTCGTCCTTCAACACTTCACGAGCCTGTCGCAAGAATTCCTTGGCGACTTCGGCGGTCTTTTGCGATCCGGCATCGCGGGCCACTGGATCCAGCGGCGGGACACCCGTCTTCTGCGGATCGGTATCTTCGACATTGCCTTCCAGTCCGGGGCCACGGAACACAACCACCAGGCGGTATTCTTTGACCGGACGAACGAAGATCTCGATGCCCGGAATCTTGATCTGGTCGAGCTTCGCGCACAGCTTCACGCCGATTTCGCTGGCAATGCGTCCGGCACGACGGTCGGTGATTTTGCCGTCCGCATCAATCGTGCAAAAATTGCCGCGGATGGCGACGTCGTTGGGGCCGAGGTCAAAATCAATCCCCAAGCCTTCCAGCACACCACGGCCAATTTGATACTGCAACGGATCGTAGCCGAACAGGCCCAAGTGGCCCGGGCCGCTGCCCGGGGTGATTCCCGGCAATACGGGAGTGCTCAGTCCCAACACACCGGTTTTGGTGAGCGCATCCAGATTGGGAGTCTGGGCGGTTTCGAGTTCGGTCTTCCCCCCCAGCGTCAGCGGCAGGCCGCCTAGTCCGTCCGCGACGATCAAGACGATCTTGGAATCGTTCTGCAATTGCAGTTTGCGGGTCAAATCATGCACATCCATTGGAATACTACTCGTGGACGAAGTCCGGTACGATCAAGAACCGGTGAGCCGGGCGAGTTGCATCACTCGAAGATTCCGGCGGCACCCTATAGCGCGTATTGTTCTGCACACAGCGGGAGGCTGCAAGGGATGAAGTCGCTCCGGCCCCTGATCCCCCGGGTTCCCTGCAAAAACGTAATGCATTCGCTGCGATTCTGACCTCTCTTTCCCACCATCCACGGCGAACAATCCGTGTTCGCGAACATCCTTCCGAGACCCCAATGATGGACGTCGAAACCGCGGCCCGATGGTCCGCCTGGCCCGCCGTGATCTGTTATGCAACCGCTTGGGCTCTGTTCCTGTGGCGACCAGACCGTCGAACGCGAACCTGGATCCGACTGATCTGGACGGTGGGTTGGCTGGCACTGGTGGTCCATGTGGTGCTCGCTCTGGCATTGGTCCATGGCTGGAGCTGGTCCGCCGCTTACGAACATACGGCCCGACGCACGGCTTCCTTGTTTGGATGGAATTGGGGCGGCGGGGTCTGGTTCAATCTGCTGACAGCCGGCGTCTGGGGAGCAGACGTGCTCAGGATGTGGACCACCCGGTCTGCCCCAGACTCTCCCTCCAGTTGGCGCTGGTCCGCAGTCCAGTGGTACCTCGCCTTTATGATGTTGAATGCCACCGTCGTGTTTGGTTCGCATTTTGCTCAACTTATCGGTTGTCTGATTTGTGCCGGTTTCGCAGCTATTGCCGGTTTTAACCAAAAACTGCGACGTAACGCTTAGGCAGCTTGGAAATTGAGGCAAATACCCGAAGAACTGTAGCGACAATAACCTGAGTGGGGAGAACTCGCCACATGCCCGTTGCCCACCGGCATCACTCAGAACCAAACCCTACGACTGGCAAAACAACTATGCGCCGTATCCTCGACGTTTGACACGGCTTGTTCACTTTTCGAAACATCACCGTTTCTTGCAACCAGACCTTAAAGATTGATCGAAATTATTCTTCGATCCACTCCACAAGGCTGCGTCCGCATGTTTTGCGGTGTTTGTACAGCTGATGTCTCCCTCTGGAACTCGCTGACCGCGGCCTGAGCTGCGCCGCCATCGCCGTTTGGCATAGCCCATGCGTTCTCTCGTCCCCGTAAGACAACGATTGCTGTCGAAACGGTGATCAATGTCAGGTGAAGTCGACGGGAGCTCGGAGCCAGTTTCTGGACCGGAAAGCTACTGCATCGCAACCTGTCATTGATCGTTCAAACGGTGGCAATTTTCCTGCGCAGGTACTTGTGATCCCGTGTTGGCCAACATGGGTGACCGCCGACGGACAGCGATTATCGCAGTTGATGTGGACCTCCTCAGTCCGTGTCGATTGCCGCTGAAAGTCGAAACTCTTCCAGTCGTGACAAGCAGTGTTTCCTCACTCTGTTTGTCCTGTGTCCCCGCCCAAAGTTAGGGATGGACGCGCTGGAATGTCCGGTTGTTTCTCGATTATCTCTCTCAATGCAGCGCGAAAGGCAAAGTACAACATGGTCAAGAACTTTCTGAACGACGAGAACGGTGCCATTGTCTCGATCGAATTGGTCCTCATCATCACCATCGCCGTCCTGGCGTTGATCGTCGGCTGGAGCGAAGTCGCTGTTGCCGTCAACACCGAGTTGAACGACATCTCCAACGCTGTGGGCTCACTGAACCAAGGCTTCAGCGCTGTTGGCTTCTCGGGTTCGAATGGCGCCGGCGGCGGACTGCCCGCCAAGCTGAAGTCGACCTACAACTCTCAGAGCTTCACCGACACCCCCGACGATTGCGACAACAATCAGACGTGTGATCTGGTCGGCACCGGCCCCGTTGCAGGGAATGGCTGATTCAGTCGCCGGGTTTAATCTCCTGGCGGAATCAAGTCAGACGACGACATGAATACAGAACCCGCCTGGAAGTTTTTCAAAACTTCCAGGCGGGTTATTTTCGTTTGTCACTCTGAGTTTTCTCTAGCAACGCCATCTGGATTTGGCGACCACGGCGAGGTAACGGCTGCGGCTACGACAGAGAATAGACTAGGGTGACATGAGCCCCAAAGGGGCGCGATAGGTCAGCCCAAGGCATCGCCCT